>CAYYLU010000011.1:4098-46059 GCA_964472475.1 uncultured Syntrophus sp. | reverse complement strand
GCGACTTGAGGAGAGCAATCGAAAAGTATGACAGGAGCCTGTTTGACAAAGCGGCGTCAGCGATAATGACAAAAAATCCGAAGTTGGTGGCAAAAGATGCGCTTGCAGCGTACGCGCTGAAGAAAATGGAGGAATTCTCGATTACATCATTGTTCGTAGTCGAACACGAGAATAGCAATCGCCCGATAGGCATTATTCACATACATGATCTTTTGAAGGCAAAGGTTATCTAAATAGAACGTGTGCCGCATATATGTTGTGATGGTGGATAAGGTACGTGGGAAACAGAAAAATTATAATTTATGTTTTTACAGGCTGCATCGGAGCCAGCCTCATACTGGCTCTTTACTTTCTTGTTAGAAAACCCGATAAGATCGCCCCTCCGGTTGAAATCAAGCAGGATAGAGTAATTGTTTTCAAGGAAGTGAAATATTCCGGCGAGAGAAAAGGTTCTATCGACTGGGAAATCAAGGCCAAAGTCGCGCGGAAATACATCGATCAACCATTGATTGAACTCGAAACGCTTACAGGCCAGTACAAACCCAAAGCCGATACGATAGTGAACTTCAAAGGAACAAGAGGCGCACTCGACACTGACCGGGAAAAGGGGAAGGTGGAAGGCGTAGAGGTGCTGTACAAGAACGAATACACCCTAAGAAGTGATTATATGGATTTCGATTTCAAGAAGGGCACGACTGCCACGCAAGCAGCAGTTAACATCAGCGGGCCCAAACTCAACATGCGCGGTATTGGGCTCACGGCCGATACCAATAGGCAAACGGTAGCGTTACAGCGTGATGTCTCAGGGGTTCTGGAGACAAACAAGAATAAGTACAAATTCCAAGCCGACGTGCTAACGTACTATTTTAAAGAAGACCTGTACATTCTCCAGGGAAAGGTTGTTTTCAAGGGAGAAGATCTTTCTCTGCTCTGCTCAAGGCTCCTCATCTACTCTGACGGAAAAGAACTCGAACGCGTAGAGGCTTACAACAAGGTGAATGTCATCTCTAAGGGCGCTATTGCGAAAAGCGAGAAGGCGGTATATCATTTTAAGGAAGGAAAAATGATGTTCACGAATTCGCCACAGGTAACAAAAGACAGCATGCAGATGAAGGGCAATTCTATTCAATATTCAAAAGATGGGAAGGTATTCGTCGATAAACCAAAATTGAGGCTGAATCAATGATCACTTCACCCGAAGTAACCATACTATCAGCTGAAGGTCTATCGAAGACGTATAATGCGCGAAGAGTGGTCGACTCTGTGCACATCCACATTAAGGAAGGAGAGACCGTAGGGCTCTTCGGACCAAACGGGGCAGGCAAAACTACAACGTTCTATATGATCATAGGGTTTATTAAGCCGAATGGCGGCAGAATTATGCTGAATAATGAAAACATCACGGACTTGCCAATGTTCATGAGAGCAAGAAAAGGGATTACCTATCTGCCACAGGAGCCTTCGGTTTTCAAGAAGATGACGGTTGGAGATAATCTGAGGACGATACTTGAATTTTTGGACGTTGACAGGGAATCCATTCAGCACAAGATTACCGAAATTCTTGAATCCTTCAAGCTCGATCACCTTGTGAAGAACCATGCCGATTCTCTTTCAGGGGGAGAGCGAAGGAGATTGGAGATTGCGAGAGCGCTGATGACATCGCCTCAGTTCATGCTGCTTGATGAACCTTTTTCAGGTATTGATCCCATCTCGGTATCCGATCTGAAGAAGATAATAGGGTCGCTGAAAAAAAGAGGCATAGGACTGCTGCTTTCTGACCACAATGTGAGAGAATCCCTGCCTATTTGTGATCGGGCATACGTAGTGAATAACGGCAAGGTGCTGCTGGAGGGGACACCGGAGCACATAGCAAATGATAGAATAGTACGAGAGGTATATTTAGGAGAGGAGTTTTATATCGATGTTGGAACTTAAACAAACACAAAAGCTGTCTCCCGTTTTGACGCAGCAATTGCAACAGGCGATCAAACTGCTCCAATTATCTAAACTGGAACTGAGTGAAGCCATAGATCAGGAGATGAAGGAAAATCCTATTCTGGAAGTTCGCGAAGAAACTCCCGAAGAACCTGTGCAGGAATCTCAGCAGGAGAAAGAAAAGAATGAAGATATCGCTGACTGGCTGGACAGGTTTTCGCCCTCTGAGGAGTATGTACCCCGGGATAACCGTGAACTGCCCGATTTCGAAAATACGATTCGCAAGACGTACAATCTGAGAGACCATTTGAGGTGGCAGATAGGACTGTCACAGTTTGATCCACAGGAAAGACTGGTAGCCGAATGGATCGTTGAGAATATTGATGACAATGGGTATCTGGTATGTTCGTTGGAAGAGATTTGCAATGATTCCGGTTTTCCAGTGGAATCTTTGCAGCATGTACTAAGAAAAGTACAGAAACTGGATCCTTCGGGGGTTGGTGCCCGCGACCTGAAAGAATGCATTCTTCTGCAATACGAAGCGAGCGGAGAAAAGGACGAAATCTTTGAGAACATTGTAATAAACTATTTCAACTATTTCCAGACCAATAACTCAAAGGCAATAGCAAAAGGAACGGGATATGCCCTGGACACCGTGAAGGAAGTTCTTGAGAAATTCAAACACTTCGATCCGAAACCGGGAAGAAATTTCGGTGATGAATATACTTCCTATATTGCACCCGATGTCTATGTCGTCAAAACCGAGGATGGTTTCGAGGTCTTTCTGAACGATGATGATGTACCGGAACTCAGACTGAACCGTTATTACATTAATTTATATGCAGATAAGAAAGTAAACGGAGACGCAAGAAGGTACATAAAAAACAAGGTGAAACAGGCGGAGTGGTTCATCAAAAGTATTCAGCAGAGACAAAGAACGCTGTATCTTGTTTCGAAGAGCATAGTCCAGTTTCAAGGTGAGTTCTTTGAAAAGGGTTTGCGATTTCTCAAACCGCTCATCCTCAAAGATGTCGCGCAGGACATAGGTGTACATGAATCCACCGTAAGCAGAATCACTACGAGTAAGTATATGAATACGCCTCAGGGTATGTATGAACTGAAATTCTTTTTTCCAACGAGTATAAACAAAACGGAGGGGGACGCTCTTTCCACGAATGTTGTTATGGACATGATTTCTGAACTGGTTAGAAATGAGGACAAAAAAAAGCCTCTTACTGATGATGAACTGGCTGCTTTGTTAAGGGAAAAGAACGACGTTCAAATCGCCCGAAGGACTATCGCAAAGTACAGAGATATACTTCATATACGGTCTTCCCGGGAACGCATCGAAGACTAGAAACCACGATATCGTGCCCTAATTACCCGAATACTTTCAATGAATTAGATTGACATGGCTGTTTATATCTGCTACCTTTATCATTGGGTTGCGACCTTATTTTTGCAAGCGGAGGCCTTATGGAGATTACAATCAGTTTCAGGCACATTGACCCGGATGAGGAAATTAAATCGTACATTGAAGACAAAATGGCGAGGCTCCAGAAGTACATAGAGACACCGTTGGACGTGCACGTAGTCCTCTCCATGGAAAGAAAGTACCGGCATAGGGTAGACGTTATGTTCACTATAAACGGTGTGGTGATAAACGCCCATGAAGTGATGGACGATACGAGGGCAGCAATAGACAAGATCCTGGACAAGCTCGAAAGAAGATTGACTAAATACCGGGACAAGATGAAGAAGTACAGAGAAGCAAAAACAAAGAAGACTTTCACAGCGAGTGAGCCGGATGTATCGAATATTATTCTGACTAAAACAATAGACGCTAAACCTATGGATCCGGAAGAGGCATCGATGCAGCTCAGCGCGTCCGGGGACAATTTCATTATATTCAGAGATAGTGAAAACGACAACGTTTGTATCATGTACAAGCGCAAAGACGGCAAGTATACCCTCATTGAGACGATGGGAAAAAAACCTTGAGATTGCACGAAATACTGACCGAGTCCTGCGTAATAGCACACGTTCAAGGGAGGACAAAGGAAGATGTTCTCCTGGAACTTGTCAGCTCTCTGAAGAAAGCAAACCTGATTGACAATGCTGATGATGTGATACGTGTTATTATGGAGCGGGAGAAACTTGGCAGTACCGGAATCGGTGACGGCGTGGCGATTCCGCACGGAAAGATGAAGGGACTGGACAAAATTCTTTGTGTGGCCGCCCGTTCATCGAACGGGGTTGATTTTGATGCCGTCGATAGGCGGCCCGTTCACATATTTTTTTTGGTGCTTGCACCTGAAGATTCTGCAAGTATGCACCTGAAAGTGCTGTCGCGTATCTCAAAGATTCTGAGAGATAAATCATTCCGGAAAAGACTGCTGAAACTGGGTGATGCGCATGAGCTGTATACAGCACTGGTTGAAGCTGACAGCAAGATCCCGTAGTAGCTCTGTCTGTGCGTAATTGACTTTCGACTGATCGTCAATGAATTTCAGATTCGTTGAGAACAGGTTCCCGGAGCCGGTAAAGAAGACGGGAGCCGTATTAAGCGGAATACATGAAAGGTATTACATTACAAGAGTTGATAGACGATACATTGTACGGCCTTGAGCTTGAAGTCGTTTCCGGAGAGAAGGGGCTTTCACGTACGATCTATAATCCGAGAATTCAGAAGCTTGGACTCGTCATAACCGGTCACATGGTTTATCTCCATCCTCATCGAGTCCAGGTGCTCGGGAATATTGAGATATCGTATCTTCGATCATTACCTGAAAGCGATAGCAAGAAGATTGTGGAAGAACTTTGTAAAAACAATGTAGTCTGTTTTGTGATTACCCGAAATTTGAAAATACCCGATTTCTTTCTGTCCGCCTCCGATGAGAAGGGAATTCCCGTTTTGAAAACGACCCTCGTGACATCTGTTTTTATTGATAGGATTACCAATCTGCTGGAGGAGCGGCTAGCCCCCTCGACAACAATGCATGGAGTATTGATGGATGTTCTTGGCGTGGGTGTGCTTATCATGGGCCGTCCGGGAATCGGCAAAAGCGAGAACGCGCTGGAACTGATCATGCGGGGACATCGTCTTGTAATAGATGATGCGGTATACATAAAAAAGATAGGCGCCATCGATTTATACGGAGAAGCGCCCGAAATAATTAAGAACCTGCTTGAGATACGCGGTGTGGGGATTGTCGATATACGACATCTGTTTGGTGTCTCTTCAGTGATAGACAAGAAAAAACTCGATCTTGTGATTGAGCTTTTCGACTGGGACAACACTGTCGAGTACGAAAGGGTAGGATTGAAGGAAGAGAGATTTAAGGTACTCGGAGTAGATTTGCCGTACGTCAGAATCCCCATAAGTTCGGGAAAGAATGTCTCAGCCATTATAGAGCTGGCATGCAGAAATCATATTCTTCGGAAACACGGGATCAATACAGCCGTTGAGCTGGAAAAGAGAATGCATGATTCAATGGAAGGTGGAACAGGTTAATGAACATACTCATTGTAAGTGGCATTTCCGGGTCCGGGAAAACAACATTTCTGCGCGCACTTGAAGATCTGGATTATTTCTGCGTAGATAATTTCCCTATAATACTCCTCAGAAGTTTCCTCGAACATTATACGAATACAGAGCGTGAGAAGAACGACTGCGCTTTTGTTGTCGACGTACGGGAAAGAGAATTTTTTGAGAAAGGCAAAGACGTTCTGAAAGAAATTAAGGAAAGGTTCGGAGCAAAGATTATTTTTCTCGAAAGCTCCGAGCAGATGCTTCTCCGTCGGTATAAAGAGACGCGGAGGTCACATCCGCTCAAGGCTTCTTCCAACATCAAGGACGCTCTTAAGGAAGAACGGGAGATCATGGGCTGGCTCAGGGATATGGCCGACCAGGTGCTCGACACAAGTAATATGATACCGCACGAACTGCGGCGGCTTGTCTTGAAGAAATACGGCGGAGAGGAACAGAGAATGAAAATAAACCTCCTCTCTTTTGGATATGCGTACGGGATTCCCATGGAAGCAGACATGGTACTTGATGCGAGATTTCTTCCAAACCCGTTCTTTATCGAAGAACTCAGGGAAAAGACAGGGCTTTCGAGGGAGATAGGCGAATACCTCGAATCGCACGAGGTTTTTAATAAATATTTCATGTTTCTTTCCGATTTTTTGTTGTACCTTATTCCCCTGTTTGAGCATGAGGGCAAGACATACCTTACAATTTGCTTCGGGTGTACGGGAGGAAAACATAGATCTGTCTTTATAACTGATCAGCTGGCGAAAAAACTGACTCAATTGGGGTATAGTGTAACTACCATACATCGGGATGTAGAAAACTAGAGTGGTCTGCCAGACTATGGATGAATTCAATATCAAAGCAAACGAGAAATCCGGGAAGTTCCCCGTCAACGATGAGCTGGAGAGAAAGGAGCAAAAATGACAGGTCTCGTGATTGTCGGCCATTTTGGTCTGGCAAAAGAAATGATGGCGGCCACAGAACTCATAGTGGGAAAACAAAAGCAGTTTGAGGCTGTGGGCATTTTTCCTGATGAGCCGGTAGAATTGATTAAAGAAAAGATTGTGCAGGCACTAAAAAAAGTGAATACGGGTCAGGGTATAATTATTCTTACCGATATGTTCGGCGGTACACCTTCCAATATCAGTCTATCATTCCTCGAGGAAGGAAAGGTAGAGGTGGTTGCGGGTGTTAATCTACCGATGCTAATTAAGCTGGTTACCTTCAGAGAAGAGAAGAGTATAAGCGAGCTGGCACCTTTCATAACAGAGTACGGCCAAAAAAACATTTATCTCGCCACAGACGTCCTGAAGGCACGAAAAAAGGAGTAAACACATGCTGGAAGGAATATTCACCATAAAAAATCGTCTCGGGCTTCATGCCCGCGCTGCGGCAACATTCGTCAAAATGGCGAACGATTTCAAGGCCGACGTGTGGATGGAAAAAGATGGAATGCAGGTGAACGGGAAAAGTATAATGGGGCTCTTGATGCTTGCGTGCCCTCTCGGTAGTAAAGTAATTATCCGGACTGACGGGTCTGACGACAAACAGGCGATTGACAGTCTGGGCGAATTGATAAATAACGGGTTCAATGAAGAATGACTAAAGAGCTGGAAAGCCCTTTAAAAGGTACGGGTGTCTCTTCGGGTATAGCTGCCGGCAGGGTTTACCTGCTCGACCGCAACGCAATCTCAATACCAAAACACTACATCAAGCCGGCACTGGTAGAACGGGAGGTGCATAGATTCAGAAACGCAGTCCTCGCATCCGTCAAAGAACTTCAGAATATTCAAGACAGCATTCCTGATACCGATGTAAAAAAACATGCTTTCATTATCGACACCCATATGATGATTCTGCAAGATGAGTTCTTCTCGCAAAGTGTTATCGATATGATAAAGCTTGAGAAGATTAACGCCGAATGGGCCCTTGATATAGTAGTCTCAAAATTCCGGAAGAGCTTTGAGAAGGTCGAAGATGCGTACCTCAGAGAGAGAGGCCAGGATATAAAGCATATTTATGAAAGGCTCGCAAGAATACTGGTAAAGGGGAAAACACCGGATATCGATAAAAAAAGCGTCAAAGGAAAATCGATTATCGTCGCGCATGACCTTTCGCCGGCGGATACGATACAACTCAATCTTAATCGAATCTCCGGCTTTGTGACGGACGTAGGTGGAAGGACATCTCACACTTCCATTGTAGCACGAGCTCTCGAAATACCTGCTGTAGTCGGGGTGGGCAACATTACGAGTCTTGTAAAAAACAATGATTTCATCATTATCGATGGTGATGAGGGCGTCGTTATCATTAATCCTTCGAAAGAAGTTCAGAAGGAATATGCCGCAAGGCAGGTACGTTTACGCAGTCAAAAAAAGGAATATCTCAAAATAGCGCGCTTGGGAGCCGAAACAAAAGACGGGTTCAGGCTAAAGGTGGGCGCCAACATAGAACTACTCACGGAACTTGACATTGTGGAAAAGTACGGTGCTCGGGGAATCGGCCTTTATAGAACCGAGTACATTTATCTTTCCCGCAAAGACCTGCCGACTGAGACCGACCATTATCACATCTACAGAAAACTCGCGGAGAATAAGACGCTTGAATATATCACAATCAGGACCCTGGACATAGGGGGGGACAAATTCGTATCAGAGATCAATGTGCCAAAGGAAATCAACCCGGCCATGGGTTTGAGGGCGATCCGGCTTTGCATCAAAGAAATCCCTCTTTTTAAGGCACAGCTTATGGGCATTCTGCGCGCAAGCGCCTATGGTCCTTTAAGAATTATGATTCCGATGGTTTCCGGGGTTGATGAACTGAGAAAGACAAAATCCATTATTGCAGAATGCATGGAAGAGCTGAGTCTTAAGAAGATAAGTTACAACAGGAATATCAAGGTCGGGATAATGGTTGAAGTCCCATCTGCATGTATGATCAGCGATAAGCTGGCCCGGGAGGCGGATTTTTTCAGTATAGGGACCAACGATCTTATTCAATATACACTGGCAATTGACAGGGTAAACGAATATGTGTCATATTTGTACGAGCCTTTGCATCCTGCCGTAATCAGAATGATAAAGAAGGTTGTCGACGAAGCGCACTCTCATCATATCCAGGCAGCTTTATGCGGAGAAATGGCCGGAGAACCTTTGTATATTCCGGTCTTACTCGGACTGGGGCTTGATGAAATAAGCATGAATCCGTATTCGATTCCAAGAGCAAAGAAAATGATCAGGGGCCTGGACCACGGTTACTGCAGGGAGTTGCTCGAAGAGATTATGAAACAGGATTCTCCGGAACAGGGAGAGATGCTGCTCAATAGTGAAATGGTCCGGTTATTTCCAAAAGATTTTGTCAGATTGAACGAAAGTTGATCAGATGATCTCATAAAACACGTATGGAGGTATTGACATGGGAATGAGTAAGTTTCTGTATACGTCAGAATCGGTGGCCGAAGGGCACCCCGACAAAGTAGCAGATCAGATATCAGATTCGATACTTGATGCGATAATTGAACAGGACCCGAAGGCACGGGTTGCCTGTGAATCATATGTGACCACCGGCATGGCCCTTGTAGGTGGTGAGATTACTACATCCGGATACGTCAATATCCCGGACATCGTGAGACAAACCGTCAAGGAAATCGGATACAACGATTCATCTATGGGCTTTGATTGGGAGACCTGTGCAGTACTCACCACAATCGATGAACAATCACCCGACATCGCAATCGGCGTTAACGAATCAAACGAACATGAACAGGGTGCCGGGGATCAGGGACTTATGTTTGGCTATGCATGTAATGAGACGCCCGAATTGATGCCGATGCCTATTATGTACGCGCATAAATTGGTTGCCAGATTGGCGGAGGTGCGCAAGAAGGGGATACTGAATTTTCTGAGACCGGATGGCAAGAGCCAGGTGACCATTGAATACGTGGACAAGAAACCGGTTAGAGTTGATTCCGTTGTCATAGCGGCGCAGCATAATCCTGATGTAACAAATGATACCATACGTGAAGGCGTAACCGAAGAAGTCATAAAGAAAATCATTCCGGCAAACCTGATGGATTCAAAAACAAAAATTTACATCAATTCCACCGGCAGATTTGTTGTGGGCGGGCCAAAAGGTGACTGCGGTATGACAGGAAGAAAAATAATAGTTGATACGTACGGAGGAGGACGGCACGGAGGAGGGGCTTTCTCCGGAAAAGATCCTTCGAAGGTTGATCGAAGTGCTTCTTATATGGCACGTTATATAGCAAAAAACCTCGTGGCCGCCGGATTGGCAGACAAGCTCGAAATCCAAATAGCGTACACAATCGGGGTAGCCCGCCCGGTTTCCGTCATGATTGATACCGAAGGGACTTATAAAATAAGCCCTGATAAAATTTCGCAAATAGTTCAGGAAGTCTTTGATCTGAGGCCGCGAAAAATTATAGAAAAACTCGACCTGCTGCGGCCCGTCTACAAACAGACCGCCTGCTGTGGACACTTTGGGAGAAATGAACCCGGGTTTACGTGGGAACAGCTCGATATGGTCGACGCAATCAGGAAGGCTGCCGGAATATAAGCATCCCGCACATTCCACACAGGCTGAGCAACGCCTGCGCTTTGGCCGTTGCGTTTGTGAAGCCGATATCGATTTTTGGAGGATAGTTATGGAGTATGACGTAAAGGACATAAAGCTTGCTGAAGGTGGATTAGAGAGAATTGAATGGGCTGCCAGGCGTATGCCTGTCCTGAAAAAGATACAGGAAAGGTTCCGGCGGCAAAAGCCCCTCAAAGGGGCGCGGATTTCATGCTGTCTGCACGTTACCACTGAAACGGCGAATCTTGTGAAGACCTTGAAAGACGGAGGTGCGGAGGTAGCGGTTTGCGCTTCAAACCCGCTTTCCACACAGGATGATGTTGCTGCCGCCATTGTGAAATATTTTCATATTCCTGCCTTTGCTATTAAAGGCGAAAATGAACAGCAGTACTACGAGCATCTGATGAAAACACTCGCTTTTATGCCGAATATAACGATGGACGACGGCGCAGACCTCGTCGGCGCACTTCATATGATCGCCCTCGAAAAGTTTGATGCCCTTCATAGTGCGATCCGCAACTGGGCAACAGGACTTGACACGAAAGGAAGGAAGTCCCTGGTTACAGGCGTTGTCGGATCAATGGAAGAGACAACAACCGGCGTCATTCGTTTAAAAAGTATGGAAAAGGAAAATATTCTTCGATTTCCGATTGTTGCGGTAAATGATGCCCAAACCAAACACATGTTCGACAATAGGTACGGAACAGGCCAGAGTACTATTGATGGTGTTTTACGCGCCACGAACGTCCTGTTTGCCGGTGCAAAATTCGTACTTGCCGGTTATGGCTGGTGCGGCAAGGGAGTGACGATGCGCGCAAAAGGCCTCGGCGCACGCGTAATCGTGACCGAAGTAGACCCGCTACGCGCACTTGAGGCACACATGGACGGCTTTGAAGTAATGGAAATGAATAAAGCTGCGGAGATCGGTGATATCTTCGTTACTACTACCGGTGATATCCACGTAATCACAAGAGAGCATTTTCAAAAGATGAAGGACGGGGCTATCGTGGCAAATTCAGGACACTTCAATGTTGAGATCGATCTTGACTCGCTGGAGAAAATGAAGAAATCAAAAAGAAGGTTCCGGGAGTTTATCGATGAATATACAATGCCTGACGGTAAGAAGATATTTATCCTCGGTGAAGGTCGTCTTGTAAACCTTGCTGCCGCAGAAGGACATCCTTCCGATGTAATGGATATGAGTTTTGCAAACCAGTCCCTCTGCTCGGAATATATGTGGAAGAATGCCGATAAGCTCGAAAAGAGAGTCTATTCCGTTCCGAAGGAAATCGATGAGATGGTGGCTTTGCTGAAGCTGGCTGCTTCCGGTGTTACAATCGATAAACTGACAAAACAGCAGAAGCAATATCTTGCATCATGGGAGATGGGCACGTGATAAAGCTGCTCGTTGCTGGAACAGTAGCTTACGATTCTATAGAGACACCATTCGGAAAAGTCGAGAATGTGCTCGGCGGATCAGCCCTGCATTTCACGAATGCCGCTAGCTTCTTCACGGACGTGGGGATTGTTGCAACCGTAGGCAATGATTTTCAAACGGATGATATCGCCTTCCTTAAAGAAAGAAACGTCGACATGTCCGGACTTGATGTGGTGAAGGATGGCAGGACTTTTCGATGGCAGGGGAAGTACAACTATGATCTGAATCAAGCTATTACTTTGAAAACGGAACTGAACGTGATCGAGAGCTTCAAACCCAGAGTTCCTGAAGAATATCGTGGAGCTGAATTTGTCTTTCTTGCAAACATCGACCCCGAACTTCAACTGCACGTCATAGGACAGGTACACGAACCGAGAAGTATTGTACTCGATACGATGAACTTCTGGATCGAAAACAAGTTCGAGCGCTTGATGGAAGTGATTGAAAAAGTCCAGATGCTTATTATCAACGAAGGGGAATTGAGAGAAATTACGAAAGAACATAACCTGGTAAGGGGCGCGCGAAAACTTATTTCAGCCGGGCCCTCATGTGTGATCGTGAAGAGGGGCGAATACGGAGTTTTCATGATGAATGAAGAAGAACTCTTCCTCGCACCTGCCTTCCCATTGGAGGATGTTTTTGATCCTACCGGGGCGGGCGATACATTTGCCGGCGGATTCATGGGTTACCTCGCGAACGTGGGCCAATGCAGTTTCGACAGTATCAAACAGGCCATTGTCATGGGAACCGTCATGGCGTCGTTTAATGTGGAAGATTTCAGTATTAACCGGATCAAAACGCTGGGATACGAAGAAATCAGAAAGAGATATTCAGCATTTAGAAGCTGCATGCAGTTTTCCGACTGCACTTTGTGATATCCACGCCGCTACTAAACGGCGATCTATTTTGACACAGATTGCTTTACCCCCCCTGCAGGTGTCAGGTCGTTTTAATTCGACTTAAATGTCGAAAAATGCTATCATCCTCGACAATTGTGTAACATCTTAGAAACAACATTTCAACGGGCCCCATATGTGAGTAAGAAGAAAGAGATTTCGATCTGTCGATTCTTGAACGTGCGGCATATTTATTGCATAGTCTAACAAAATGTAGTTCGGGTGGGAACCCTCAGAATAAGGAGCGGTTAAATGAAAAAAGGAAGAAATACAGCAGAAAAGTTTGATGAGTACGATGATTTGGAATTGGGACTGTTGGAAGAAGAAACTGACAGTGACAGAACTTTAGTTCTCAAGGCAGCGCCGCCTTCACGCAGGATGCAGCTTCTGGCGCATGGCGCAACAGACATCAGGTGCTCGTGGTGCCAGGAAATCAGGCCCCTGGAGAGCGCACAGGATTCGGAAGAAGGTTGGATTTGCGGAGATTGCTCTCAATATGTTACGCCTGAAACGATCGTAATGAGGACGAAAGGAAAGGTACTGCCCTCCTGATGCAGCGAATGGCAGAACATTGGCATACAAATGGCCCGCAGATCACTGTGGGCCATTTTTTGTCCATACATCATAGAATGCAGGTTTCTACCTACGCTAATTTAGCCTTCAAATCTTCCATTATGTCTTTGTAGTGCAGTTTCCTTTTTTTCAGGAGTTTTATTTCCAGCTCTTCGTCATCGGTCAAATACGACTTGGCCTGGAGCAGTTGCAGCTTTTCATCCAATGACTTGTGAAGAATACGAGCCTCGTTATATTGTTCTTCAATGCTTCTGGTGTCCTCCATTCTGTCACTCCTTCACGAAAACAGTGATTTGATAATAGGATATACACACCTGAATGTCAACCCATAACCCTGCAACAGAGCTCCGGCCTTGCCGCTGTAACATTCTTATCGTCCTGGTTGCATAAATGGGCCAAACCGACTATTAGCATGCCAAGAGAATGCTCCTGCCGAACAGAGCTTTTGCCTTGAATCCTGCTGGCACTCTAAAGAATTGCGGCATAGCCGGTGGTCTGACGCCGGCGCTGTTTGATGAGAAAAGAGCGGCTCCAGCCACTATATCGGCAGTCTTCATGATTCTCTGTGTAACGTTGCTCGAATGGAAACCTTCCGGCTCCTATAACGGACGAGGGGACGAGAGAGGTTTAGCTCTTCCATAGTCTCCATCTAATCCCCCGCGCTGTAGGCGATCTCCAGAATTCGGTCGATGCGGAATGTTCGCTGCTCGCCGCGCAAACGACAATATGCCCGCAGGCCCTCAAATGTTTTTCCCTTGTATTCCATGCTTTCAATTGTGATCGGCTTGATGCAACGTATTGAGCGCGTATCGTCGGGTTTCAGGTAGGTAAGCTCAAGATCAATGCCACGGCGAATGGCATCTCCGATGATTCTCCTCTTCTCATTTGTATCAGTTTTTTCTTCAGCCTTCCGATATTTCAGGCTGCTCATAAAATTCGTAACACGCCAATCCATGCGTATCTGATTTTTTGTAATCGGCTTCGTGAGCACGATGCCGTCGAAACTCGTGCACCGGCTCAAACCGACATATATCTGACCGTGCGCGAACGCCCCCCGTCCAATGTCAATGACTACATTCTCAAATGTCTTCCCCTGGCTCTTATGAATCGTTACCGCCCAGGCGAGCCTCAGCGGATATTGAGTAAACGAACCCGTTTTTCGGGTGCTGATCTGTTTCGTCGCTCTGTCGTAGATATACTCAAACATCTCCCATGTATGAATAGTGACATCCACAACGGCACCGGTTTCGAGTTGCACTTCAATGATTTTGTGGTCTTCTTCGTCCACACCAGTGCCATGGATGATCCCCAGGGTGCCGTTTACCCACCGGCCGTATTTGTCATTGTTCAACAGCATGACCTGGGCTCCAATTTTCACCTTCAGGTTCTCCTCCGCTGGAAGCGAAGTCTTATCGAAAGTGCCGCTCATCGTTCCGCCGAAATATATCTCGGGGCCGTACAGGGAATCCAGCTTCTGCAGGTTTCGTTCTGCAGCAAAATCATTCGTAGTCGTTAGCGTAATGCAGAATTTATCATCGACAGGTTCATAGCCGGCATCATGCTTTCTGTTTAGTTTTTCCAGATCATCATCCGTACAGGTTCTGTTTCGGATTCTGTTGAGAAGACCGATAAACTCCGGCTCCGTCTGGCGATATATCTTCTCGAGTTCCACAAATTCGAATTTGAATGTCTCATCCTGGAATACGCGTGCAGAAAAGAAATACGGCGTTTCATAATGTTGACTGAAGATTTCTTTTTCACTCGCTGTAACCACCGGCGGGAGCTGATAAAGATCGCCGATCAATACCATCTGAACCCCCCCGAACAACTCCTTCCTGTGCGGGCCATTCAGACGGAGGAACTTCTCCACGCAATCAAACAGATCGGCCCTGACCATCGAAATTTCGTCAATGACAACCGTGTCAATTTCCCTATAGAGCGCGGCATAAGCTCCGTTGGTCTTCTTGATTCTTTCGGGCGTCACGTCCGGTTTGAAATTGAAGAATGAATGGATCGTCTGTCCCGATATATTCAATGCTGCAACGCCTGTCGGTGCAAGAACTACGACTTCTTTTTCCGTTGTCGTTCGAAAATAGTCAAGGAGGGTTGACTTCCCGGTTCCCGCCCTGCCTGTAATGAAAACATGCTGACTCGCGCCTTCCATGAGATCCAGCGCCCTTTGAAATTGGCTGTTGATTTCTATGGGGTCGGTCCTTTTCATTTCTTCGATATGAGTTACTACTGCACCGCCGTCTCTATTATTACACGTCCGTGTGTTGCATCAAGCCACGCCTTCGCGCCCATCGGTATTGTCATCTTCTTTGGTACGTGTCCGAACTGAAGTCCGAAAATGCAGGGTTTCCGCAATGGGAGAATGCGATCTTTAATAATGTCCATCAGGTTGACCTTGTATTTCTCGTAGACATCCATTTTGAGATAATTACATCTCGTAAATGCGCCCAAAATAATACCTTCGCACTCCTGCAGCTTGCCGGCAAGAATTAATTGCATAAGGTATCGGTCTATCCTGTGCGGCTTTTCATCTATGTCTTCAAAAAACAAGATCTTGCCTTTCGTCTCCAGTTCATACCGGGTACCAAGTGTGGCGGCCGCTACAGAAAGGCATCCACCGGCTAACCGGCCCTCTGCAGCGCCCTCATATACTGTAAGAACACCTTTTCGAGGTGGATTTCTGAGTTCTGTTTTGTCTTTATTCTCTGCGAGAACGTGAAACAGATAGTTTACCGTATATTCATTCGGCGTTCGGTCTAGATCAGTGGACACCATGGGACCGTAGAAAGTCACCAGCCCCGTTTCTCTGAGTATCGCAATTTGCAGGGCCGTAATGTCACTATAGCCAACCAGTATCTTGGGATTCTCTCTGATTATCGAAAAATCAATATATGGAAGAATGTGAGACGTCCCCGTTCCACCGCGGTTGCAAAAGATTGCCTTAACCGATTTGTCTCCAAATGCGGTATTCATATCCTCAGCCCGCTTTTTTGCTTCTCCGGCGAAAAGCAGGTGTCTGCTGTCAACATAACGGCCAGCGCTGACCTCAAATCCCATGTCTTCGATGAACCGCTTTCCTTTTTCATAGCTGCCCGGTGTCCAATTAGGAGAAGCAGGCGAAACAATGCAGATCTTATCTCCGCGACACAGCGCTGTTGGCTTGACTACCTGCATACGAGAATGTATCATACCTGCTTTTGTCTGGAAAGGCGAAAGTGAGTACAGATTTTGATCAGAAGGAATTCCTTTCCCAGCACTGAGACTTTGGCTGGATACTCTGTTCATTTTTCAGTACAATATTGACATTCCATGGTGCGCCCTGCTCTGCCATCCCTGTTACAAACGCTGCTGACACCTGCCATTGTCTCAGCACTTGCCATTATAGTGATGTTTCTGATCAGGGCAATCGCAATCAGTGCATTGCGAAAATGGATGAACAGAACCGGAGCGCGTGTTAACGAGATAATCATAAGGGTATTTAAAATCCCGTCTGTTTTCTGGTGTATCGTGATCGGCCTGTACATAGGGATAGAAATCTCTGAGCTTCCTCGAAGATATATGCCCTATGTCGACAAAGTAATATCCGTAATCCTCATTTTCTCCATAACCATCGCGATCGCGAATCTTCTGGTCAAAATCTTTGAACATTGTATGCAGAAATCCGACATTCCGGTCCCTGCAACAGGCATAGTATTCGGAGTCTTCAGAGGTGCAATTATTGTCGCGGGAATGCTGGTCATCTTCAATGTGCTTGGCATCTCCATTACACCGCTGATTACCGCTCTCGGCATCGGCGGGTTGGCCGTGGCACTCGCGCTGAAAGATACGCTCTCAAATCTTTTTGCAGGCCTGCATATAATCGCGTCAAAAGAAATCAAGCCGGGCGATTATATTAAACTCGACTCGGGAGAAGAAGGCACAATTCAGGATATTACATGGCGTTCAATGTCTATTTCTTCGCCTGGTCTGAATATCATTATCGTGCCGAACGCGAAGGCGGCTGCGGCAACAGTAACAAATTTTGCACGACCCGTGAGTAACGTGGTCTTCTCCGTGCAGATAGTACTTCCCTCAACCGCCGATTTTGGCAAAGTGGAAAGCATAGCGCTGGAGACCGCGAGAAGGATCACCCAGGACTCCCCAGCCGCCATAATTTCACATGAACCGGTAGTGCGCTTTGACGCTCTGACGGAAACAGGCGTGCGTTGCTCAGTCTCTCTCAAGGCAAGAGACTGGGAATCGCATTTTTCAATTAAACATGAATTCCTCAAGGCCCTTCTGAAACGATTCTCTGAAGAAGGGATAATCACTCCGAATAAGCCCATTGGATAAGAGCGAAAACCTGATAATTCATTTGGGTGGATTGGGTGACGTCTGTCTCTCCGAATCTGTCTTCTACACCTTACAAATACAATTTGACGGTAATCTGACGGCCCTTGGGAACCGCCGCTTCATCAACCTCTTCGGCGAATATTTCACTAAAGTCGAAGGTATCGAATCTCGAAAATGGCTGTATCTGTTTTCAGAGAAACTCGGCGGACCCGTTTGGAAACGTATTATTTTCATCGGAAAAGATGTCCACGGCATTCTCCGTAGAAGGTGGCAGCAGTTCTCTGAAGAGGAACTCATATTTATCGACATGTATCCCGATGGTGCTTTCGGTGAGACGTTGCAAGATGTCTCTTACCGGAATAAGGACAAGAAAGGGGTGCACATAGAAGATTATCAACTGCTCCAATTGGAAGGAAACGGCATTCGACCGTTGAAAAAGACCATCGATGAGAGGGAGGCCAAACGAGTGATCCTCTACCCCGAGCAGGGATTCATAAAGGAGAAATGGCTTGTAGCCAATTTCCTTGAGCTCTACGCGTCTTTAGAGAAGAGAGGCGTTGACGTCATCGTCCAGCTACCCCTCGGATCAACGCTTCAAGTTGCCCGGAAGGTCGCATACGAAGACCTCACGGAAGTAAGACGGTTTTACTCAACAGGCGGGGTATTTGTTTCTAACGACTCCGGGATGGCTCATCTGGCCGGGGCGTGCGGTCTGTTCACAATCACTATCTTCACGGATTTCGATCCTTCCATATGGCACCCGCGAGGCAGACATTGCACATTAGCCCAGGATAGAGTCCCGATTACGGTAGACGTTGTAGAGCAGAAGGTGCTTAGTCTCCTCTCACCTTGATGAGACTCTGGATTACCTCCAGTCCACCCGACACAATAAATAACCCCGGGGCACGCTGACTTTTACCATAGATAGGGCTCTCGTCAGCTCCACGAAATACAGCAGTGGTATTTTTGAAGACAACTTGTTCTCTTCAACAAACGATTGCCATTGATATTATGCGGTGTTACAATTACCCTCATGGCATATGTAGCAGATGTGTATCTCAGTGAAGTGTTGAAGAAAGATGTCATAGACGAGTACGGGAAAAAAATCGGTGCCCTCTGGGACATGGCCATTGTACCCGGCACAAGATCGCCCAGCGTAGTGAAACTGATTATTAAAAATAGAAAACAACTCTATGAATTTCCCATAGACTATCTGAATCTTTTTAACAGATACGTCATAACGGTTACCTCCCGCGAACACGCCCTTAAAGAATACGAGCTGAAGGAAGATGACATCCTCGTAAAGAAACACATTCTCGACAAGCAGATCCTCGATGTGAACGGCGCAAAAATAGTACGCGTTAATGATCTGAAGCTCGGCGAATGTGACGGAGGGGTATGTGTTATGGGCATAGATGTCGGCATAAACGGTATATTGAGGCGTGTGGATGGCGGCAAAGCCATTCAGAATGCGTTTGCAGTGTTCAATAAACCCATCAAGGAGCACATAATAAACTGGGGATTCCTGCAGACAATTGATCCTGGCTTGAGGAACCTCACACTCAATGTAGCCAGAAGGCAACTGGGGGAAATGCATCCGTCAGACCTTGCGCAGATCTTGAGCGATATACCTCCCGAGCAGATCAGGGAAATACTTTCCTCAGTCGATGACGAACTCGTGGGAGAAGCCCTTCACGAAGTCTCCGCTGAAGTGCGGGAGAACATCTTGAATGAGATGGATAAAGAGACTATCTCCGACATTCTGGAAGAAATGCCACCCGACGAAGCCGCCGACCTGCTGGGTGACATGCCGGAGGAGACATCACAGGAACTGTTGTCCCTGATGGAATCTGAGGACGCTCAAGAAGTAAAAGACCTCCTGGGTTACGAAGATGATACGGCGGGCGGTCTTATGACAACCGAGTTGCTGGATTTTTCCCCCGACATGACCATTGAGGAGACTCTTACCAGTATGAGGTTGCTCGTGCCCGATGTTGAGTTTATTTACTACATCTACGTCGTTGATGACGAGGATCATCTGCTTGGAATCGTGTCACTCAGAAGAGTTATGACGAGTCCTTTGGACATGAAATTGTCCGATCTTATGACTCAGAATATTAAATACGTTCATCCTGATGCCGAAATGAAAGAAATCGCGCAACTGATCTCGAAATACGATTTTATCGCAGTACCCGTCGTTGATGAAGAAAACCGGATCAAAGGCGTAATTACGGTTGACGACGTAATCGATCTATACATACCCAATCCTACTCGCCGCAAGAGAAGAAAGGCATTTCAATAGGAGTGGATCACTGCATAAACACGGTCACTTTCAAATCTCAACCTCCAAATTCCAAATAAAAACAAAAACTTCTCAAGATCACAAAACTAAAACTTAATTAATAATGTGGTCACGGGCGCCTGCACCGGAACACATTGCCCCGGGTATTTCTTTTGCTATAACTTTTTCCGTTTGATATTTGTTTGAATCTTGGAAATTGAGATTTGGAATTTGATATACGCACCTGCGCCGCTATAATACACCTTGCATGAAGTGACATCTCTACCTGCATTTGCCGTACAGGAAAGATGCTTCATTTTCACGGGTTTTGAGGTACAGCCTTTGTGTATGCATACGAGCCGTCGGTAACTGTGCTGAAGTGAAAGATAGGCCGGTCGACTCGCCGAATAATCAAGGGACAGTGCTTCATGCCTTTAGGTATAAATACGAGGCTGCTCTTTGTGATGATATGCTTCTCGTCTTCAAGCCAAAACTCGATCTCGCCTCCCAGATCATGCGGATCATCGGGATTGCTTCCAAAAAAGCCGAGTATTTCATCGCAGGCATGTGTATGTCCGCTTCCCTGCAGCATACTCTGGTCCGACGGTTTCATATACCAGGAACAGTTCATCTGAAACGCGCCTTCGACCACCCCATTGTCAAGCCACAGCACCCTTTTTGCCCATTTTGCGTATCGTTCATTGAAATCACTATCAAAAAGACCGGGCTTTAGTTGGCTTACAATGTATTTAGCTGTCCTGCTTTCCATCATTTTTCCCTCTCTTTTATGTCATTATGATTCTCAATCATACAATTTTTTTTCTGCTTTCATAGTGTCGAGAAGCCGCAGGGCTTCTTTGGATTCAGATGAATTGATGCCGTATCGGGATACTGCCTTCTCAAGATTTGTTTTCGCGAGAGCGAATTTGCCTGTTTCGAAGTAGTACCGTCCGAGATAATCATACCCTTTTCCTTCAAAGCCCGACTTTCCCGAGAGCATACCGAGCCTGTAATAGATTTCCGGTAGCACATTCCCGTACACGGCAAGATCCACAAAAACCGAAATCGCCGCTTCATGCTTACCCTGGCCCTCAAGAGCCTTTCCAAAAAGAAAACGGGCCACAGGATCATTCTGGTTTTTCAGCATATCAACTGCTTCAGAAAATCTCCGCGCGTTAATCAGCATCTCGCCGGTGAACAGCAGCTTGAAACCGGATTCATTTTTTCCGATAGTCTTTATCGACTCCTCTGAATTGCCTTTCATGGAATGGACAAGGCTCGCTGCGTAATTACTAAGAGGGTCCGATTCATTCTTCATGTAACGATTAATAAGCATATCGTCACCACCTGCCCTCGCAGAAGTGTGGAGCACCTGTATGCGTGCCGGCAGATACCGGAAGAGCGGCGTTTCTGTAGTGACAGTGTTTTTCTTCCACATGTTTTCAAGGAGAATTATCCGCGCGTCAGGGTACGGATGCGTGAGCAGATACTGCGGGAGCATTTTTTCCAGGCCCGCCAGCCTGAGTCTTTTGAGAAACACGGCGCTCCCCAACCCACCATACCCTGCCTTATCAGCAATGGTGGACCCCTCCCTGTCGGCCTCTTCTTCATCTTCTCGGGAGTAATTCAACGCCATCGCCTGCATACCTGCCATGCCGGACGCGAGTATCGCCTCTGAAGCCTGTCCGCCTCCGGCCAGTATACTCAAGAGCATTGTGGTAATCATGCCTATGTTAAGATATTTCTCCTTTTCCATTCGTCTGGAAATATGACGCTTCTTGATGTGCGCCATCTCATGCGCCAATACGCCGGCGAATTCTTCTTCCTTTTCGCACATGCCAATGAGGCCGGTCGTGATGTAAACATAACCTCCCATGGTCGCGAATGCATCAATGGTCTCAGAATCTATTATTGTTAACGTGATAGGGAAAGGAAGCATTGCCTTTTCCGCAAGGCGAACTCTTACACTCTCAACAGTGAAAAAAACGTAAGGATCAGTGTTGACCGGGGCGGATTGTATTATTTGTCTGTGAATTTGTCTGCCGTATTTTTTTTCGTCATCATAGGTGAGTGCAAAAGACAATGAACTTGTCGTAAAGAAAAGAAGAAATACAAAGGTAAGGAGTGCTCTGCACCTCATATTATCTATGAGTTCTTTTGACCCTTTTGGTTTTCACGCTCTTTTTCTTAGGGAGGGGCGTCTTCTTTTTCAGGACGGGCTTCTTAGTCTTTTTCACCACGTGATAGGATGTGAGGCTGATCGCATTAGATTTTGCAAGTCTGATTTCTTCACTGGTAGGAACTCGATCATACAGTGTTCTTAGAATTTGTACGCTGTCATTCCACAGATTGTTGCTGCCGAGCATGGTCAGAATGTATATTTTACCATCTTTTTCAAATGCTCCGACATAGGTATGTCTTGCCTTTCGTGTGTAACCCGTCTTTCCTCCTATAGATGGGGGAAAACAAAAAAGCAGTCTGTTATGGTTCTTATATTTAACACGTCTCTTGGCGTCCTCAAATTCAAAATACTGCGTTCCGATCAACTGACGGAATTTTTGATTCAGAAGGGCTTCCTTGAAGATGAGCGCAAGATCGTAACATGTTGTATATTGGTCGTCTGCGGGCAGCCCGGACGCATTTATGAAATTGGTGTCAATCGCACCAAGCGAAAGGGCTTTTTGATTCATCATGGCAGAAAAACCGTTCTCTGTCCCGGCTATATGTACCGCAAGAGCATATGCCGCATCGTTAGCCGATTCAACCATCGCCCCTGTCATCAGATCAAGCGATTTGTATGATCGTGAAGGGACAAGATTCATTTTTGAGGCGGAAATCGCTATTACGTCTTGCGTCGGGATTACGCTTTCGCTGCCCTGCAATTTTTCAAGCGCAAGAAGGGTCGTCATCACCTTTGTAGTGCTGGCGGGAGGAAGTCGCTTGTGATAATCCTTTCCGGCTATTATTTGAAATGAATCCATTTCGACGAGAAGGTATGAAGGAGCCGAGACATTTTCTGGTTCGGCAGCGGCAAGACAGAATGGAAAAAGACACAGCAAAAAGAATATAAAACGCATTGGCAGTATAATACTCTAATTGCAATTCGATGACAAGCCGCTCGCAGAAACTCAGTGCGGATTTCACTTCCTTTTATTGCGGATTTCCTATAAAATTATGTATGTTAAATCAAAACCGGCGTAGACATTTTTTCTTGATTGCCACATATGCCGCCATAGCATTCCTGTTTCTTTCTGCGTGTCGAACATCATTTGCGGAAGGTGATCTCGGCATTGTTGTTGAGCGGGTCGCACCAGAAAAAACTGATATCCACGCGTGCAAGTACTGCGGCAAGCTTATGAATCCGGGGATCATCCACAGTGAAGCCGAAAATATAGTGAATAGCAAATTGCGGCAATCGCTGACAGAACGCGGAATCGGATTCAAGGACGGTAGGGGCAATCAATCGCACATAACCGTTCTGATATATCGTTTCCAGGAAAGGAAAGGCGGCAATTTCGCAGTCGATAAGCCGGCCGGCGTAGGATTGCACATGCATGTCATGCAGGGAAATATTGTAGGACGCACCTTTGTGTTTGATGAAGACCAGCAGTCTCTTAGTCAGAATGTCCTCGGAATTGGTAAGTTCTTCCGGAGGGGCGGCAAGTGGATTTCTGTTGAAGAGATGGCAGAGGAAGCAATAAATAAAGGAACGGATTACCTGCTGGAGGTTCTGCAATGAAGGCGCTCTTTGCTATGGACTTGATGAATGGTAAGTGCGTGCGGCTGAAGAAAGGTGACTTTTCGAAAGTCACCGTATACAGCGACAATCCAGTTGTCAAAATCCGTGAAATGCGGAAGATGGGCGCCCGCGATTTCCATATTATAGATCTGGACGGGGCAAGAACCGGCAGAAGAGTCCATCATGAATTGATCAAAGAGTTGCGGCTTGAAACAGAGGAATACATGGAGGTCGGAGGCGGTATACGCGATTTTGATGACATTCAATTTTATACGGACACCGGAATCAATGGTATTATCATAGGTACACGGGCTTTAGAGGATAGTGATTTCCTCAGGAAATTAAGCCCATTCAAAAATATAGTTCTCGGGCTTGATCTTCTTGATGGCAAACCCATGGCGCGGGGTTGGAAAACAACGGTAACCAGAGATGTCCGTGAGATTCTTGCCGTTTCGGAAGACGTTGGCATCATGGCGATTCTATGCACGAGTATAGAACGGGATGGAATGCTGAGCGGACCTGATTACAAGGGACTAAGGGAATTAGCTTCCGTGACGAAACTTCCCGTCATTGCATCGGGAGGGGTAACAAGCATCGATGATGTAAAAAAACTGAAAGATTCCGGCGTATGGGCCACGATACTGGGTAAGGCAGTTTACGAAGGCCTTATCAGCATCGAAGAAGCAGCGGGCTATGCTGACTAAGAGAATAATTCCCTGTCTGGACGTGAAGGAAGGCAGGGTGGTAAAAGGCACAAATTTCCTTGAGCTACGTGATGCGGGCGACCCTGTCGAGAACGCACAAGCCTATGAAGCACAGATGGCCGATGAACTCTGCTTCCTCGACATAACCGCCTCCCATGAGAAACGAAAAACGATCATCGATGTCGTGGAAAGAGTCGCCGCAGAGGTGTTTATGCCTCTTACAGTCGGCGGTGGAATCACGAACATTAACGACATACGCGAAACGCTCCGTGCCGGGGCCGACAAAGTAACGGTCAATACAGCTGCCGTAGAAAAACCCCTCTTCGTCAAAGAGTCTAGTGATATATTCGGGAGCCAGTGCATTTGCGTGGCAATCGATGCAAAAAGAGGTAACGGAGGCTTTGAGGTATATACATACGGCGGAAGAAAACCGACCGGGATTGATGCCGTTAAGTGGGCAAAACAGGTAGAAGAATTGGGGGCCGGAGAAATACTTCTGACCAGCATGGACAGGGATGGAACGAAATTCGGTTTTGATATCGAGCTTACCCGGACAATCTCGGAATCCGTCAACATACCCGTCATCGCTTCTGGAGGTGTGGGCACACTCGAACACCTGTATCAGGGTCTGGTTGAAGGTAAAGCTGATGCGGTGCTTGCAGCTTCGATCTTTCATTATCGGGAATTCACGGTTATAGATGCAAAAAATTACCTGCGCCAAAAAGGTGTCAACGTCAGATTATAAACGTGCAGCAGTATAAAGAAGTCAATCCATCTATCACAGTGGTGAAAAGCAGGAGACGTTATGCAAAATGAAATTAAATGGGACGAAAAGGGGCTCGTACCCGTGGTCGCACAAGATTACCAGACAAAAGATGTGCTGATGGTCGCGTACATGGACAGACAGGCACTTGAGCTGACTCTTGAAACAGGCAAAGCCCATTACTACTCACGATCCAGACAGAAAATCTGGTTCAAGGGAGAAGAGTCGGGGCATACACAGGAAGTCAAGAGCCTTTATATAGACTGCGATAATGATACCATTCTGATCATGGTGGACCAGAAGGTTGCCGCCTGTCACACAGGTTTTCGGAGTTGTTTTTACCGGATGTGGGACAAGGGGTGGGAGGTTGTCGGGAAAAAAATATTCGACGCAAAGAAGGTTTATGCGGATCCGAAGAATTCTTGATTCAGTTCTTCGCTTTCTGGTCACCTGCTGTTATGTTGGTTATCTTCCCTGGATACCCGGGACGTATGCCTCGGTCGTCACGTGCGCTTTAGTCTATTTTGTGCCGTCGACATTTGCCAACCTTTTCTTTTGTGCCGGAGTTGTCTTGTTTTCGATTGTATGCGTAAACCTGTATAGGTACGAAGGAACCGACCCGGGTTACATAGTCATAGATGAGTTTGCCGGAATGTGCGTAACACTTGCTGGACACCATATCACAATGCGCAATGTCATAATAGGTTTCGTGCTTTTCAGGCTTCTCGATATATGGAAACCGTTTCCAATACGGTGGTTTGAGGGATTGAAGGGCGGTTACGGTGTCGTGGCTGATGACGTGATCGCGGGTATCTTTGCCAGCATGATTTTGCTCGTTTTAGGGCTGTTCTTATGAAAATAGAGAAAAGGATCGGCGCAATACTGCTGCAAAAGGGTCTAAATATCAGCGTGGCAGAATCATGCACCGGAGGGCTTATATCCAAACGGATAACAGACATCGCCGGTTCATCAGTTTATTTTGTTTCGGGTCTTGTAACATACAGTAATGCAGCAAAAACGAAATTACTTTCTGTTCCCGAACGAACAATAGTACGGCACGGTGCAGTCAGTGAGGTCGTTGCTCGAGGCATGGCAAGGGGCGTACGGGAGTTGCTCAGGTCTGACATAGGCCTGTCGGTGACCGGCATAGCAGGACCTGGAGGCGGCAGCATGGAAAAACCTGTGGGCCTCGTTTATATGGCGCTCGCTTCTAAGAGAAACGTGTTTACGGCCAGACATGTGTTTGATGGCAATCGTATCGGGATACGAAGACAGGCTTCTGAGAAAATACTCGAAATGTTACTCCACTATCTGGAGGGGGGGCCGGCATGAGGACCTTTCTGGCCCTGCAGCTTCCCGATAGCGCCAAAACCTATTTGTCTGAAACCATCGATAGTCTATCGGGACACATCTCGGGTATCAGGTGGGTTAAACCAGATGCGTTGCACATTACGCTGAAGTTTTTCGGAGAAATCGAGGAGGCAAAAGCAGAAGAAATACTGCTCGCACTGAACGGAATCGGCGACTACTATGGCGCGGTGCCGGTAAGGCTCAAAGAACTCGACGCGTTTCCAAACCGCAAACACCCCAGAGTCCTGGTGGCCGCAATTCACGAAGAAGTTGACAACATCAAAACGATATTTCATGATATAGAGAATCGTCTCGAGTCGGTCGGCATTGAGAAAGAAAAACGGGGATTTATACCACATATAACTCTCGGAAGATTAAAAGAAGCGCTGCCAATTCTAAAACAGCACATAGTGCCGCTGGACGAGACATTGTTCTATATCGACAGCCTTGTACTATATAGCAGCACTCTGACACGGGAAGGGGCAATTCACGAGCCGCGCAGCCAGATAAGATTTATGAAAAGGGATGAAAAATGAGAAAGGGAGGGACAGACGTGAAGGAAGATGCGACCAGGCGGGAAGATGGAAACAAAACAAAGGCTATAGACATGGCGGTAACACAAATTGAGAAATTATTCGGCAAGGGTTCCATTATGAAGCTTGGCGAAAAGCCCGTCGAAGCCATAGCGGTTGTCTCCACCGGATCGATCGCACTCGATATAGCACTCGGAATCGGTGGCCTTCCAAAAGGAAGGATCATTGAAATATATGGCCCTGAGGCATCAGGAAAAACAACACTGGCCCTTCAGGTAGTTGCGGAAATGCAGAAACAGGGCGGCACTGCATCGTTTATCGATGCGGAACATGCCCTTGATGTCAGTTACGCTAAACGCATCGGCGTCAATACTGATGATCTATTGATTTCACAGCCCGATTCAGGGGAACAGGCACTCGACATTGCTGAAATCCTCGTGCGCAGCGCCGCGGTTGATATCGTCGTCATCGATTCGGTTGCAGCTCTGGTGCCAAGGGCAGAAATCGAGGGCGAGATGGGCGATGCCCACATGGGATTGCAGGCAAGACTCATGTCGCAGGCGTTAAGAAAGTTAACGGCAACGATAAGCAAGTCTATGACCACAGTTATTTTCATAAATCAGATCAGACAGAAAATTGGTATCATGTTCGGTAATCCGGAGACAACAACAGGAGGTAATGCGTTGAAGTTTTATTCCTCGATCCGTCTCGACATTCGCAGAATCGCATCAATAAAAGACGGCCAGGATGTGGTAGGAAACAGGACACGCGTGAAGATCGTTAAAAACAAACTTGCTCCTCCTTTTAAGGAGGTTGAGTTTGATATTATCTTCGGACTTGGGATATCTCGTGAAGGCGATGTTGTAGACCTTGGAACTGACATGAATATAATCGAAAAGGCCGGGACCTGGTACTCATACAATGATTCGCGTATAGGACAGGGGCGTGAGAACGCTAAAGATTTTCTCAAGAAACACCCTGAAGTAATGAAAGAAATAGAAGCCAAAATCTTCGAGCAGGTAGCTCTAAAAAAAGGTGAAGCGTGACATCAAAAGAAATCAGACAGAAATTCCTGAATTATTTCGAAAGAAACGGCCACACACCCGTGGCAAGTTCTTCCCTTGTCCCGGAAAAAGATCCCTCACTCCTGTTTGTGAATGCCGGCATGGTCCAGTTCAAGAATGTCTTCCTCGGAGTTGAAACAAGGCCTTTTTCGAGGGCCACGACCTGTCAAAAATGCGTGAGGGCCGGCGGAAAGCACAATGATCTTGAAAACATCGGCAAGACGCTCAGGCACCACACGTTTTTTGAGATGCTGGGCAATTTTTCTTTTGGGAACTATTTTAAGAAAGAGGCGATCTCCTATGCGTGGGAATTCCTGACAAAAGAACTCGCACTTGATGTCAATAAACTGTGGATAACCGTTTACACGGAAGACAATGAGGCAGCACGGCTGTGGAAAGAAATAGGGGTAAGAGAAGAACGGATCGTCCCGCTGGGCGAGAAGGACAACTTCTGGTCAATGGGTGACGAAGGCCCGTGCGGCCCATGTTCTGAAATCATCTATGATCTTGGCCCTGAAGTCGGTTGCAAGCTACCTACCTGCAAGGTGGGCTGTGATTGCGACCGTTATCTTGAAATATGGAACCTTGTCTTTATGGAATTCGAGCGCAACGCTGCCGGGGAGATGAAAAATCTGCCTCGCCCCTCAATAGACACAGGCATGGGACTCGAGCGTATTACATCGATCATGCAGGGCAAAATTGGAAACTACGACACCGACCTGTTCGTACCGATCCTGGACCGTCTTGGAGAGATCTCCGGCCATACGTATGGAGAAAACGGAAAAACCGATATAGCCATGAGGGTCATCTCCGATCACGCGAGGGGCGCGACTTTCATTATCAATGACGGCATTCTTCCTTCGAAAGAAGGCCGTGGTTACGTGCTCCGGCGCATAATTAGAAGGGCTTTGCGCTATGGAAAAAAGCTCGGAATCAACAAGGAATTTCTTTATGATCTTTCAACAACGGTCGTCAATACAATGGAAGATGTGTATCCTGAAATCAAAAACAATCACTCGTATATTCTCCGCGTAATTCGGGGCGAAGAAGAACGCTTTACCGAAACACTGTCGATGGGCATGAAATTGTATGAAGAGTATGCGGACTCGCTCAGGAAGGAAAACAGAACGGCTATACCGGGAGATATCGTTTATAAACTGTATGATACATATGGATTCCCTCTGGATCTCACTACAGATATGGCCGAAGAAGATGGATTTACAATAGACAAGGCCGGCTTTGAAGAAGCTTCACAGGAGCAGAAAACGCGATCACGAACAGGATCAAAGATAAAAGGGGAAGAATGGGACCGCGGTCATCTGAATATTCTGAAAGAAGACATAGCTAATGTGTTCACCGGTTACACCACCCCACAGGACAGGGGCTCCATCCAACGTATCCTCATCGGAGAGGACCTCGTTAATTCCATAGACGAGGGACAGGAAGGCGAGCTTTTTCTGACGCAGACTCCCTTTTACGCTGAAAGCGGTGGACAGGTGAGTGATGAGGGCGCGGTTACAATACTGGCTTCTGGTGCGTATGCAAAGGTCACAATGGTCAATAAACTCAAACCGGACCTTTTCTCTCACAAAATAACCGTCGAAAAAGGAACAATCAAGGCAGGCGATCTTGCGGATCTGACCATAGATATTGCAAAGAGAAAGGATGTGTCACGTAACCACACGGCCACACATTTACTGCATTACGCCTTGAGAACAGTTTTGGGCGATCATGTAAAACAATCCGGGTCGCTCGTGGACAAAGACAGGCTGCGCTTTGACTTCACTCATTTTGAGGCAATGGACAATGAACAGATTGTCCGCGTTGAAAATATCGTTAATGACAAAATTATGGAATGCTCGCCGGTCATGATTGAAGAAAAGAACAGGCAGGACGCGATACGAGATGGTGCAACGGCTCTTTTTGAGGAGAAGTATGGAGAGACGGTGAGAGTGATCACGATTGGTGATTTCAGTATGGAGCTCTGCGGTGGAACTCATGTCAGGAACACCGGAGAAATAGGTAGTCTCCATATGATCAGTGAAGGTTCCCTTGCCTCAGGAATCAGGAGGATTGAAGCGACTACGGGCAGAGGCGCCCTTGTCCACAAAAGAAAGATAGAAGAAACATTGAAGTCAATCGCCAAACGGACGAACTCCGAGACGGAAAGAATCGGTGAAAGAGTCGAAGCCCTCATCGAAGAACTCAGCGTCAGAGAAAAGGCGATCAACCATTTGAAACAAGAAGTGATGCGCCAAAAAGTTGATGAAGCAATTCAGAATGCCCCCGAGAAGAATAGCTGCAGTATAGTCGCTCTGAACCTGACTGACGCATCAGCAGATGACTTAAGGAAGATCACAGACATCGTCAGAGACAAGGCAAAGCGGTGTGTTGTGGTCGCCGCCTCACCGGCAGCGGACGACAAGGGGCTTCTCGTAGTAGCTGTAAGCAAGGAGGCACAAACACAGTTCAATGCGGGCACAGTGATGAAACGTATTTCCCAGCAGTACGGCGGCAAAGGTGGTGGTAGCGCAGCAATCGCCCAGGGAGGGATACCGGCGGACAGGATCAAAGAATTGTTCAAAAACATTGCACAATTATTAGAGAACTAGTATTATTAAACCAGTATGATGCGTAAATATACGGACAATTTACGGAACGTACACCTTTTTTCAACGCTAAAAGAAGACCAGATGGAAGCCGTTTCCCGGATTCTCCTGGTTAATTCTTATTATAAGAATCAAACCATCTTCCAGGAAGGCGAAACAGGCGATGCGTTGTATATAGTGCTGAAAGGAAAGGTGAAGGTCTGTCTTTACGATGAAGAAGGTCGTGAATACATTCTGGATGTCATGAGCAAAGACGGGTTTTTCGGTGAGCTCTCGTTAATAGATGAACTTCCGCGTTCCGCAAATGCTATTGTGATGGAAAGCGCTGAACTGTTGATCATACGGAGACCTGATTTCATGAGGTTGTTACTCGAAAACCCATCAATTACCGTTGAAATTCTGAAGGTAATGTCGAGACGTATGCGTGTTGCGGACGAACGGATACGCTGGCTTGCGTTCCTGAACGTGGAAGGACGAATACTTAAGTATCTGCTGGAAATCGGTGCTAAGACCGGCGTCAAGGTTAAGGATTATATTATTATCGAAAAAGGGCCGACGCAGATCGAGATCGCCAATTCCTGCGGGTGTTCACGAGAGACTGTGTCCCGCATGGTCGCTTCACTTATGAAAAAAGGATTCGTCACTGTGCGGCGTCGCCAATATACGCTCAGCCCCAGTCAGGTGACATTCTGAAGTTCGAAAATTGAAGGAAACAATCAGTATATTATTCCAGTTGAAAAACGACAAGGTGATACTGAAAGATGCGACAACCTAAAAGCAAATCCGCTAACGGATCACAAACTACCCGGGTAGATGCTAATGAGCAGGAATTACGTATACTGCACGAAATAGCTAAAGATATAAGCGATGATCTCGATCTCACTCAGTTGCTCAAGCGAATAGTCGATACCGTTGTCCGGTTTGTAAAAACAGATTCGTGTCTCATCTACCTCTATGACGGATTGAACAATGAATTGGTGGCCGCCGCTTCCAACGATACTGAGATTACGCGTACATCCGACCTCAAACTCAAAATGGGGGAAGGAATAACGGGCTGGGCAGCGAAGGAAAAGAAACCTGTTATGCTATCAAAAGAGGCTTATAAGGATAAACGTTTTAAAGAATTCGCCTCGCTGAAAGAAGACAGATATGAAGCGCTTCTTTCAGTACCCGTTCTCTCAAGGAACCAGCTGGTTGGAGTCATCAATCTTCAGAACAGGAATGAGCATGTATACCCCGCGAATCAGGCGAAGCTCCTTTTTACGGTGGGACGCTACCTTGGAAGCGCAATCCGGAATGCAATAGCGCATGAAGAAATAGTAAAAAAGGCGGGGCAGTTGGACCTTCTTTCTAAAATATCGCGCACGATTGTCTCTGACTATTATTTGAAAGAAATACTGCAGCTTATTGTAGCCATGACGGCAAAAGTCATGGACTCAAGGATTTGTTCTATCATGTTGCTGGATCCGAAGAAGGAGGAACTCGTGATCTCGGCTACGCAAAGTCTCAGCGACGATTACGTTAACAAACCGAACCTCAAGGTGGGACAGTCTGTCAGCGGACGTGTGGTTGTAGAGAAGAAACCGATCACTGTCCTGAATGTTACAAAAGAACCGGATTACATGTACCCGAAAATCGCTAAGAAAGAAGGAATCGTTTCGTTGCTGTCGGTACCCATGATGATAAAGGACAGAGTCATAGGGGTCATTAACAGTTACACCAAGAACGAACACGTGTACAAGAAAGAGGAAATCGACATACTTCAGGCGGTCGCGAACCAGGCCGCCGTGGCAATTGAAAACACGAATCTTAGCCAGGAAATACTGACCGCCAAGGAGGCGCTGGAATCGAGAAAGATTATTGAACGGGCAAAAGGCATACTCATGAAAGAACTCTCCCTGACGGAAGATGAGGCGTACAAGAAGATACATAAGAAAAGCATGGACATGCGCAAGACCATGAAAGAAATAGCAGAAGCCGTTATACTCGCTTCAGACATGAGGAAAAGGGCTTGACATAATAGGGGGAAACATTTATTCTGCTTCTGAAACAAGGATGCGATCCTGGGAAAGCACAGACGCATTCACGCGAGGACAGAGGCGTCCAAATCACACACGTGGTTTGTGACGCTTTTTTGTAGGTATATCGGATTGCTCAAGAGAAAGGAAGACGACAAAAACATTGATGGTGTTTACAAGATGAAAAGAATCGCCGCAGCTCAAATCAACAGTACGGTAGGGGATCTCAAAGGAAATGCTTCTAAAATATTAGAGTATATCGAGAAGGCTGGCTCTATGGAGACCGACATAATTGCCTTTCCCGAGCTTGCGGTGACGGGTTATCCGCCTGAAGACCTGCTTCTGAAGAAGTCATTCATCGATGATAACCTAAGAACGCTCCATGAGCTGGCGAGAAAAACCGGTAATATAACTGCCGTCGTTGGATTCGTGGACAGGCACAAAGGCATTCTTTTCGACGCCGCGGCAGTCCTGCATGACGGCAGAATAGAGGGTATATATCACAAGCAACTGCTCCCCAACTATGGCGTCTTTGATGAAAAAAGGTACTTTAGCCCCGGTTCACAACCCCTGGTTTTTGAAGTAAATGGAGCCGTATATGGGGTAAGTATTTGCGAGGATATGTGGCACAAGGAAGGGCCGGTCAGTTCGCTTGCTGCCTGCGGCGCTGGTCTGGTTTTTAACATCAACGCCTCTCCGTACCAGCAGGAGAAGCCTGATATGCGTGAAACAATGGCAGCTTCAAGGGCAGTTGAAAACCACCTGTACGTCTGTTACGTCAATCTTGTTGGAGGGCAGGACGAAATAGTCTTCGATGGAAACAGTTTTATTATGGACAAGAACGGGGGTGTTATTGCCCGTGCTGAAACATTCAAAGAAGACCTCCTCGTCATCGACATACCCGCTGCGCAGTTGAAGAGAAGAAAAAGAAAAGAAGGACCTTCGAGCCAATGCAAAAAGGTACTCATTGTGCCGGCGATAAAGAGTGAAAATAAAGCCAAGCTGCAGGAGATCCCGCATGCAAGAACAAGAAAACCGGATCCTATCCCTGAAGTGTATGGCGCATTGAAACTCGGTTTGCACGACTATGTCGTCAAGAATGGGTTTACAAAAACAGTAATCGGAATATCCGGTGGTATTGATTCTGCGATCGTTGCCGCGCTCTCTGCTGACGCTCTCGGTCCCGAGAATGTCATTGGCGTGTTTATGCCTTCCAGATACACGTCGAATGAATCAAAAACAGATGCAAAAGAGCTTGCCCGGCATCTTGGGATCAAGCTCATCCACGTACCTATCAACGATGTATATGTCTCCTATCTCAATATGCTTAAGCCTATTTTCGCGGGTGCTCAGGAGGACATAACGGAAGAGAATATTCAGGCGCGCATACGGGGAAACATCCTGATGGCGCTCTCGAACAAGTTCGGCTGGCTCGTTCTGACAACGGGAAATAAGTCGGAAATGAGTGTCGGCTATGCCACATTATACGGGGACATGGCCGGTGGTTTTGCGGTTATCAAAGATGTGCCGAAGACGCTTGTATATAAGCTGGCGCAATACAGGAATAATATTTCCATAGTCATTCCAAAGCGCATACTGATTAAAGAACCCACGGCAGAGCTGAAACCGGACCAAAAGGATCGGGACACCATTCCACCCTACAAACAGCTCGATCCGCTTCTCAAGGATTATATCGAAGATGACAAATCTATTGAAGAGATGAAAAATCTGTCTATCACACGAAAAGAGGCGGAGAGGGTATTCAGGATGGTTGACTGCAGCGAGTACAAACGAAGACAATCTCCACCAGGCGTCAAGATCACATCAAGGGCGCTTGGAAAGGACCGGAGAATGCCTATCACAAACAAATACAGGGGGAGTTGAACTTTTACAATCTTATTGAGGACTTGCGCCGATCAAGAACCTCTCTCACCTTCTGTGAAATGGCATTGAAAGTAAAAGGTTTGTGGAGTATATCGGTGGTCTCATCCAGATCGAATCTGGACTGTACTCCGTCCAGACCATAGCCTGTGATAAAAAGAGACTGAACACCAGGATCAATCTTCTTCAACTCTTCCCTCGTCTCCAAACCGTCTAATTTCGGCATTATAAGATCTATAATCACAAGACTGATATCCGAATGTTTTTCCCTGAAAAGTTCAATTCCCAGGATCCCATCGGCTGCCGTATGTATTTGATATCCGAGCTTCTCAAGGATGGTCTTTTCAATTTTCCTGAATTCATCATCGTCTTCAATTATAAGAATGGTTTCGCTGCCGGTCTTGATTTCAATTTGATCCTGCTGCACTGTCTCACACTTCTCGTCGGCACATGGAAAATATACCTTGAAGGTTGTCCCTAATCCAGGGTGACTGTACACATCGATAAATCCGCCGTGCTGCTTAACTATTCCATAGACCACGGAAAGCCCAAGTCCTGTGCCGTGAGTTTTCGTAGTAAAAAACGGCTCGTACATCATGTTGAGCATTTCTTTGTCCATTCCAACGCCCGTATCGGTAATTGATATCATAGCGTATTGCCCACGTGGGACATCGCGAAAGAGTGGAATGTTTCTTTCATCTATAAACAGGAAGTCTGTGGCAATGTTCAACTTGCCTCCATTGGTCATTGCTTCACGCGCGTTTACCACAAGATTCAGGAGAATTTGATTTAATTGTGTGCTATCCGCTTTTATGTGCGGAGCGCCTTTTCTTAAATCTATTCTCATGTCTATCTTTTCCCCGATAATATGCTGAACCATCTTTTCGAAATTGCTTACAATCTCGTTCAGATCTACTATTTTCATCTCAAGAACTTGTCTTCGGCTGAATGCCAAAAGCTGGTGCGTGAATTCCGCTGCGCGGTGAGTTGCCTTCTCTACTTCCAGGCAGAATTCGTTAGCTTCACTTTCGGGCGGCAGATTCATCATTGCAAGCTGAGCGTTACCGAGGATCACACCGAGCATATTGTTGAAATCATGCGCTATACCCCCCGTTAATCTGCCTATGGTTTCAAGTTTTTGAGATTGGACGAGTTGTTCCTCGAGGGCAGTTTCCTTACTGATATCCAGCAACGTGCCTATACGAGCAGGTTTTCCCTTAAAAACGGTCATGCTGCTCATGGTCTTTATGGTACGGATTTCACCGTCTTTCCGGCGAATACGATATATCGCCTCCGACATCTGTTTATCGGAATCAGGGGTTTTTCGGGCATTCTCTGTGGGTATTCCCTTTTCCGCTCCTTCATCTATTATAAAAACCTCCGGCCCCATGCTATCTACTATTTCTTCGTATGGATACCCGTGAATTTCACAGAACATACTATTTACAAACCGGAAGATGTTTTCTTGAACTATGTAGACGCCTACGTGAGAGCCTTCGACGACACTTCTGTATTTCTCCTCGCTGTCTTTGAGAGCGGTTTCAGCCATTTTTCGCTCAGAGACATTCCGGATCACAGCAATGAATTCATTTTCCAGCGCAGGCACAAGCCGTGCCTCATAGAAATATTCCTGACCATTGATCATAAGCGAGTATTCAGTGATTACCATTGCGGCTTTGCGCTTGAGTTCTTCAATGGCTTCCAGAAGTTTCCTTGCGGCCGGCGCACTGGGAACATCCGATATTCTGCGCCCGATAAGCCTCCTCCTGGAGGTGTAAAGATCAGATTCCCTGCTGGTCTTGCAATCAAGAATCATTCCGTCATAATTAAGCCTGAAAAACAGGTCTGGAACAGCTTCGAAGATCACCCGCATTTCGGTGTTTGCCTGCAGGAGTTCCTGCGAACTTAGTTCCAACGATCTTTCCAGCATATTCCGGTCCGTATCGAACTCGAAGTACGCGTCATTCACCAGCTCAAGAAACCCCTGCAATTCCGCGGGCACCTCTTGCGCATCATTGAAATACTTTCTTATCTGACGCTTCAGCAGGCTGTGAATTCTTTTCAAGAAATTCTTCCCTATTGTTCGCTAAACGTGGTAATTGTCATCGTCTGGTTGTGGAGAGCACATGACTCCCCGGGAGCAAATGGCGATATCTCCCCATAAGAGTAAAAACCCGTCATAACCACGTCTTCGCCGAGCACGTCCCTTATCGTCTCCACTTCTTCCTCAATCCTCTGTTTAAGAACCAGCTTTCTTCCCACACAGCTTATAAGAACAGCGAGTTCAGGCGGCGTATCTTTTATGGCGTTGCAGCTGACTATTGCAGCCTCATGAGCGCCGTCTATCAGCCGCTCAAAGTTTGCCTTCATGAACCGGGCATATGCCCTCTCGGGAACGTCCCCTGCGAAGGTCATACTCTGATCCTTTTCATTTACCGCCAAAATCGTACGCACAATACCAGACTCACCATCTTTTGTTCGTATGCTCAACGGGAACAGGAGCGCCGTTGCAGGAAGCCCGGTGGCATGCTCGCCAAGGTATTTTTTGTAGATTTCCAGTCCTGACTTTCCATCCAGTTCATACAGGATATTATCCTTTGATTTTGTAATCAATCGTTCTGGCCCGAATGGGTCCCACCCTCCCATTGATCCATATCCCACCTTTAGTCTGTCACCGTAAAATCCCAGGATCGCGACAAGATTCCTTTCAGCAGCACCGTCGCACAATACGTACGTCTCTTCAAAGTGATCGGCATTCCCGGCAAGACCTCCCGTGATGGTTACGTGCTCAGGAAGACTTTGTGCCAGGCCGGCCACCAGATCGCTCCCGTTGACATTCAGCCCGTCCGAAAGTACAAACACATGTGACAGTCGTTCATGTTGAATGGATTTCGCCAGCAATTCACCCGCCTGGAAACTGCTTGATACACGTTCTAAGGGCACTTTAGCAACTGCTATGCGCGTGTCCTTGAAATGAATCGCTGTGGCCGCAAGCGTATTATCTGAAACGCTGGTGCCGGCTATTTCACCCGACGTAGAACAGCCGAATAGGTGCGCCTTTGGGTATCTCGCACGCAGCTCCGGGTAGAATGCATTCTCTTTTAGAACGTCTGTAGCGGCAAACACAAGAACGAGTTGAGCATTGTCATGCATATCATTGTTCTGTTCTCCGGGAGACCAACCACCTGGTTTAATCCATGTTCTTTGTTCGAGTTTCATTGACTTTCTCCTTTTGAGAAAAGGATTTTCGGATAGTCTGAGCGCTTCTCATCATTTTGAAAACCACTCTATTTCCTTTTATTAATCGTCATGCAACAGCGGATACTTAAGCGTGTTCTCTCTGTGCTGCTCACTGGCAAAAGCTGTTCAAAACCAAGCCGCTGTGTCGTCAAGCCCTTCAAAAACCGGGAGCCATCCTGTATACTATATTATGCGTAAGATAATAGTCGATATAGATAATACTCTTTGGGATCTGGCACCCGTGTTATACCGTCACCTGAAGCAGGTGGCGCCTTCTATACCTGAGCATGCGCTCTGGCGGGAATGGGATTTCTGGAACGGTTACATCAACGAAAAAACCCTTTACACAGTGATCAGGGAAATTCATTTGAATCAGGATCAGTACGGGGTTTACCCTGAATCGCGGCAGTTTCTCTCTCTGCTTAAGGAAAAAGGGTTTTACGTCGTAATAGCAAGTCATCGGGAAAAGGGCACCAACCATGCCACGAAGCAGTGGCTCAAGAAACACGAACTTGTATTTGATGAACTTCACGTGAGTTATGACAAATCCGTACTCTTTGCGGACGCATGGGCCATTATTGATGATAGCCCGGTGACACTGCAGAAAGCAGTTGAGGCAGGTATCGTAAGAGCGGGGCTGCGAAACCCCTGGAACGAAAATGAAGACCATCCGCTATTTTCTAATCTGATGGAAATATACGAGTACCTGCAAGGACAGTGCGCGACTAATAGAGGCTGACCGGCTGCAGCAAAAGGTGATTCTCAGGTACCCCTCCATTGTCTTTTCCCCCCGATTTCAGTAAGCTAATGCCGGAAATAGATAAATATGCTGACAGTGACAGATTTATCCAAATCATTCGGTACGGAAACCATTCTTGAGTCAGTGGGCTTTACCATAAATGACGGCGAAAGGGTTGGCTTTACCGGAAGAAACGGCTCCGGAAAAACAACTCTCCTGAGAATCCTGACCGGAGAAGAAGGCTCGGATGACGGCACCATTTCCACTCCCAAAGGGTATTCGATGCGCTATCTCTCCCAGCACATACACTTTACAGAGAAAACAGTGCTTCAAGAGGCGTGTGTTGATATACATATATCGGATGAAGGTAAGGATGAGTCATATCGTGTTAAGGCAATACTTCAAGGCCTTGGTTTTTCTCCTTCGCGATTCGATTTTGACCCACGGATGCTCTCGGGGGGATACCAGGTAAGGCTTAATCTTGCGAAGATTCTCGTATCAGAGCCGAACCTCCTTCTGCTCGATGAGCCTACAAATTACCTGGATATTGTCTCAATTCGGTGGCTGACTCAGTTCTTACGTTCGTGGAAGAACGAGATCATCCTTGTTACTCACGACAGATCTTTTATGGACAGTGTCACAACGCACACAATGGGCATACATCGGAAGAAGATCAGGAAGGTGTCGGGAGGCACGGAGAAACTGTATCAGCAGATCATTCAAGAGGAGGAGGTTTACGAAAAAACCCGATTGAATGATGAGAAGAAGAGAAGGGAGATCGAGCAGTTCATCAATCGTTTCAGGGCACAGGCTACTCGCGCGAAGGCGGTCCAATCCAAAATCCGGATGCTTGAGAAGCATGAAAAAAAGTCCCGATTAGTCCAGGAAAGAACGCTCGACTTCGAATTTAAATCAGCGCCCTTCCCGGGAAAGTGGCTCGTCGAGATTGATGACCTCTCTTTTTCTTTCAACGAGGATGCCCCCCTTATCATAAAGGGACTGCAACTAGCTGTTAAAAAACAGGACCGGGTGGCAGTAATCGGCAAGAACGGGAAAGGAAAAACGACGCTTCTAAAACTGATAGCAGGCGAACTCAATGCGGCAAACGGCTCTATAAAGCCAAATATCAATCTTCTCCCTGCCTACTTCGGTCAGATGAACATTGATCGCCTTGATCCGAACAAAACCGTTCTTGACGAGATACTGGCGGCACATACCGAATATGCGCTGGCAAGTGCGCGCGCCATAAGCGGCGCAATGCTGTTTGAAGATGACAAGGCGCTGAAGAAGGTCTCGGTGCTTTCCGGCGGCGAGCGCAGCCGCGTGATGCTCGGTAAAATCCTTGCCCGACCGGCAAATCTGATACTGCTCGACGAGCCCGATAATCATCTCGACGCGGAATCGGTGGATGCCTTAATTGAAGCTATTGACAACTTTGATGGCGGCATTATCATTGTCACGCACAGCGAGATGATTTTGAAAGCCATTGCAAACCGGTTGGTTGTCTTTGACGGTGGGGCCGTTAGTGTCTTCGAGGGCGGTTACGTTGATTTCCTGGAGAGGATCGGATGGGCGGACGAAAAATTCGAGGATTCGCCAGATCACGTCGCAAAAGATGATGAAACGCAAAAGGGCCCCACACGAAAGGATCTCCGAAAAGCCCGGGCACAGATCATAAGCGACAAATCAAAGGCGCTCACTCCCCTGAAGGCAAAGATCACGAAACTGGAACGGGAAATTACGGAATTGGAAACGCAGGTCGACAGGGATAACAAAGAGCTCATTCAGGCATCTCAAACCGGTGAGGGCAGGAAGATTGAATCGCTTTCGATGGGCATTTATAACGCGCGAAACAGGATCGAAGCATTGTTCGAAGAACTCGATATCGCAACCGGAGAGTACGAGCGGAAGTCTGGTGCATTCGAAAATCAACTGGCTGAACTCCAAAGCGCTGAATAGGCTGATATGAATTTGCCTGTCCCGTCTATAAACACATTTTCCCTGGTACTGCTCATTATGTTTATATTTCCTGTCACCTCATACGGGCAAAACGATAAGGCATACCTTCTTACGATGAATAATGAGACCAAAACGATGGTGATTGCCCTTCATAACAAATACAGGAGGGAAGTTGGAGTACCCCCTGTAAAATGGTCAGACGTCGTACAGAAGAGTGCTGAAACGTGGGCCCTGCATCTTGCCGGTAATGAAGGGCTCAAGATGGTTCATGCCGGATCAAAAACAAATTACGGTGAAAATCTCAGCGGAGGACCGGGCGTGTGGAGCACTGACAAAGATGCCTACACCGCGCTTGAGTATGCCGTGATCAGCTTCGGAAACGAAAAAAGCCACTACAAGGGAAAACCCATAGGCACGGATGGTAATTTCTATCAGTATGGTCACTATACACAGATGGTATGGAATACGACGAGAGATGTAGGCTGCGCGGTGGCCAAACGAAAAGACATCGCGGGCTACATAGCGGTGTGCAGGTATAATCCGGGCGGAAATTACGAAGGCCGCAAGCCGTTCTGAAAGTCTGCCATACTTCTCGGTGATCAGTCTGTGTCCTGCAAAGGTCTGCGTCAACGGGCAGTATCGACAAAGCACATGGCAAACCTTAGCATCCGAGACTGGTTATAATCGAAATGGAGGCTCAAATGAAGAGTTACAGAAAAGAGTTATGGTTTCAGACACCCGCAAGAAGGGCTTTCATCAATATTACATCTCAGATTGAAGAATGTTTGCATGAAAGCGGGGTCAAGGAGGGGCTGCTGCTCTGTAACGCCATGCACATCACTGCCTCTGTTTTCATCAATGATGATGAATCAGGCCTCCATCACGATTTTGAAAAATGGCTTGAAACGCTTGCACCTCATGAACCTGTATCACAATATCGCCATAATGTAGGTGAGGACAACGCGGACGGTCATTTAAAGCGTCAGATAATGGGAAGAGAAGTCGTGGTCGCAATCACGAACGGCAAACTCGACTTTGGGCCGTGGGAACAAGTCTTTTACGGTGAATTCGACGGGAGACGTAAAAAACGCGTGCTGGTAAAGATAATTGGTGAGTGATTCTGTTTGGAATAGCTCTGGAAGAACTACGCCGGAAGCCCGGGATGCGGTTTGTTTTCAGTGGAACAGGGTTATTCTCCAAAGAAACAGCAGCTATATGTTTCTAGAGATAGGCCGGCAGTTTCGATCGCATCATTGCTTTTCGATCCAGTTTGCGACCGTCTACCAAAAAAGTCCCGTCCCCGACCGCGTGAACAGCCCGCTTCTCCTTTCGTGAATTATCAGTGTAGGCGGCAACACCTTCGAGGACAATGATATTGTGTTTCTTAATGATATCGACAACTTTACACTCGATGTTCGCGATGCATTCTTTGATCATAGGTGCCTTGACGTACTTTCCCTTCCGGGGCGTTAACATAAATTTGTCAAATTTATCAACATCCGCGCCGGAACATGTCCCAATTCCAACTACTTTATCAAGCATATCAACAGTGGGAACTGCGATAACGCATTCCTTTGTTTCAGTAAGGGCAGCAAAGGAGTAGTTCCAGGGACCGGTGGTTAGCGCAAATGTTGGTGTAAAGTCCACCACCGTAGTCCATGAGACCGTCATTACGTTGTTCTTCCCGCCGTCATATGTTGTAATAAGGACAACGGGACCGGGTTCGATCAGCGTAAAGGCTTTGCTTATTAGCATTTTTCTCATGTG
>CAYYLU010000011.1:2484-3998 GCA_964472475.1 uncultured Syntrophus sp. | reverse complement strand
TGCCTGTCGTGGTACTTCGTCGTTCCACCAGAATCACGTCTCGCCAGGTTCCTGCATAATGCCCATGTGTCATCTTGCCAATCTTCTCGCGTATGCCTACTTCCCTGAAGCCATGCCTCTTCATAAGACGGAGACTCGCCGTATTTTCGGGGAAAATGGTTCCCTGGAGCGTCCACAATCCCGCCTTTTCGGTTGATTCTATAACGGCCCTGAGGAGGGCTGAGCCGACACCTCGGCTTCTGCATGCATCGGCCACATAAAGACTGAGTTCAGCCACACCTGAGTAGACACAACGCTTGGATACGGAACTGAGCGCAGCCCAGGCCAGGACGTGCTTGCCGTCTCTCACCACCAATCTATGATCTTTCAGATGAGCAGCATCCCAATTTTCCCAATCCGGCGCCACGGACTCAAAAGTAGAGTTGCCCGTGCGGATGCCTTCAAGATATATGGAACAGACCTGCTCCCAATCTTCGGGTTTCATGAAATCAATCAAGCCGTTCATATTTGTCACATTTACTCACAACACTGTAACATAGGGTTCCTGGCCCTTGCTTGCGGTTCACGTTCTAAAATTCATACACTCACAAGCTGTTTACCTTGATACCTGTAAAAAAGATTCAATGACAGGATTGAAAATGGTAACTGGTTATTAGAAAAAAGGGCAAGAGAAATATTTCCGGGGCTTTTAATGAAAGCAAGAGGCACTTTCCTCTGCCTGACGTGATTTTGGATGGATAACGCGGCGACAAGGGCGAGCGCGCCGGAGGCGTATCGCGCATACGGTGAGGACGCGCGAACCCGCAGGCGGCAAAGTTAGCTGTCCTAGCCACCAAAAGCATGAGGCCTACAATTGAGGAACTGCCTGATCAGATCAAATGTATTTCGCTCTGATCAGGCAGGTTTTAAACGATGTCCCTATGATACTCCTGCAGCGATTTGACTATCCTCGATCCTACTTTCCTGATCGAGTCTCCAATCCCTTCGGCTGCCGCCTTCGCTGACGCCGCCGTCGTGATATACGGTATCTTATACTTTATCGCGGCTTTTCGAATATACGAGTCATCATATTTGCTGCTTTTCCCCGAAGGCGTGTTGATAACGAGGTCGATTTCTTTATTATGTATCGCGTCGACTATATGCGGCCTCCCTTCATGGAGTTTTTTCACCAGTGTAGACGGTACACCGTTTTTCTTCAGATATTCGTGCGTGTGCTCTGTCGCTGTGACGGTAAACCCCAATTCATGTAACGATCTTGCCACGCCAAGGACGTCTTTCTTGTCTCTGTCCACAACGGTAATCAACACGTTTCCTTTGAGCGGCAGTGCCTGTCCGGCAGCCTCCTGCGATTTGAAAAATGCAAGCCCAAAAGATTCGGACATACCCAGCACTTCACCGGTTGATTTCATCTCGGGTCCAAGCGTAGGATCAACTTCAGGGAACATGTTGAACGGGAATACAGATTCCTTCACACCAACGTGCGGGTACGTTTTGTGCGTCAGTTTCATATCTTT
>CAYYLU010000011.1:0-2384 GCA_964472475.1 uncultured Syntrophus sp. | reverse complement strand
CCCCCAAGCACGTATGACGGTCGGACCATCAAAGGATATCCAACACGCTTTGCCACCTCGAGAGCCTCCTCGAGAGTTACGGCCGTTCCGCTTTCCGGTTGAGGTATGCCGAGCTTCTCAATTACGAGATTAAACCTTTTCCTGTCCTCTGCGAGATCGATACTTTCCGGAGACGTGCCGAGGATCTTTACGCCTGCATCTTCCAGCTCTTTTGCAATATTGAGCGGGGTCTGGCCCCCGAACTGTACGATGGCGCCTATTGGTTTTTCTTTTTCATAAATGCTCAACACGTCTTCCACGGTAAGCGGTTCAAAATAGAGTTTATTGGAGGTATCGTAATCGGTCGAGACAGTTTCAGGGTTGCAGTTTACCATGATGGATTCATACCCTTCATCCCGCAGGGTGAATGCCGCATGGACACACGTATAATCAAATTCGATACCCTGCCCTATCCGGTTCGGGCCGCCGCCAAGAATCATGATCTTCTTCCTGTCACTGACCTTCACCTCGTCAGGGGCATTGTAGGTTGAATAATAATACGCCGCGTCCGCTCCGCTCACCGGCACTGTGCACCAGGCTTCGGACTTTCCGAGCCCTAATCTCTGGCTCCGTATCTCTGTTTCCGACCTGGCAGTTATCTGCGAAAGGTATCTGTCTGAAAAACCGTCTTCCTTGGCCTTAATAAGGAGAGTGTCGGGTATCTGTTTGTTCTTGTACTTGAGAATATCTTCTTCAAGCTCAACCAGTTCTTTCATCTGGTTAATAAACCAGTGTTTTATCTTTGTCTTTTCAAACAGCTCGTCAACAGTCGCGCCCTTTCTTAAGGCTTCATACATGATGAACTGGCGCTCAGAGGAGGGTTCGTTCAGCTTCACCATCAACTCATTCAGGGAGAGCTCATTGAAATTCTTCGCGAATCCCAAACCGTATCTCTTGTTCTCAAGTGACCGGATTGCCTTCTGAAGCGCTTCTTTGTATGTCTTGCCTATGCTCATCACTTCTCCGACCGCTTTCATCTGTGTCCCTAATTTATCTTCCGCCTCATGAAATTTCTCAAACGCCCATCGCGCGAACTTAATGACGACGTATTCTCCCGAAGGGACGTACTTATCGAGGGTTCCGCTTCGATAATATGGGATGTCTTTTAAGGTGTAACCACCGGCAAGTTTTGCTGATATAAATGCGATTGGAAACCCCGTTGCCTTTGACGCGAGAGCTGAAGATCGTGATGTTCTCGGATTTATTTCAATAACAACGATCCTGCCGTCTTTGGGATTATGGGCGAACTGAATATTTGTTCCTCCTATTACCTGGATCGCCTCTACTATGCGGTATGAGTAGTCCTGAAGCTTCTTCTGAACCGATTCATCAATCGTGAGCATGGGCGCAGAACAAAACGAGTCTCCCGTGTGCACGCCCATGGGATCGATGTTCTCAATGAAACAAACGGTAATCATTTTGTTATCGGAGTCGCGTACTACTTCAAGCTCAAGCTCTTCCCACCCGATTACCGATTCTTCAATGAGAACCTGGCCGATAATACTGGCTGATATGCCCCGGCTTACTATGGTCCTGAGTTCTTCTTTATTATAGGCGATTCCCCCTCCGGTGCCGCCCATGGTGTATGCCGGCCGGATAACAACCGGATAGCCCAGCTTATCCGCAATCGTAAGCGCCTCGTCAACGGAATATGCCAACTCGCTCACGGGCATTTCGATGCCGAGGGAGTTCATCGTCTTTTTAAATTCCTGTCTGTCCTCGCCTCTTTCGATAGCGTCCGCCTGCACACCGATGATCCTGACTCCATATTTATCGAGAATTCCTTTTTTCGACAGTTCAGCCGCCAGATTCAGACCCGTTTGCCCACCCAGATTCGGCAGCAGGCCCTGCGGTTTTTCCTTTTCTATGATTTTTTCAAGTACATCAACCGTAAGAGGCTCGATATACGTGATATCGGCCATTTCCGGATCAGTCATGATAGTAGCAGGATTTGAGTTCACAAGCACGATTTTGTACCCTGCCGATCTTAACGCCTTGCAGGCTTGTGTCCCTGAGTAGTCAAATTCGCATGCCTGACCGATGATAATCGGACCCGACCCTATGATCAGGACCTTGTCGATCCCTTGTATCTTCTTAAATTGTTCCATTGTATTGTCCTTTTGGGGATTTGTTAAGCATCCTACCAGAGCCCACAGGACGAGTCAAGCGTTTTTCCGGAAACCGGGAACTTACCTACATTGTTGATCTTTTTTGAAGAACATTGTTGGGTTGGCACCTATCGACCCCGTTGCTGCCGCATAGTCCTTTCGTCAGGCTATTCCTCTTCGCGACAACAAGTCACTCCCTTGATAGATCACCCAAAGGGCGTGTACCGCTACGTTCTA
>CAYYLU010000010.1:18093-46227 GCA_964472475.1 uncultured Syntrophus sp. | reverse complement strand
AACATCTACCGTTGTCACGGTGACCAACACAGAGACGCACGTGCTACTTACTAGTATCTACTTGCAAAAATAGATGCACAGAGTTTCCGCTTTTGTCGTCATTCCGGACTGGATCCGCCTGTCCCGGCAAATTGTTGAGCCGGGGGAATCCAGTTGTTTTGAGGAATTCTCGACCACTGCGCCTGTGCCCCGCAGGAGTATTCGCCGGGGTGACGGATTGGAATTTTTGCAAGTAGGTACTAGCATAGGGAGATGCGTTCAGAAAGAGTGAAATCAGATTGTTTTGTTTTCGCAAATAGGCGACTGGTTTTTCTATTACTCAAGAGCAAGGAAGGACCCGGCTTGTAGAACACCGGTTATCAAGATCATTGAGGAGTTGACGCAATTTAGATATTATAGGATGAAGATACCTGCGACGGTTATCCGGGTGGTTTACTGCAATCCCATGCTCGGTATTCCGCAGATAAGGAGCCAAACAAAGAGCACTGCATCCTTCATACAGGAAACAGTGATGATTGTTGTGAAGAGGAGGAGTTTATGACACGTCTTGAAGGTAAAGTTGCCATAGTGACCGGCGCCAGCCGTGGAATCGGGCGCGCTATATCGATTGCACTTGCACGCGAGGGAGCAAATCCGGTATTGGCGGCCCGTACTGTTTCGGATCTGGAAGAGACGCGGAGTCTGGTTCAAAAATACGGAGTAACAGCCGAAGTGGTGCGAACCGATATTACCAGCGAGAGTCAGATTATGACCCTGTTCAAAAAAACAGCTGAACGTTTCGGGAAGCTCGATGTCCTCGTCAATAATGCAGGTGTCTTTGTCAATCAACCGATTGATGAAATGTCTACCGAAACATGGGACTGGGTGCTGAATATCGAACTCAGGGCCGCCTTTATCTGCACGAGAGAAGCCATGCGCATCATGAAAAAGCAAATGCACGGTCGGATCATCAACATCGGCAGTATCTCTGCCCAACGTGTACGTCCATTTACAGCGCCTTATAATAGCGCCAAATTCGGTCTGGTCGGCTTGACCCACACGACGGCTCTGGAAGGACGCGAGTATGGTATCACCTGCGGGTGTCTGCATCCCGGTGTCACGGGGAACCAGGAACGCGACGGCAGCCCCCGTGATCCAAGATTCATGATGTCCTTCGAACAAGTTGCTGACACCGTCGTCTACATGGCTTGTCAGCCGCCCGACATCAATATCCTTGAACTGATTCAATTACCGCGGGAACAACCCTATCTTGGCAGAGGGTAGCTGTAACCGTCAAAGCAGGGGACTCCAGGGACGCAGGATGTCCGTTCACAGATATGCCTTTGCTTGCACGGTATAGCAGTACTGCGGAGACACTCACCAAAGAAATCTTTTGACTGTGTGCTCCGTTGCCGTCATTGTCGGTATGCCCGACGATTACTAGAGTCATTTGATTACCAGCATTTGAGGGTGGCACCTCTTTTCTGAAGCCGGTTTGGTAACACGGGTCGAAAACGTCACTGGGGGCAAAGCCAGCACGTGCGAAAGTCTTATTTCATTCCTCGTGCGTTCGAGAAGTCTACGACATATCTACCGTTTGTTTAATTGAAAGCCTGCTGTGTCAATCCCTATGTGTGATGGTGGAATATGCTCGTGGTTATTCTACTACTGTCCACTTATCCAGGCGTCCGGGCAAACCAAGGACTGTCCGCAAGTAATAATCAGCAGCTTGTTCAGCCGAAACAAAAACTTTCTCTGTTCGGGATGCTATAAGCGTTATGTCTTTCGGGTTTCGCTGCCTCGACCGAAACATAAACTCGTTATCACTCAACCTTTCTATTACTGCCGCATCAACAATAATATCACCATCGTTACGTTCAACCCATTCTTCGGGGAACCATTGGTGATTTTTCAGATAGTTGGTAAGTTCAAGTGCAAGGTCGCTGAAGCTCAGCGGAGAATGGGGCCAGATGCCCATTTCTGTTCTTTCCTGTATGTTAATGTGCCCTCCGCTTAGGAGATATATGATTGTCTGTAAATCCATCTTCATACTGCGCCTGAATTTATGCAGCACAAATATTATATGACGGGCTGCAAAGGGAAACAATAGTGTTTTCGAGGAGAGGTCCAACCGATGTAAAAAAAGACAATGCAAGCCGTGCCCTGCGCCGCGCTCTTATGGTATAATAACCTAACGAATTGGCTACAAATGTTCGCAAGGTAATCCGTGAAGAAATATTCGGCACACATAATGCGTATGCCCCGTGAATTGAAAGTGTTTTTCGCAGTATCGTTCATTATGGGCATTTCGTACGCCATGTTTGATTCAACTTTCAACAATTTCCTGAGCGAAAGGTTTGCGTTGACGGGATTTCAGAGATCGTTTCTTGAGTTTCCGAGAGAGTTGCCCGGATTCTTGACATTGTTTATTTCAGCGTGTCTGTGGTTCCTTTGCAGCCGTCGTCAGAGCTCCGTAGCAATGGGCCTGTGTGCTATCGGATCGTTGCTCATCGGGTTTGCCTCTCCTTTCTACATGACAATGGTGGTGTGGCTGTTCATATACAGTGCGGGACAACATCTCTTCATTCCGCTGTCCTCCGCCATCGGAATGGAACTCGCCAGGGAGGGGAAGACCGGACAACGACTCGGGCAATTGAATCTGATCAGGAATGCAGCAATCATTGCAGGCAGTCTCATAGTCTTTGTGGGATTTAACTACCTTGGTTTTTCTTTCGGGAGCACGTTTGCGTTGGCAGCCTTTGGTTATGTCGTCGCATCCGTGTTGATGTTCATGATGAAATCCGATCAGATCCAAAAACCGAAAGAACATTTCAGACTTTACAGAGAGTACCGCCTGTACTATCTTCTTTCTGTATTGTACGGCTCCCGCAAACAGATATTCCTTACATTTGCTCCATGGGTACTTGTTACAGTGTTCCATCAACCCACGCAAACCATTGCCACGCTTTTTCTTATAGGCGGGGTTCTTGGCATTTTCTTTCAACCCGTTCTCGGGAGATCCATTGACAAATTGGGTGAAAGGTTCGTACTTATCGGGGAAGCCGGACTTCTCATATTCGTCTGTATTGGCTATGGTTTTTCGAAATTTGTATTGCCCGAGAAAACGGCCTTCCTTGTCGTATGCGCATGTTATCTTCTGGACCAGATGCTCATGTCGGTGAATATAGCCCGTTCGACGTACATGAAGAAGATTGCACTGCAGGACTCGCATGTCCAACCGGCATTGACGAGTTCGGTCACTATTGATCATATTTTTTCAATGACTATCGGTGTTTTCGGCGGTGTCCTGTGGGACGGACTCGGTTTTCAATATGTTTTTTTGTTCGGTGCGTTGATAGCCGTCTGTAACTTGTGCGCGGCTATGCATATACGGATTCCTGATACACGGGAAAGAAAAGGGGGTTAGATCATGCATAAGTCTGAGAAGAAGAGTTTTAAGGAACCGGAGAAGGTGCGGGAATTTCCCGATGGCAAACTTGAACTGCTGCATGTAGGCGGTGTCACAATTGCGAGGGTTATCCTTAATCCGGGATGGAGATGGAGCACGTCTGTACCCTCCATACGGGTGAACCAGGACTCCACGGCGCCTAATTTTCTGTACCATGTTTCAGGTGTCTTAAAGGTTGTAACCGACGATGGTTCGGAATTCGAGTGCAAAGCGGGAGATGTGAGTGTACTTCCCTCCGGCTACGATGCGTGGGTTGTCGGACAGGAATCAGTAATCGTTCTTGACCTTCAGACTCTGATCGATTATGGCAAGGGCCTGTGAGGAAGGGTTATGCTCGTGAAAATGAATTCAGTCTTAATCAAAATACTAGAACAGAAAAGGAGGGATAAGGAGCTGCCATGGGCGGAATTTTCGGATTTATAGGAAAAGGCAATGCATTTTTAGAGGTAAGCGCGGGGCTTGAGAACCTGTCTCACAGAGGACAGGAAAGTTGGGGAATTGTATGCGGCCAACGGGATGGATCATTCTCTGAAGTGAGAGAAGTGGGATCGATATTCCACTCGCTGCCGGCCAGCCGCTCCCTATATGGTTCTGTCGGTATCGGCGAAGTCCGTTATCCAACTTCGTCTGAAGCGAGCGCAAGGAACAGTCAGCCCATTGTCGGTAGTTTCAGGAAGGAAAAAATCGCCGTTGTCCACAACGGCCACATACCGAAATATAGACAGCTTGTGGCAGAACTGGGCGGCCTGTTCCAAACGGAGACTGACACGGAGGTAATCCTGCACATGATAGCCAGAGCGGAAGGCTCCGATATACTCGAAAAAACAGAAAAAGCGCTTAGCCGTCTCGGAAAGGAATCCGCCTTCAGTCTCATTATACTGCATAACGGGACGCTTATCGCCGCTCGTGATCCATATGGATTCAGACCACTATCAATCGCGAGAAGAGGCGATGAAGATGATTACGCCTGGGCGGTAGCTTCTGAAACATGCGCTTTTCATGGACAGTTCGAATGGATAGCGGATGTCGAACCGGGGACCATTGTGGTATTGGACGGCAACAGTATGAACACCATGCAATACTCACCGGCCGATCCCCGTCCGTGTATAGTGGAATGTCTAGACTATGCATCACCCGCAAGTCGCGTGTTTTCCAGGAGCAGCTATGAGTTCAGAGAGAGCATCGGCAAGCAGATGGCAAAGGAGGAAAAAGAAAGGGCTGATATAATTGTACCGATTCCACGTGCATCTATCCCCGCCGCCCTTGGCTTCCACGATACAACGGGAATTCCGTTCAAGGTTGCAATAAGTACGGTAAGTGAGATTGGAAGAGTATTCATCATTTCAAAAGAAAAGGACAGGTTTAGTCAGGCTGAAAAGAAATTCCAGGTCAATGAAGAACTCGTCGCCGGCAAAGAGGTTTTTCTCATCGACTCCCTTCTGGTGCGTGGGTCAACAGCAATGGTTCTCATTCCAAAGCTGCGGGAAGCAGGTGCGACAAAAATACATATGCGGCTCACGGCGCCGCCTCCAAAATTTCCCTGTCTGATGGGTGTTGCGATGGCAAAACCCGGTGAACTGTTGGCCGTGAATCGTACTGATGATCAGCTTAGGAAGCTCCTTGACGTGGACACATTCGCATATCCGAGCATTGAAACGATACGAGAACTCATGGGAACGGCGATCTGCGATGCATGTTTCACCGGTGCGTATCCGTTTCCGGTGAAGGCGTGAACCGTTGGGCGGACGCACTGTGACCCCTGCAATTGTTTTGTGTTCGATTCTCTGTTTTGGGATTTATTTGGAGTTTGGAGATTGTAGTTTGCGATTTCTAAGTTGAATTAAGTTGTAAAACACGCAGGCCCCAGCTAACAGGCAAATGATGAGCGAAACTGAAAATAAAGAACGCCGGCGTCTTCACGCCCGCGTTCCACAAGGGGGGGTATACTATGAACTAAGATAATCAGCTCTTTATTCCTGCAAGTCTTTTTGCCGCTTTCTTCTTGCTCGCCGTATCTGTTTCCCTGAAGATTGTCACTCGATGCGCCTCAGGCGATCCGCCGCCGTGGATATCTGATATAGTGTCTGCGCTTTCCAGGGCCAATTTCTCAGCAAGTCTGTACATTTTTATGCGGTCCTCGACCGGCACACTGTCTACACCTTTGAAATATTTTTTCAAAAGAGAACCGACTTCAGCATTATCGAAGTCGCGATCAGAGGGTAGATCTGCAACATAACCGCCGCAGGCATCGATCATCAACCTCGTTGCTTCAGCCATCTCTTTACCCTCATGGATTTTCGACGCATTGGCAAGAACGGTATCGATAAAGAATGCACCTGACGGCTGTTTCTTCCCCTCGTAGGAGGACGCGAGACAACAACCGTACAGAGTCTCAGCCCTGTGGATCATATCAATCACTTTCTGCTTCAAGTGACCGGCTTTTGCTGTTCCGTTATAGTCCATCATGGTGAGGGCACATCCTATCATACAATCAATCTTTCCGGATTTGCAGCCGCCATGGCTCTGACGATGAAATGAAGAAAACTTGATGACCATGTCAGAAGCAAATTCGCTTTCACCACACATAAATACGCGCTCCCACGGGACAAAAACATTATCAAAGATCAGGGTAGGGCAATACTTTGAGTAGTACGCATTGCCTATGTCGCAGCCGTCCAGCTCACGCATATCAAGCGTAGACCTTCCGACGACGTGGATCAGTCCTTTTGTGTCTGAGGGTATGGCGAAGGCTACGGAGTAATCGGCATCAGCCTTGCCCATAGCCCGGGTAGGGAGGACGATAATCTCATGTGAAGAAAGGGATCCCGTCTGGTGCGCCTTTGCGCCGCGGACTACGATTCCGTCATCACGTTTCTCGACAAGATGCAAAAACATATCTTTGTCAATTTGTTCGTTTGGATTCAGTGACCTGTCTCCTTTCACATCCGTAACACCTGCGTTTCCGGTCAGGTCATTCTTCTGCATGTACTTCAGAAAATCATTGAAGTTCTTGTTGTACTTTGTGCCGTATTTCTGATCGATATCATATGTCACGATGGCGAGTGTAGACAGACAGTCTAAACCGGTGCAGCGCTGATGACACGTACCCACATGGTTTGCTACTTTACGGTTTACCTTGACCCTGGCTACCAGATCTTCAATACTCTGCGGGGGAAGTGTAAAACGGCTGACAGGTTCGTTGATAAGCGGACTTGTTGTGATCATAAGGTCACGGTTTTCCGGCATATTAGCAAGTTCATAGGTAGCGCCGGTTGCTTCGATGCCCGCGCGCAGTCTGGGATTGTCAACAATATTGTCCAGTTTCTTCCCGAACATGTATGCAGTCGGTTTCAGCGCCCGTATAGATTCAATATACTCTTCTTTTGTCTTAAGACCCATAGCGATGTTTCCTCCTCTATCTGATATTCTCTAATATTTCTGCTCGACCAAACACTTCAGAATTCAGTTCGTTCCTGTTCCGCCAGCATCTTTTTGATACTTGACATCACCTGGACCTTGACGTTTGTAAGATGGTTTTTCAGGACATTCTGGGCCCGATCGAGGCTCCGTATGGCGATTGCATCATAGATCTCCTGGTGTGCCTGATCAGTTGACGAAAGCGATGCCATTGGAAAATAGTTGCCTCCATACTTGAGAAAGATCATGTCAAAAACATTCTGCAATATGCGGATTTGTGTTTCTTTGCCGGAAAGCGAAGCAAGAGTCATGTGAAATTCTCTGTTTCTGAATAGCCTTTCTTTGAGATAGAACTCCCTTTCTGCGGAAAGATGTGCTTGAAGGGCCGCCTTCAAGTCCGCGAGCCCCTTCTTGTCGATATGCTGAATTGTGGAGGGGACGAGTGAGGGCTCGATGAGCTCGCGAATTTCATACAGCTCCTCAATCTCTTTTAAACTGAACGGAGCCATTGAATAGCCGCGGTTCGGTTCATGAAGTACAAATCCCTGCAGTTCCAACCATTTCAAAGCCTGAATGATGGGAGTAGGGCTGAGCTTCAATTTCTCAGCAAGGTCCCTGTAGGCAATTCTCTGTCCAGGTACAAGCTCCTTGCTATAAAGCATGTGCCGGATGCCATGGTAGGCGACGAGACTGCTGTCTTCCTGATGTTTGGTTGTCTTCTTTTCTTTAGCCATGACGTATTCTAAACCAATTTAATTGAATATGCAATTACATTTTAAGAACACCGTAAGCCTGTCTTTTGATTGTTTCTTCACCCCACAAGAATTTTGCTGAAGCACATGAGACACAGATGGGACGAGTTTCTTGTAACCTCCTAACAAAGAGTCGATAAAATCCTTTCCGTTCCTAAATATATAATTAAATATGCGATTCTTTTTTGATTGACTTATCTGATCCGCAACTTTATACTTCATCCGATTTAGAGCGCAATTTTGATCATCGTAAAGGAATAGAACATGAGACTCCATGAATATGAAGCACTCGATATATTCGAACATTACGGAATTCCGGTACCCAGAAGAGGTGTCGCCGCAACAATGCACGAAGCGATACACGTCGCCGGCGAAATAGGCTACCCGGTCGTTGTCAAAGCTCAGGTCCTTGTGGGTGGCCGCGGACTTGCCGGTGGTATAAAAACGGCTTCGTCTCCCGATGAGTTGAAGGAAGTAGCGGAATCCTTGTTGGGTTCCAACATAAAAGGAATGCCTGTACTCAAGCTCCTTGTCTGTGAGAAGGTTGAGATAGCAAAAGAATTATATATCGGTATTACCGTTGACGGTTACTCGGGTAAACCAATTATTGTTGTCAGTACTGAAGGAGGCGTGCTCATAGAGGAGACGGCCAGGACGTCGCCTGAGAAAATTGCCTCTCTTCATATCGAACCTTCGTTCGGGTATTTTGCATATCAGGCCCGGGGTTTGCTGAGGATGCTTGGTCTCAAACAGCCTCTTATTGCTGCATGGACAGATGTCATCGGGCAACTATTTAAAGTTGCCACACGCTATGAATCGCTGATCTGTGAGATTAACCCGCTTGTGGTGCGGCCGAACGGTGGGCTCATAGCAGTCGACGCAGTACTGGAGGTCGACGATTCTGCAATTTCGCGTATTCGCTTTCCACTGCCGGATCGTATCGACCGCATTGAGAATCCTCTTGAACGCAGAGGTCGTGAAATTGGTGTTACGTACGTCGACCTTGAGGGTGATATAGGGCTTATCTCTTCCGGTGCCGGGCTCGGCATGGCATCTACGGACATTATCGGTGAGAAGATGAAGCCTGCAAACTTTCTTGAGACAGGAGGTGGAATCACCGCGGACCTGATGTACCGGTGCATGGAGTTGATAATGATGAAACCCGGTCTAAGGGGCATATTCATAAATGTTTACGGCGGCATAAATCCTATTCACGAGGGGGCAAAAGGAGTCGTGCGTTACATACAGGAACACAATCTCAAAATTCCGATTGTTGCCAAAGCGCTCGGTAATAAGCAGGAAGAAACCTGGGAAATCTTCAGGTCTGCCGGGGTGCATGTGGTGACCGAGGCAGCAACAGAAAAGGCCGTAGAACGCCTTTACGAAATCGTAGGAAGAGGTTGATACATGAGCATATTGATGAATGACTCAACACGGGTGATAGTACAGGGGATTACCGGCCGTATCGGAAGTGCACAGACACACTGGATGCTCGAGTATGGAACGAGGGTGGTTGGCGGTGTAACTCCCGGCAAAGGCGGCTCGACCGTGGAAGGTGTGCCCGTTTTTGATAGCGTCCATGAAGCGGTGAGAGAAACCGGCGCAAATGCCTCCGTCTTCTTCGTGCCTGCAGCTTTTGTTCTCGATGCTTTCATGGAGACGATCGATGCAGGGGTGAAATTGATTGTTATTGTTCCGGAACATATACCGGTCAAAGACGTAATACGCATGAGGAGCTACGCCCTTGAAAAAGGCGTGTTCGCGCTAGGTCCCACTACGCCCGGTATTCTCGTCCCCGGAAAAGGAAAAATGGGTATTATGCCCGCGTCTATGTTCGCGCCAGGAAGAGTTGGCGTCATTTCACGAAGCGGCACTCTTTCATATGAATTTGCGGGCATCCTCTCGGAAAACAGTGTTGGACAGAGCGCGGTCGTGGGCATGGGGGCCGATCCCGTGGTGTTACGAAATCTCGCAGACCTCCTTGAGCTGTTTGAAGAGGATGAGGGCACAGATGCGGTGATTGTCGTTGGCGAAGTCGGAGGAGAACAGGAGGAGAAGGCTGCAGGTTTTATTTCACGAAGAATGACAAAACCTGTAGCAGCATATATAGCGGGGAAGCACTCACCACAGGGAAAGCGCATGGGTCATGCCGGGGCAATTGTTCGCGGAGCGTCGGGGACTGCTACAGGTAAGCAGGAAGCCCTAAGAGCTGCGGGAGCAGAAGTCCTTGAAAGCCCTGTTCATGTCGCGGCATGGGCAAAAAAGCATAAACTTAAATAGTTCCACAGTAAGAACGAATCACAACCCCGGTTCTGATCATCAGGTTCTTCCGAGGCAGTCAAATTGCGTTCAGACGAATGAAGTCTTATATTTATCGTTGAACGTGAACCCGTAAGGAGGAAGCCTGTGATGCAGAAAAGCCGAGTTCTGAGTAGATTACAAATAGCATGTGCAGTGGTACTGTTGTCAACGATGTTGCCTGTTTGTGCCGTAGCGGCAATCCCGGAGAGAACGGCGGTTGATTTAAGTAACACATTTGTTCAGATCGCGAAGAAAGCGATCCCTTCAGTTGTGCATATTGAAGTGACGGCCCGCCAGGAAGTGGCAAACCCATTTCTTCCATTCGAGAACGACCCTTTTTTCAGGTATTTTTTTGATACGCCTGACAATTCGAAGAAGTTTAAAAGGGATGTCAAAGGCATCGGCACGGGCATGCTGATCGACGTAAAAGGCAACATCCTTACTAACTATCACGTAGCGGGCGGTGCCACCAAGATCGAAGTTGTACTTGCGGACGGAGAAAAGTATTCCGCCAAACTGGTGGGTAGTGATCCAAAGACTGATCTCGCAGTTGTTCGTATCGATGCAAACAAACAGCTACCCTTTGTTACTTTCGGGGACTCGGATAAAATTGAAGTGGGTGAGTGGGTGATGGCCATTGGACATCCGCGTGGTCTTGACCAGACTGTCACTCACGGTATAATCAGTGCTAAACATCGGAGAGGCATTACGGACCCGAGCAGTTATCAGGATTTCATTCAAACGGATGCGGCCATCAATCCGGGAAACAGCGGTGGTCCTCTGCTAAACCTGAAGGGGGAGGTGATTGGTGTTAACACAGTTATAGTATCGTCAAGCGGGGGTTTCGAAGGGATCGGACTCTCCATACCAAGCAATATTGCTCTGCACGTGGCCAGGACAATTATCAGCCATGGTAGGGTTGAGAGAGGCTGGCTTGGTGTGTCAGCCCAGGATCCTACAGCCGCACTGGCGAAGGGCCTGGGTATAAACAATACGAAAGGCGCGCTTGTTGCTGATGTCGCGAAAGGCAGCCCGGCGGAGAAGGCAGGGATCAGAAAAGATGATCTTATTATTAACTTCAATGGGAAGCAGATTGCGGACAGCAATATGCTTCGAAACGAAGTTGCAGTCACGCCAATTGGAAAGGATGTTAAGGTCAGTATTCAAAGAGCCGGAAAAACGCAGGAATTAACAGTCAGAATGGGCGACTTACGTGCGGCTACCGCAAGTCTCGGTACTGCCGTCAAACAAAGGCTGGGTGCCGAAGTAAGGTCTACCACACCCAAAGAAACAAATAAATATGAGCTGGACGAAGGAGAGGGGATAGTCATTACAAAGGTGGAGCAGAATGGACCTATTGCCCGGGCCGGTCTCGAAGTGAATGATTTGATCCTGGAAGTTAACGGCCAGGCCATTACCGGTCTCGATACGTTCTCGGAGCTTGTAGACCGGCTCAAGAAAGGTCAGAGGATAACACTGCGCGCACTTGACGCGCGAACGGGACGTACAGGGTACCTACAGGTGACTGTGCGCTGACCATCCAGATCAACAGGTAGCTCAGCACGTCCCGAAGACCGGCGCAAGCCGGTCTTTTTTATGTTACTGAGTGGTCAGATTTGTGCTAGAGTGTTGTTGTGAAAAGTGCTTTGTTCAGTAAACAGGTGTTTTCGTGGTGCCTTTTTGATTTTGCGAATTCAAGTTATTCGATACTGATTCTGTCTACGATGTACCCGGTGTATTACGCGACTGTTGTTGTTGGTAACGGTCTGGGGCAGGGCGATATCTGGTGGGGAAGGTCTATCTCACTCAGCATGGCCATTGTTGCACTCAGCTCACCTTTTCTTGGAGGGATAGCTGATCATGCGAGGATGCAGAAACGCCTGTTATTCATCTACACATGCTTGTGCGTTTTTGCCACAGCTTCGCTGTTTTTTGTTGGGAAAGGAATGGTGCGGGAGGGGTTCATACTTGCCGTGCTGGCGAATGTTGGTATGGAAGGAGGAGTTGTTTTCTATAATGCATTTCTCAAGGATATTGTGTCCAGCGCCTATCAGGGAAGGGTATCAGGATGGGGATTCGGCACGGGTTATTTGGGTTCGATAGTCTCTTTGCTGATTGGATTAATGTTGTACAGGGCCGGGCACATAGAGGTTGTGTGGCCTATGGTGGCGGTGTTCTTTGCTGTTTTTTCTCTACCGGCATTCCTGTTTCTTCCGGCAGATGGGAAAAGCCCTACAGGCATAATGGAAGGGGCACGAAAAGGACTGACCAGTACTCTTTCAGTTCTAAAAAAGATAGCGCTCAATAAGCCGCAGAGAAGGTTTTTGATCGCTTACCTGATATATGAAGACGGAGTGAATACAGCAATCGCGTTCTCGGCTATTTTTGCAGTCTCAACCCTTTCATTTACAACTGCTGAGGTTATTCCGTTGTTTTTCATTATACAAGGCACTGCTCTGATCGGTGCCTTTATTATGGCCCGGCCGATCGACTACTGGGGACCCAAGAAAGTGGCGTCCATTTCACTCGCTCTGTGGACCCTGACCGTTACAGCGATATTCTTTACGCAGACGAAGCTCCACTTCATGATCATCGCATCTGTTGCAGGTCTCGGGCTCGGAACTGTGCAGGCCTCGTCAAGGGCTTTTTTTTCACAGTTTATTCCTGAGGGAAATGAATCAAAGTACTTTGGCGTTTATAGCCTCGTAGGAAAATCGTCGGCGGTCTTGGGGCCTCTTCTCTTTGGCTTCGTCTCTTCCAGTATGAGGAGTCAAAGACCAGCTGTACTCTCAATAGCCTCCCTGTTTGTAGCAGGCCTGATCGTCATACAATTTGTGAAAGGCGGGGGACCGAACATCAAGAGGGAACGAGGGATAAAGGCGGGTTAAGGGAGAAAGGTAAAAAGGTAAAAGGAAAAGAAGAGGACCTTTAGCCTTGAACATTAGCCATTAACCTGTTTTAATCCGCTTCTTTCTTGAATTCCCGATGTATGATGTCCTGAAATGCCACCCTTATTTCTTTGTCTTCATAGATGATTTTATACAACTGTTCAGTAATGGGCATGCTCACACCAAGTCTTTGAGAAAGATTGTAGGCTGCGTCAATTGAATAATATCCCTCAACCACATTTTTCCGGCCTTGAATGAGGTCAGCAGGTTTTTTGCCTTTTGCCAGCTCGATCCCGAACATGCGGTTTCGGCTTAGACTGCCATAAGACGTCAGGACAAGATCTCCCATGCCCGAAAGTCCCATGAAAGTCGTCTCAGTCGCCCCCATTGCTCTGCCAAGCCTTTTCATTTCCGCCAGTGCACGTGTCAGAAAGGCCGCCTGAGTGTTCATGCCAAGCCCGAGACCTTCGATGATTCCAGTCCCTATCGCCATTACATTCTTCAGTGCGCCGCCGATTTCGACGCCGACAACATCGTCGCTTATGTATATTCTGAATGTCTCGCTGTGAATATTTTGTTGAAAGTACAGTGCAAGTTCTTTGTGGCGAGAAGCAATTACGGAGGCTGTGAAATCCCCGCTTGCCACCTCCTTTGCGAAAGAAGGGCCCGATAAGACTCCTATTGAGCAGGCCCCTTCTCCGACAACCTGCTCAATGACTTTGTCCATTCCGAGAAAGGTGCCTCTCTCGATACCCTTGGTGAGTACCAGCAGTCTTTTACCCCTGAGATCTGGTGAGATTCTCTCCATCGTTGATCTGAGTGCGAAAGAAGGCATAGCAACGACAATATCGTCAGAATACCGGGCCGCTGACGTGAGGTCACAGGTGAATTCAATCGAATCGGGCAAAAGAAAACCCGGGAGAAAGTCTTTGTTCTCCCGGTGTAGTCTCATATATTCACAAAGGTCCTCTTCGTATACCCACAAAATGACCTGTTTACCGGTCCTTGCGAGGTGAAGAGCGAAAGCGGTTCCCCATGCCCCCGCTCCTATTACGGCTACTTTTGTCATTCCTGTTCTTCACCAATGATTGCTGCGCTGCTTATCGACTCGCCTTCACGCAGTTCCATCAGCTTTACGCCGAGACCTCCTCTGCCGTGAAGAGGTATATCATGAGATTTGAATCTGATCGTTCTTCCGGTGTCTGTAACAAGGATAACATCGTCCTTCTCGCCCAGACGGCTTAGACTCACAACTTCACCATTCTTTACGCCGACCCGGACATTTGTGATGCCCGACCCGCCTCTCGATTGGATTCTATACGCCGAGCAACGGGCGCATTTTCCGTATCCCTTCTGGGTTACCGTGAAGATAACGCAGGACTTATTAACAGTTTCTGCGGCTACAACTTCATCATTCGGCTTTTTGAAACGTATACCCGTCACGCCGTACGCGGTTCTTCCCATCGGCCGAATCTGTGATTCCTCAAATCGTATCGACTGCCCCTTTTTTGTAGCGATCATGATCTGTTCGCTGCCGTTTGTTGCAAATACGGAAATCAAGCTGTCATCATCGGGCAACGTAATTGCCTTGATACCATTGGATCGTATGTTCTTCAGCAGATCCAGACTCATTCTCTTCACGTGTCCTTTTTTTGTTGTGAAGAACAGGAATTTGTCTGGTTCGAACTCCTTTGCGTGTGCTATTGCAGTCACCCTCTCGTCCTTTTCAATGTTTATGAGATTGACAATGGGTTTTCCTTTAGCGGTAAGGGTGGCATCCGGTATCGTGTGCACCTTCACCATATGTACTTTACCCGTATTTGTGAAGAACAGAATATAGGAATGGGTAGAGGCAATATACAGATGATCCACGAAGTCCTCTTCGCGGACAACAATTCCAATCTTCCCCTTTCCGCCTCGTATTTGTTTCTTGTACTGATCGAGAGATGTCCGTTTAACATATCCTTTATACGTGATTGTGACTGCAACTTCTTCTTCCTTAATCATGTCTTCTATGGTTATGTCGGGCAGTTCGTCAACGATTTCAGTCAGGCGCTTATCACCGTATTTATCGCGAATCTCTGTCAACTCCTTCTTAATGATTCCGAGCAGAAGAGATTCACTCTGAAGGATCTTGCGAAGTCGTGCGATCTCTTCCGTTGTGTTCTTATAATCCTCCATGATTTTTTCTCTTTCCATGGATGTGAGTCTCTGGAGCCTCATTTCGAGGATATTTGTCGCCTGCTTTTCTGAAAAGGCAAAACGTTCGATGAGGCCAGCACGGGCTTCAGGCGTGTTCTTCGCTTTCTTGATAATCGCAATGACTTCATCAATATTGTCCAGCGCGATCTTCAAACCCTCCAGGAGATGCAACCTCTCCAGAGCCTTATTCAATTCGAATATTGAACGTTTCGTGACGATCTCTTTCCTAAATTTCACGAATTCCGCAATGACTTCCTTCAGGTTCAGGTATCTCGGTTCATTATTCACAATTGTGAGCAATATGATCCCGAACGTTGTCTGCAGTTGTGTATGCTTGTACAATTTGTTAAGAATAGGTAAGGCAATTTCACCGCGTTTCAGTTCGATTACAACCCGCATTCCTTCACGGTTTGATTCGTCTTTGATATTGGAAATTCCTTCGACCCTCTTTTCATTGATAAGCTGTACAATTGACTCGACCAGTCGTGCCTTGTTGACCTGATACGGAATTTCAGTTATGACAATTGATTCCCTACCGTCTTTCCTTGACTGTTCGATTACTGCTTTGGCCCTGAGAATCATGTGTCCGCGACCCGTGTGGTAAGCATCGCGTATTCCCTGCCTTCCATAGATGAGAGCCTGCGTTGGGAAATCCGGTCCAGGAATGAACTTAATCAGTTCATCGATGGTGATGTCAGGATTGTCAATGTAGGCGACGGTACCCTCTATTATCTCTCTCAAATTGTGGGGCGGAATGTTTGTAGCCATTCCTACGGCTATGCCGGAAGATCCGTTGATGAGAAGATTTGGTATCTTTGCGGGAAGAATGGTCGGCTCAACGAGTGAATCGTCGTAGTTGGGCGCGAACTTGACCGTATCCTTCTCTATGTCTTTCAATATTTCTTCGGCGATTCGTGCAAGCCTTACCTCGGTATACCTCATTGCCGCGGGTGAGTCACCATCTATGGAACCGAAGTTCCCCTGACCGTCGACGAGGGGATACCGTAAAGAAAAATCCTGAGCCATACGGGTAATCGCATCGTAGATAGAGGAATCGCCGTGCGGGTGATACTTACCCATAACATCGCCGACCACTCTTGCAGATTTCTTATAAGGTTTATCATGCGTATTATTGAGTTCATACATGCCGTAGAGGATCCTGCGATGCACCGGTTTAAAACCGTCACGGACATCGGGGAGTGCTCTTCCGATAATCGTGCTCATTGCGTAGTCGAGATACGACCTCCGCATTTCCTCTTCAATCGGTATTATAGTGACAGACTTATCCATCAAACCTCCAATTAACGCAATGATATTAAACAATTAGAAAACACAAAACTCTCATGAATCTTATTCTGAGTATGTTTATTGTACCATAACAATATGCAGTTGACAATTGGTGAAACATTGTGGAAAATAGATAACCTTGAAAACGACTTGGGTGTCCATAGCGGTAATCATTGCGATTCTTGTGTGCCCCTCCTGCGGAAAGAAGACTGAAAATTTGCAGCAGGAAGTTAAGGTCATGCGAGAGGAAAATAACTTTCTCAAAGCTGAGAACGTTGCTCTCAAAAAGGAGATCGAGGAGCTGTACAAGAGAATTGAGGAAAAGGAACTTGCAAGGTTAAAAACCCAGCAGAAACCCGAATCCGACTCACTGAAACAGATCGCGCCTGAAAAAGTCGAAAAACCGGAGTCGGTCAAAACAAAAAGACCGGTTAATGGAAGCGGAAGATAATGCTTCGGCAGTTGCGTTGGGAGATTCAGCAGTGGAACCGGGGCAAATACGTAATATAGCAATTGTCCTGGAGTATGACGGCTCCAACTATCACGGCTGGCAATGCCAACCGAACGGAATTACAATTCAAGAAGTTGTCGAGAAAGCTATCGAGAAAATCCTCAACCGTGACGTGAAGATCTACGCGGCAGGAAGAACTGATTCCGGTGTGCATGCATTCGGACAGGTAGTCAATTTCCATACTGCCAGCCGTATCGGCACCGGTGAACTGCTCAAGGGCTTAAACAGCCTGCTGCCGGATGATATTCGCGTGAAAAGTGCGCGGTCGGTGGACACAGATTTCCACGCACGATACTCGGCTGTTTCAAAATCCTACCTGTATGTTATCTCAAACACTAGATTTCATTCACCTTTTCAGGCCAGGTATTCCTGGCATATTGCCAACTATTTAGACGCCAATCTCATGAATAAAGGTATAAAGGCGCTCCTCGGTACGCATGACTTCTCATCCTTCAAGAAGAAGAATGAACCATATGGAGATCATGCAAGAACAATAACAAGGGCCTGGGTGAGGAGGAAAGGGGCTTTTATTTACGTTTTTGTTGAAGCCACAGGTTTTTTGAGGTACATGGTACGCAATATTGTCGGAACGCTGATCGAAGTAGGAAAAGGCAAGATCAGCGCTGCGGATATAGAGGAAATACTTGAGGCAAGGGACCGCATAAAAGCAGGCCGTACGGCGCCGCCATACGGCCTTTTTCTAAGAAGGGTTACTTACCGATCTGAAGAAGACCTGAGATAATCCGATCAGTCCGAACAGAATGAAGACTGGAGCCTCAGACCATATAATAAGGCGATCTGGACTCTGTTTGCCGAGAACAATACCAACCGGTATGCCCGCGGCATCAGCGCTGGGCATACCGGTTATGGCCCCGAGCTATATGGGGATAATTGCGCGATATTCAGCTGCCAACGTGGCAGTGGCAAGTTGTGTCTTATCGTCCATTTCAGCAAGTACTACGAAGATGAGAGAAACAATACAGACTTCTATGGCTGGAAGTCCGCCTGAGAGTATCTGGAGACTAATGGCAAGAATGACGTTGACTGATGTGGATCTGTGTCCTGTTGTATCAGATTCCCATGTTTGAAAGAATGTACGATATTCTGTTGACCGTTTCAACGAGTTTGGGATGCGACGTTTCCAACTCACTGACGGACGAACTGAGCCCGTTCAATGAGATATTGAGCAGCTTTTCATCTCTCTCTCGCCTGGTGGCCTCATGGGTGCACGTCTGCGCAAAGCCGGCAATGCTTTCGGCATGTTCCCTGTCAGTTCTCGACAGGTCTGCAATCTCACGCTCAAGATTTGAAAGCAGCTGCAGCAGTTCGGACCTGTCCTTCTGTAGTATTGATGTGTTATTTTCAATTCTGTTCTCGATATTCTTTATGGTGGTTTCCAGCATTAGGCCCTCCTGCAATATAGTATAAGTCTAGCAGAAGCTCTCCGAAGTGACAAGGCTCAAGGCATAAGGGTAAAGGCTAAAGGTACAAGGTTCGGAAACCCGTACAACTCTGAGGTCGTTGCCTTTTAGCTTTATCCTTGTACCTTTCGTGTTTAACTTGCTGCTCTTGCAATCGGCCGGTTAAGAGCTTAACATAGAGGCAGGGAACGAATGAAGTATAAACTGATCGCCACTTCTGCATTTGGCCTGGAATCAATTCTTGTGAAGGAACTCCAGCAACTGGGGTATCAGGACACAGTGGTCGAAAATGGGCGCGTCACGTTTTCCGGGGAAGAAAAAGACATAGCGTTGTGTAACATCTGGTTGAGAACGGCCGACAGGCTGCTGATTGAAGCCGGACGTTTTCCAGCGGCCAATTTCGAGGAATTGTTTCAAGGCAGTCTCAAGATCGGTTGGGAGGATATCATTCCGGTCAACGGTCGAATGCACGTTGTGGGCAAGACTGTGCGTTCAAAATTATCTGCCATCTCGTCCTGTCAGGCGGCAGTGAAGAGGGCTATTATTGAAGCGATGAAGAGAAAGCACAGACTTTTAGTATTCCCTGAGGACGGGCCGTTGTACAAAATAGAAGTTTCAATACTGAAGGATATTGCCTCCCTCACAATTGACACGTCCGGGCAGGGTTTACATAAGAGGGGTTACAGAACGGAGAAAGGAGAGGCGCCGCTTCGCGAGACGCTTGCTGCCGGTATAGTACTACTGTCAGGCTGGAAACCGGACAGAATTCTTGCCGATCCATTCTGTGGTTCAGGGACTATTGCCATTGAGGCGGCGCTCATCGGGAGAAACATCGCGCCGGGTTTGAAAAGAGACTTTGCGTCAGAGACGTGGCCTCACATGAATAAAGAAATATGGCAATCAGCCAGGGACAGCGCGGTCAGCATGGTCTCCGGGCAAAGGTTCAGAATCCTCGCATCCGATTCAGACTATTTTGTGCTTAAGAAGGCAAGAGAAAATGCTCAAAGAGCAGGCGTTCTGGATTGTATCTCGTTTCAAAAGATGCCGGCAGGTGAGTTCCAATCAAGAAAGAAATACGGCTATATCGTCTGCAACCCACCATATGGAGAGAGAATGGGTGAGGAAGCTGAGATGGGTAGGCTATACAGGACGATGGGAGATAGGTTTTTGCGCCTTGATTCATGGTCATTTTTCATACTTACCGCATATAAGTATTTTGAAAAGTCGTTCGGCAGAACGCCTACAAAAAACCGCAAGCTCTACAACGGTGCGATTCAGTGCTATTTGTACGAATATTTCGGACCACGACCACCGAGAACGATGAACGACAAGAATGTTTTTAATGTTTAGTGTTCGGTGTTGAGCGCACAAGGGACGAAGGATGATCACTGGGTTTGGAGGAGGAGACGATGACCATGAACCGGAGAAATTGAAGGCGCCCGGAGTTGTATCTTGGAAATCTCAGATCACGCGAACAGCAGAAATGGGGAAATACGGACATCGAACGTGCTCCGCATTAGCGAAGGAAGTCTGACGGGGACTTAGGACGATAGAGAAGACTGAAGGGTTGAAGAATAGAAAGCAATTAAATGCCTTCCGTCTCTAACCCTCAAGTCTGCACCTTCCCGGAAATACTGAATATTAAACCGCTTCCTCTACTGTATCTCCGATGTGCACTGCGGGCAGCGCTTTGCATTGATCGGAATGGATGATATGCAGTAAGGGCATTCCTTTGTAGTCGCCTCAGCAGGGGCAGGGCGCTGCATCTTGTTTATACTTCTGATAAGCATAAAAACGCAGAATGCGACAATAAGAAATGTGATGATGGTGTTGATGAAAAATCCGTAAGCAATAACAACGGCACCGGCGTCTTTTGCCGCAGCAAGCGTCGCATACGGAGCTGCTGCTTTTGCACCTTCCTTGAGGACCACAAAGAGATTCGAAAAATCAATGTTCCCGAGCAGTAGACCTATGGGCGGCATGATAACATCATCAACAAGTGCTTTCACAATAGTTCCGAAGGCAGCACCTATTATAATGCCGACAGCCATATCGATGACATTTCCCCGCATGATAAACTCTTTGAATTCTTTAATCATGGCTCCTCCTCAACACGATTAGATTGATTACTCAAATTGTACAACAAATCACGATTTGTCTGCAAAAAACTTCCCGAATGCCAGCCTTTGGTATTATAACTCCTGATTGGCAAGGAGTAAACCCCCAAAAGCCATTTCCCCTCCAAGTAATTGAATTGACTTAGCCCGGCAGCTTTGCTACGATTGCTTGAGGGGCATAGATGATGCAGCAGACAAAAAAAAGGTCAAGGAAAATAGGGCTTCCACCTGGAAGTCTTGTCTACATAGGAGATAAACATGAAGGAAAGACAGTAGTTACGGCAGTAGTCTATAATGAATTCGAATTTGCCCGTAAGGAAGTCGCTCCTCCAGAAATATCCTCATCTAACATAGCGGAGGGTCAGGTTTGCTGGGTAGATGTTATCGGTATTCATCAGGAGGGTATGGTTGAAAAGATAGGGAGTGCTTTTAAGGTTCACCCTTTGCTTCTGGAAGACATCATGAATACCGGTCAGAGGCCGAAGCTTGAGATATATGATGATTATCTGTTTGTCGTCTTAAGAGTGCTCTTCTATGATGAAGATAAGCGGACCGCCAAAACCGAACAGATGAGCATAGTTTTGGGTGGCAACTATGTCGTATCTTTTCAGGAGAGGGAGACCCACATATTTGATCCGGTACTTGACAGATTGAAAAACAGCAGGGGGCCTATCAGAAAACTAGGCGCCGATTATCTTATGTATTCGCTGATAGATATAATTGTCGATAACTACTTCGTTATCCTCGAGAAAACCGGAGAACGAATCGACGACCTTGAAGTGCAGCTTTTGACATCGCCGCGTATTGATACACTTCGATCCATTCAAAAACTAAAAACGGATATGATATTTCTGAGGAGATCGGTGTGGCCGCTTCGTGAAGTGGTGAGCAGACTTGAAAAGGGAGAATCGGTTCTGATCCGTGGTGCAACTGTGGTCTATTTAAGAGATGTTTATGACCACACCGTCGAAGCAATAGATACTATAGAGACTCACAGGGATGTGCTTTCAGGTATGCTTGATATCTATTTGTCAAGTGTGAGCAACAGACTGAACGAGGTAATGAAGGTCCTCACAATAATTGCGACTATCTTTATTCCACTCACTTTTATCGCCGGGGTGTATGGAATGAATTTTGAGTACATGCCCGAACTGGACTGGTATTGGGGATATCCGGCCGTCCTCTCATTGATGGCAACAGTAAGTCTGGTCATGCTTTATTATTTCAGAAAGAAAAAATGGTTCTAATCACACAGGAACGGGGAGGCATATATGAAGAAGACACAGGTGCTGGGCGTGGGAATTATTTGTTTTACTCTGTTGTTATCTGTTGTGTGCCGGGCAGGTGTGCTCGATGACGTATTCAAGAGTGTGAAAATTCAGCCTTCAGGCAGTGGTCCCGACGAGCAGACCACCATATCCGGGTTAAAAGAAGCTCTATCTGTTGGAACGGGAAATGCTGTTACATCCACATCAAAACTGGATGGATATTTCGCTAATCAGGCCATCAAAATTCTTCTGCCGGATAATATTCAAAAAGCCGCCGACGTATTGAGAAAAGTAGGGTATCAAAGACAAGTGGATGATTTCATATTGAGCATGAATCGTGCGGCGGAGAATGCCGCTCCAAAGGCGCGCCAGTTCTTTGTAGATGCCATAAAGCAAATGTCTATTCAGGACGCGATGAAGATACTTAGGGGCGGCGACACGGCCGCAACGGATTACTTTAAATCGAAAACCTTTGACAGTCTGTACACTGCATTCAAACCGTCCGTGGCAACGAGCATGGATAAGGTCGGTGTCACGAAATCATACAAGGATATGATGGGGGGCTACACAAAGGCTGTCCCGTTTGCAAGAACAGAATCGGTTGATCTTGATCATTATGTAACCAACAAAGCACTGGATGGACTTTTCTATATGATCGGCCAGGAGGAGAAGAACATACGGACGAATCCTGCCGCGCGTGTAACCGATCTTCTGAAGACGGTATTTGGAAAATAGTCGTTTACGTGCCGGGGTAATACTTCGGGTCGGTATCTGCCAGTCGTGAGGATGATGCGGCGACTCTGTTGCGTGGTGCGTAACCAGCCTGGTTTATATCTTCACGAGGGTATATTCGCGTTTACCGACACCCATTTTTTCGGCGTGATTCAGTTGAATGTTCCAGTCGATTTCCGGATAAAGGCTGCGCCATTTATCTTCACCGGGTCCCAAAAGGTTTTTGACTGCCGTATGGGGAAGAGAATCGGCTGCATTGACAAGATGGCATGATGCCGCATCTATTGCAACCGGATCATCAGAAGCAAGTATGCCGATATCCTGTACAATCGGTGCGTCATTGGAGGGATAGCAATCGCAGCCCGGACTGACGCTTACCACGAAATTCAGAAACACAGATTTGTTTTCCTTCCCTTTGAGAGACCCGAAGGCGTATTCAGCGAGCTTCTTCTGGAAAAGATCCGCATCTGAATCCCATCGTGTCTCAATAGCATTATACGGACACATCAGGAGGCATTCACCGCAACCTATGCACTTCTCTTCACATATTGAGGCCTTTTTGTCTACGAGCGATATTGCTTCCCCGGGGCACGATCCGAAGCATGCCTTACATCCCTTACACGTATTTGTATTGATCTGAGGTGCAAGGGAACTGTGTTGAATGAGTTTGCCTTTTCTCGTGGCACATCCCATGCCGAGGTTCTTGAGCGCTCCTCCAAAACCCGTCAGTTCGTGGCCTTTAAAGTGGGTGACAACAACCATTGCGTCGGCTTCCACTATTTCCCGGGCTATGCTCGTTTCTTTCAATACCTCCCCGGCGATTCCAACACTTACTTCGCTTGATCCGTGCAGCCCGTCCGCTATTATTATGGGGCATTCCACACACGAAAAATCGAAACCGTTCCGTATTGCTGTTGTAAGATGGCTCACAGCGTCGCTCCTTGAACCCGTGTACAGTGTGTTTGTATCGGTAAGAAACGGCTTGGCCTCGAGCGCTTTGATTTTCGAAACGATATTGCGTATAAATACAGGTCTGAGATAGGCGGCGTTTCCCATTTCTCCGAAGTGCAGCTTCACCGCTACGAGTTCATTCTTCCTGATTTTGGTATTCAGCTTAAGCCTGTTAAGAAGATCTTCGATTTTATTATACAGGTTTCGTTTGGGCGTAGTCCTCAAATCCGTGAAGTATACCTTCGACATAGGATCTCCTTTTCTTATTTGATTTACAGGGAAAGTATGTTAGAAATATGTACTTTTTGTCAATGAAATGCAACTGGAGGTCTGTACATGAACCTGTCTGAAAAGCACGTGATGATTCAGAAAATCGCGGAAAAAATAGCAAGAGAAAAAGTTGCTCCCAAGGCAAAGGAGATAGATGCTACCGGAAATTTTCCCTGGGACATCGTCGATGTTTACAAGAAACAGGGCTTCCTGTATCTGATGCTTCCCGAGGTTTTCGGCGGACTGGACGGAGACGTTACCTCATTATGCCTCGTGATAGAGGAACTGGCCAAAGCATCCGGTTCGGCATCGCTTGTGTGTCTTGCCCATAATGTCGGTTTGATGCCTGTCATGATCGCCGCGACGGACGCGCAAAAAGAATACATCTGTAAGATGATCACGCAGCCCGACAAAGCCAATCTCGCGGCGTTTTGTCTGACGGAACCCGAGGCTGGATCCGACCCTGCACGAATGACAACGACATTCACAAAGGATGGAGATAACTACTATCTAAATGGCCGAAAATCCATGATTACCAATGGCGCAAGCGCCCAGATATATTCTGTGTTTTGCACAAGTGACCCCTCGCTTCGACACAAGGGTATTACCGCTTTCTTTGTTGAACGGGATTATCCGGGAGTACTCATAGGCAAGAACGAAGATAAAATGGGGATGATTGGTTCGGACCTCACAGAGATAACTTTTGACAACGTAAAACTTACGAAGGACAATCTGCTGGGGCAGGAAGGCCAGGGATGGGGTGTTGCCATGGCTACATTGAACCTGTCGAGACCGGCTGTCGGAGCACAGGCACTGGGGATAGCTCAGGGCGCTTTTGACTTTGCCGCCGAATATGCCTGGAACAGGGTGCAATTCGGGCAGAAACTGGCGGAGCACGAAGGAATCCAGCTGATGATAGGCGAGATGGCAATAGAAGTTGAGGCGGCTCGAGCCCTGGTTTACAATGCGGCGCGCCTGCTCGATGAATCCAAGGTTCATGAGAGAGATAAAATGCGCGCTATAGCCGCTGATAGAGCTTCTGCAATAGCAAAAGTCTACTCCGCAAACGCGGCCATGAAGGTGACGACGGATGCGGTCCAGATTCTGGGAAGCTACGGGTACACCAAGGACTATCCACTGGAGAGAATGATGCGTGACGCCAAGGCAACACAGATTTACGAAGGCGCGAACCAGATTGCCAGTATGTTGATCGCAAAATCAATATTCAGAAGGTTCAACTCTAAATGAATGAGAAGCAGGTAAAAGGTCAAAGATTGAAGGTTTTAAAGGCTAAAGGCATATTCGATTTCTTTTACTTTTACCTTTAACCTTTTCCTCTTCTTAGCCCATTTTCTCCACGAATTCAAAGATAGGTATTGCGGTGAGAGTCATGATATCGATTGTGCCCCTGGCACCGAGTTCCGTTGAAACCCGTGCTATTGTCTCGTTATCAGGCGCTTCGAGTATGTTTACGAAATCATACATGCCGAGTGTGGCGTACTGTACCAGAACTCTTGCACCCATTCGCTCTATTTCCTGATCTACTTCTTTGATTCTTTCGGGATGGTTCTTGATTGTTTTTCTGCCCTCATTCGTCAAGCGACTTAACATTATATACATTGCCATGATTTGCCCCCTTTTCTGAACTAATTATAAAACCACCGGCCATCGTACTGTCAATATGTTTTTTGAATGACTCCGCCGCCAAGTAATGTGTCACCATTGTACAATACAATAGATTGTCCCGGAGCCGCCGACTGGATGGGTTCGATGAATTCCACATGTAGTATGTCTCCCGTGACTTCAAAAACACATTGCACCTCCTGTTGACGGTAGCGGACTTTTGCTTTTGCCTCACCGGAGCGAACCGAAAACATATTGATGGGCGTTGCAGAAATCGTGTGTTTCTGCAAGTCTGCCTTGCCGCCGACGATCACTGAATTGTTCTCTACAACAGTCTCTATCACGTAGAGGGCCTCACTGAACGGAATATTTATACCGCGCCTTTGCCCAATGGTGTAAAGGTGTATGCCGTTATGCCGGCCGAGACATGTGCCGCTTACATGGCACACAGGGCCTTCAGATCGTTGAATGTGCGCGTCAAGAAAGGCCCGGTAATCGCCATCCTGGATGAAACAAACGTCCTGGCTTTCTCTCGTTCTGTGAATGTCCCACGACATGCCCGCCGATTGGCTTTTCAGTTCCTTCTTGGTGAATGCTCCCAGGGGGAAAAGCGTCCGGGAGAGCACAGGTTGACGCAGGCCGTACAGGAAATAGGACTGGTCTTTTGCCTTATCAACACCCTTGCTGATGCTTACTATCCCGTTGAAGCTATCAACGCGTGCGTAGTGTCCGGTTGCTATCCTGTCGGCACCTGATGCAAAAGCCTTTTCAGCGAAAACGCCGAACTTAATATGCGTGTTGCACAGGACGCATGGGTTGGGAGTTCGGCCCCGTCGATATTCCTCTACGAACGGCTCTATTACATGTCGCAAAAACTCCTTTCTGAAATCGTACACGTGGTGAGGAATGGACAATAGATCAGCTGTCTTCCGGGCGCGGGCGACAGGGCCCGTATCGTCAGCCGGAGATTGCACAGAATCGGGTAGCAGACGGAAAGTCACACCGACAACATTGAAGCCTTGTCGTTTGAGCACATATGCCGCAAAAGAGCTGTCGAAGCCTCCGCTCATCGCGATGAAGACGGTTTCCATGGAAAATGATACCATATGGCCAAATCAAATTGAAAGTTGCAGGCGATTATAGTATCATCAGCAAGGAGGAACCATGAACAAAAAGACAAAGATCCTTATCAGTTTGATTTTTGTATTTATCTTTCTATCGGGGTTTTTACTTGGGGCTTATGGGAAGAAATCGGCTGTTGCCTCCAATGAGAGGGAAATATATGAATACCTGAGGACATTTACTGATGTTATCGATATTGTGAAGAAAAACTACGTCGAAGAGGTGAAGGACAAAGATATCGTATATTCCGCTATCAAAGGTGTGCTTGAATCTCTGGACCCGCACTCGTCTTTTATGCCTCCGGACGTATACAAAGAAATGCAGACCGATACAAAAGGTGAGTTTGGGGGAATCGGAATAGAAATAAGTGTGAAAGATGGTTTTCCTGTTGTAATAACCCCTATTGAAGACACTCCTGCGTATAAGGCAGGTATAAGGTCGGGAGACCATATTGTCAAAATCGAAGGAAAGCCTACAAAAGGGATGAATTTGATGGATGTTGTGAAGATAATACGCGGCCAGAAGGGCAAACCCGTTGTTCTGACAATAGTGCGTGACGGCGTCCCCGGTATGCAGGACTATACGGTTGTCAGAGATATCATTCAAGTGAAAAGCGTCAAATACAAGATGCTTGACAGTGATTATGGGTACATACGGATAGTGCAGTTTCAGGAAAAGACGTCGCGGGACCTTGACGGTGCCTTCAAGGAATTAGAGAAGATGAACAAAGATAAGCCGCTGAAAGGCATTGTACTCGATTTGAGAAATGATCCGGGAGGCTTACTGGAGCAGGCTGTTGAAGTCTCTGACAAGTTTTTGAGTGAAGGGGCGATTGTTTCTATTGAAGGCAGAGGCGACCGGGACGGCAAGCGCAGCAAGCGTGTATTTTCAGCAACTAAGAAGAGTAGCGATTATCTCAGCCCAATTGTAGTTCTGATCAATGAAGGCAGCGCAAGCGCCTCTGAAATTGTCGCCGGTGCGCTTCAGGATTACAAGAGGGCTATTGTTGTCGGTACCAAGTCGTTTGGCAAAGGTTCGGTACAGACAATACTTCCGCTGGGAGACGGTTCTGCCCTTAGGCTGACGACACAGAAATATTACACGCCTAAAGGTAGATCTATCCAGGGAGAAGGAGTCGCACCTGATATTATGGTAGAAAACAACATGGTCAGAACGAAAGACAAGATCGTTCCTTTGAAGGAAAAGGATCTTATTGACGCGAAGGCAAATAAGAACAGTGATGCTTTACCGAAAAAGCCCGAAGAGTTTGATATAAAAACACTTGAGGATGATGACTTTCAATTGCATATGGCATATCAAATGCTCAAAAGCTGGGAAGCAATTCGCGGTAGAAACAACTGACGTGTGCTATGGATTTTAGACGCGGGTGACCGTGGAAGACGGTCACCCGTTTTTTATGTCTTGAATCAGTCGATCTCTGAGTTCTTCGGGTATTCGTTTCGGCCTGCCGGATCTGTTTACACAAACCATTCTTGTTTCGCACGAAGTTACCTTCTTTTCTCCCTTCATAATGGTGTGCGAAAGAAAAAAGTAGGTGTGTTTCACGCCACTCGTCGTTGTCTTCACGGAGATCTGGTCCGCATATCTGAGAGGTTCGATGAGGTCCAGCGATACATTTTTCACGATTATGTATGTGTCGCTTGCTTCCCATTCCGGTATGGAAATACCGATTGAGAGGAGATGTTCAAACCATGATTTTTCAACAAATTTGAGGTAATTGGCAAAATAAACCACCCCGCCAGCATCTGTATCCTGATAATATATTCGTGTGGAATACACTGACTATTACATATCATTTTTGTA
>CAYYLU010000010.1:0-17993 GCA_964472475.1 uncultured Syntrophus sp. | reverse complement strand
ATGGACGCAAAAGAAATAAAGCCGGATATATACTGGGTCGGGGCAGTGGATTGGGGTATCAGGGATTTTCACGGATATGTAACGGAGAACGGGACGACATATAATAACTATCTGATTAAAGATCGGGATATTACCCTTGTGGATTCCGTGAAGCATGATTTCGCAGATGTCACACTCGAAAGTATCAGGAGTGTAACCAGTCTTGCTGAAATTAAAAACATCATTATCAATCACATAGAACCGGATCACTCGAGTGCCCTCGAGGTGCTTGTCGGGCACATGCCTCAGGCAACAATTCACATTTCCGAGCGCGGAAGGAAAGGCCTGGATCGCTATTTTGACACGTCGAAATGGAACATAAGAGTAGTCAAGAACGGCGAAGTGCTGAATATCGGCAGGTATAACCTTGTTTTTCTCGAAACACCCATGCTGCATTGGCCCGATTCAATGATGACATATGTCAAAGAAGCAAGGCTTCTCATTTCGCAGGATGCTTTCGGGCAACATCTCGCTTCAACGGAGCGTTTCGACGATGAATACCTCTCTCATCATTGTCAATTTGAACTGGATGACGCCGTTGCTGACTACTATGCGAATATACTGATGCCGTTCGGCAGACTCATCAAGGGTAAGATTGAAGAGGTTGTAAAACTCGGTTTTGAGATTGACATGATCGCTCCGGATCATGGTCTCATCTGGAGAACTGATCACGGCAAAATCATTCAGGCGTATCTCGATATGGCAAATGGAAAGGCGGATGCCGGAGTGGCCATCATCTATGATACCATGTGGCACAGTACGGAACTCATGATCGAGCCCATTGCAAAAGGAATTACGGAAGCCGGCATTGGATGTTCAGTTACGAAACTTCGCGCCACACCGATGAGTGCAGCCGTCAAAGAACTCTGGAAAAAGCGCGGATTTATAGTCGGTGTTCCGACGGTAAACAACAGTATGTTTCCATCAGTGGCGGAATTCCTCTATCATCTTTCAGGCCTTAAACCAAAGGACCGCATTGCGGGCGCTTTTGGAAGTTATGGCTGGGGAGGTGGCGCGGTAAAGGAGACGTACGAACGGTTCAAACAGATGGGTCTTGATGTTGTCGAGCCCGGGGTTCAGGTTGTCTACAAACCATCATCCGCGGATGCAACACTCTGCTATGAATTCGGAAAGCGGTTTGCGCAGAAAGTGAACCAATATCCGGGTTGATTTGAATAGTTAAATTAGATGCGTATGCAGGAGGATTTTTGAAGATTATTGCCTTCAGAGGCAGCCCCAGACGTAATGGAAACAGCGATGTGCTTCTTAATCAGGTTCTGAAGACATTGAAACCGGATAACAATATCGTCGAGTTCGCATTGAATAAGATGAATATCAAACCGTGCCAGAACTGCGGGGGATGCGAGAAATCAGGCTGTTGTGTTATAGCTGATGATATGCAGGACATCTATTCAGCCATCCGTGAGGCGGACAGAATTGTTCTGTCATCCCCGATATTCTTTTTTGGTCTTTCAGCTCAGGTCAAGATTATGATTGATCGATGTCAGGCATTCTGGTGCGAGAAATACCTCCTCAAAAGGCCCATACCCCCTGGCCCGTGTGGAAGGAAAGGGCTTTTGTTACTTGTTGGCGGAATGAAGAAGGATGTTGGTATTCAATGCGCGGGATCCACAGCAACCGCATTCTTTCGGACGGTTAGTGTGCCCGAGAATGAAGTTCTGAGTTACCTTGAAATTGATAGTAAAGGGGCTATCCGGAAACATCCCACCGCACTCACGGAAGCACGTAAGGCTGGTATAAAGTTGATAGCCCGAAACGTACTTCAGCGGTAATCATTCCAATTGTGTTCGCATTAAGGTAAACTGACAATTGACAGGCACATTCTGGGAGAGAGTCGTTGAAATGAGTGATGAAGTATCTCCGTTATCTTTGCTTCAGGAAGGCGATGAAGGTTTCGTGTATCTGCTCTCAGGCGGAGAAGCATTCATAAGCCGCCTTGCAGGCATGGGTATTATCGCCGGCACCCGGATCAAGGTTCTCAGAAATAATGCGGGACAGGTCATTGTACTGGCGTCGGACACGCGACTTGCGCTGGGCAAGGGTCAGGCGGATAAGGTCCTTATAGTCAAGAAACCAGCTGGCGAAACACCTGCATTGGAGGGCGCCGAAAAGAGCATTTTGGTGGCTCTTGCCGGTCAGCCTAATGTGGGCAAGTCTACAATATTTAACATCCTTACCGGGCTGTCACAGCATGTTGGAAACTGGCCGGGAAAGACGGTCGAGTTTAAGGAAGGTCTGTACAGATCAAAAGAAGTGGAATTGAGGCTCATAGACCTTCCGGGCACTTACAGTCTCAGTGCCTTTTCGGAAGAGGAGCGGGTAGCCCGCGATTTTCTCATTCACGAACGTCCGGACATAATCATACTTATTGTGAATGCTTCAGCGCTGGAGCGAAGTCTCTATCTCCTGACTGAACTGCTGTTGCTCAACATTCCCGTTATTGTGGGCGTCAACATGCTGGATGTTGGGGAGACACAGGGCAAACATATCGATGTAAGCGCGCTTCGCAGGTCACTGGGAATTCCTGTTGTTGAAATGGTAGCAAGTAAGAATAGAGGAGTGAGCGAACTCGTCTCCGAAGTACTGAAGATTTCCGAAGACAGTTCAGGGTATCATCCTAAGATGCCGCAGGTTGTTAAGGACCATGAGGGTATCTACCTACGACTTGAAGAAGTTGCCGGCGCACATGTACCACTCCCGTACACCAAAGCGTGGGTCGCCGTAAAACTGATGGAAGGCGATCCGGAAATCACTGATGTTATGAAAGGTATTATGCCTCCTGAAGCGTGGAAAGAAATCGAACTACTCCTCAGTAAGCATGAAGATGCTTTGAGGGCGGTGCTGGGAGGACGGTACGACTGGATAGAAGATGTTACACGGGCTGCCGTGTCTCAATTTAAAAGGGGCCAGGTGCTCATGACGGATAGGATCGATCACATCCTAACCCGTCCGCTGACCGGTATCCCGATACTGCTTGCTATTCTGGGGTTTGTCTTCATGTTGAGTTTTCTCATAGGGTCACCTCTTCAAAACTTGCTGGAACAAGCCATGCAGAGCCTGGCAAACATACTTTCTGAGATACTCAATACGGAGCCGTGGTGGGTCCGCGGAGTTGTTGTCAATGGTATCATAGCAGGTGCAGGTTCGGTACTTACATTCATTCCAATTCTGGCTATCTTCTTCTTTTCGATGGCATTTCTGGAGAACATCGGTTACATGGCACGAGCAGCATTCGTCATGGATAGATTTATGCACATTATTGGTTTACATGGAAAAAGCTTTATACCCATGTGTCTGGGGTTCGGCTGCAATGTGCCGTCAATCATGGGCACGAGGATCATAGAATCCAGGCAGGCGAGATTTCTGACAATGTTTCTGGTTCCATTCGTTCCTTGTACTGGACGACTGGCTGTCCTGACATTTGTGACAGCCGCCGTATTTGCCGGGCAGGCGTTGCTTGTTACGTGGTTATTGGTAAGCGTCAATATTGTGATGCTCGGAGTGGCCGGTATTCTCATCAGCAGATTGTTTTTCAAGGACCGTTCCGCGCCCTTCATTATGGAATTGCCACTGTATCATGAACCTAATTTCAAAACCATCTTCTCTGTTGTAAAGAACCGTACGGTGTCATTTGTTCGAAAGGCAGGCACAATTATTCTGATCTTTTCGATATTGTTGTGGATGCTGTCCAATCTTCCCTATGGTAATGTAGAACTGAGCATACTTGCCCGGCTTGGACAAGTGCTGGAGCCGATAGGCCGGCCAATAGGACTCGACTGGCGGTTGATTGTGGCATTATTGTCAAGCGTAATCGCTAAAGAGAATTCAATCGCAACACTCGGGATTCTCTATGGTGCCGGGGATAAAGGCCTCATGACTGTATTGTCCCAGTCGCTGAGCGTTCCATCGACCCTTTCTTTTCTGGTGTTCCTTATGTTGTTTATCCCTTGTGCAGCAACAATCGTCGTGATGAAGCAGGAAATGAACAATTTGAAGCTCTCTGTTCTCTCTCTGTTTCTGATGCTTTCGTTGTCGTACGGAAGCGCTGCACTTGTTTTTCATGCATCCCGGGCAATCGGACTGTAATGCTCGGCACCGATCAAACTTGCTAAAACCCTCCCATTTGAGTAAAATGTGTTGACTCGGTAAACGTAATTATCATAGATTGAGCAAAAGTCTACATGGGATATCACGTCAAATAAGCCCAATGCTCTTTGTGTATGATTCGCAAGAGAGGTTATGATAACGCATAAACATCCCGTGTCTGGTATCGCACACGATGGACTTTACTAAAGGACTGCGGCAGATGAGAAAAATACGTCGAGACATCATCATTCTAATCATTTCAGTCTTCATCAGTATAACCAGCCTCAGCGTCACAGTGACAGCGGCTTATGGTGCCCCATATACATTAAATGATCTATACATGCTTGCCCTGGAGAAGTCCGACAGGATAAAGATCTCTGAGGAAGATGTCTATATAGCAGAAAAGAATAAAGACAAGGCGCTGGCGTTGCTCTTTCCCAGGATTTCGGTTGCCGGCTCTTATACTGGATATTCCGATAGAAAGCAATCAGACTCCGGCTCTCAGATACAACCTTTCGAAAATGCTACGTGGAGTATCCGTCTGGATCAGACGTTCTCTACGTCCGGGAGAGAGTTGGTTGCTCTGAAGGTAGCAAGAGAGCTTATCGACAGAAACAGATACGATCTTGAGTCAGTGAAAGAGGCTTATATCTTCAGCGTAACAGCGGGCTACTTTGATGTGCTGAGAGCAGCTAAACTCGTCGATATAGGACGGCAGAACATCGACCGCCTGAAGAAATACAGGGACGCGGCGGCGACAAGGTTGAGGATCGGAGAGGTTACCAAGACTGCGGTACTGCGTTCCGAAGCGGAATTGTCGGCTGCTGAATCGGAGCTGATACGGGCTGATGGTTTGCTTGGTTCCACAAAGGCCGTGTTGCAGAGGCTCGTCGGAATAGAAGGGAACTTCTCACTTTTCGATATGTACGCGAACCTCTACATGTCAGCACCTGACAAAGATGCGTTGACGGCTGAGCCGGTCCTGCTTAATTGTGGCTCATCGTATATCGAATGCCTCAGGGACATCGCTCTGAAAGAACGCCCGGAGCTTAAATCCCTGACCATCCAGAAGAATATCACATCAAGGCAGGTGTCTTACGTGAAAGGTGCCAACTGGCCTTCAATAACCCTTGAAGGAGTATACACAGGAAAGAAGGAGACCCCTCAATCGCCGGGTCTGTTGCGTGACACAACTTACGGCGGAATACGTATGACGCTACCGCTCTTTGAGGGAGGGCTCAGAATGGCGGAAGCGCAGGAAGCCATGGCAAGAGACAGACAGGCCGACTATGCCCTGGCTGATCTTAAAAAGTCGATTTCTGCAGAGGTGGAGAGTGCTTACTATGATTATGCGGCGCAAAAAGGAATTGTAAAGTCATCAACCGATCAACTCGTTTTTGCCCGTGAAAACTACGGCGCCGTTTCAAGACAGTTTGACAATGGACTTGCCCAGAGCATCGATGTGGTCGATGCGAACACCGCGCTCGTAACAGCCGAGCGGCAGCACATTCAGGCGCTCTACAACTATCAACAGTCAATTGCAAGACTGAGACGTGTAACGGGGCTTCTCCTCAGATCGATAGCCGGAGGATCGGCAAAGGAGTGATTCTGTGAAGCAGAGTATTTTTCTTCGACTGGTCGTTATAGCGGTGATCGGTTGTTCTCTTGTGGTCGCTGGCGGCTGTAAAAAGAAACAGGTCAGGATCGAAAGAAGCACAAATGTAACCGTTCAACCCGCGGTTCTGAAACAGTTCAGGCCTTTTGTAGAGACTACCGGCACGCTCAATCCCTTTGAAGAGATCTCAATCGGGGCTGAGATAGATGGTATTGTAAAATCAATCAAGGTTGGTGATGGGGCGGCTGTAGCAAGGGGCACGCTTCTCGCAACGTTGGATGACCTGGAATACAATCAGAGCGTGCTCAGCGCGCAGGCGTCATTGAAACAATCCGAAGCGACGTACGCGAATACGAAACTCGAGTTCTCGAGAAAAGATGCACTTTTTAAAGAGGAGCTTGTAACGAAGCAGCAGTACGATGATGTGGTGACACGCCTGACGCTTACGGAATCCGACATCGAACGCGCGAAAGCCGCTTTGTCGATCGCAAAACAGAGATTGACGAAAGCGAAAATATACTCGCCGATCGCATCAAAGGTAAAAGAGAAACTTGTTGCGGAAGGCGATTTTGTGAAGAACGGAGCGCGTCTCTTTACGCTCATTCAGTCGCATCCGCTTAAACTTCGTTTTTCGGTTTCGGAGAAGGACATCGGAAAAATGAGAGTCGGTGAAGACGTGTCTGTAAAAGTCGATGCCTTTCCGGATCGACAGTTCAACGGAAAGGTAACCGTGGTGTTCCCTGCGCTTGATGAAAAGACGAGGACGCTGGCTGTTGAGGCACAGGTGCCGGACAAAGAGGGGATGTTAAAGCCGGGCCTCTTCTCGCGCGTCATCTTGTATACAGGAGATCTGAAGGACACCGTCGTTGTGCCGAATACCGCGCTCCTGTATGAAGGCAGCAAAATCAGTTTGTATGTGGTGGAAGACGGAAAGGCACGTGAGAGGATCGTCAAGATTGGTAATAAATACGGTGATGAGATCGAGATTACTGATGGCGTGAAACAGGGAGAAAGCGTAGTGACTGCTGGACAGCAGGGATTATCCGAAGGCGCGAAGGTAACGGTGCAGGGCGCGAGAGGTACATCTCGGCCTGAAGCACCTCCGGACCGGCCAAATGATAAGAGAAAGCCGGGAAAATAATGTCATTGACAAGGGTTTCGTATGTGGCTATCTGACACGTCAATAAAGAGACCGGTTTTTGCGACAATGCTCGTGCTGGTGCTTGTCGTGCTCGGTGCCGTAAGCTATCCGAGCATCGGTGTGGACCTGATGCCAAAAGTGGACTTTCCAATGGTGAGCGTTACGACGCAGCTGAAAGGTGCCAGTTCGGAAATCATGGATATAGACATTACAGACAAAATTGAAGAGGCTGTAAACACCATAAATGGTGTCAAGACGATAAGCAGCACGAGCTCGGAAGGCAACTCCGTTATATCCATCGAGTTTGTGCTCGAGCGCGATATTGATCTTGCAGTACAGGATGTTCGTGAAAAAGTAGCCAGCATCAGAAGAAGGCTGCCCGCCGGCATTGAAGAGCCGGTAGTGAGTAAGGTTGATCCCGATTCATTTCCGGTCCTCCATCTTGCATTATATGGCAAGCAAAGTATACGCGAGTTGTCGACCTACGCCGATGAGGTGCTGAAGGAACAGATACAGAAGGTAAACGGCGTCGGTGCCGTCAGAAATTACGGCTTGCGACTCAGACAGGCAAGGGTCTGGATCGACCGCGCAAAGTTGAACGCCTACGGTATAACCGCACAGGATGTTGTAGGGGTACTCCGCAGAGAAAATGTTGAATTACCCGGCGGGCGTATCGAAAGCAATACAAAAGAGTATTCCATTAAAGTAAAAGGAAAGATCGGCACCATCGAGCAGTTCGGTGATATGGTCGTCGGATATAACAAGGGTGCTGTCATAAAAATTCGTGATATCGGGCGTGTCGAAGATAGTATGGATGAAATCCGCTCTATTGCACGCTACAACGGTGAGAATTCGGTGAGCATCGGCATTCAGAAACAGTCAGGAACGAACACAGTCGAAGTAGTAGAAAGGGTGAAACAGGAACTGGAACTGATCAAACCGACACTGCCGGAGGGCATTAACCTTGTCATTGCTTCTGACCAATCGGATTACATCAAGCGCTCCATTAATGACGTGCAGCACCATCTTATCTACGGTGGTATCTTCGCTATCTTTGCCGTCTTCCTCTTTCTCAAGAATGTGAGGACGACTCTCATCAGCGCCCTCGCCATTCCGACATCAATTATCTCAACGTTTGCAATTATGAACGCCTTTCATTTCACCTTCAATAATATGTCAATGCTTGCGCTTTCTCTTTCGATAGGGATTCTCATCGATGATGCCATTATCGTTATAGAGAATATTCACAGGCATATGGAGGAGGGCATGGGCGCGCGAGAGGCGGCGTCATTTGCGACATCCGAAATTGGCCTTGCAGTATCGGCGACAACCCTGGCAATTATAGTTATTTTTATTCCCGTGGCTTTCATGAAAGGCATGATCGGCAGGTTCTTCTTTCAGTTTGGGATGACGGTTGTTTTCGCAATTATGGTATCGTGGTTCGTCTCTTTTACATTGACTCCAATGCTTTCATCGCTATTTCTGAAGCACGACAAGCCTGCAGGAGCGGACTCAACTAAAACAAAGACCGGAGGGGTACTCCGGAGAATCGGGTATTACAGAAAGGTACGAACCGTATCGGATCGTCTGGAGATGTGGTATGAAAAACTGGAATATCAATACAGAAGGGTGCTGACGTGGGCCCTCGGAAACCCCCGTACCGTTATAATGCTGGCCGCTGTGATATTTGTAGCTGGTTTCGCGATTGCTTTTTCGCCGCTGATCGGAAAGGAGCTTGTGCCGTCGGAGGATCAGGGGAAAGTAGCAGTCCGTCTGACCACACCCATTGACTATTCGATGGAACAGATAGATGTAATGTGCAGAAGGGCGGAACAGGTGATCAAGAAATTTCCTGAGGTCACGAGTATTCTCTATAATCAGGGCGGTGGCCGGACTGACGAGATTAACAAAGCATCAATGACAGTTAACTTCGTACCGAAATCGCAGCGGTCGAAAAGTCAGATTGAGTTGAAAATGGATATGCGGCGGGCGCTGCGTTCCATACCCGGATTAAGGGCATCGGTCGAGGATGCATCTTCGATGGGCGGTCTCGGCGGTGGGCGGCAGGTTCCAATCCAGTACAGTATACGAGGTCAGGATCTCGGCGAATTGCAAAAATATTCGGATGAGGTTGTGAATCAGTTTTCGAAGGTGCCGGGCATAGTGGATGTCGACAGCACTTTGGAAACAGGTAAACCGGAAATAAGGGTTGTGATAGATCGTGATAAGGCAGCGGCGCTTGGAGTCGATGTTACGACAATCGGTGAGACAATCAATATCCTTATTGGCGGCGAGGTCGATGTTACAGAATATAAAGATGAGTCCAGGGGGCGTACCTACGACCTGAGGCTGAGATTGAATAAAGAGGATCGTATAAATCCGGATGATATTCGGGGGCTGTACGTGCGTTCGCGGGATGGCGGTTTAGTCGAGCTCTCAAATCTTGTCTCTCTGACTGAAGCCGGTGGTTCGAGCATCATCAACAGGGTAGATCGAAGAAGAGCAGTAACTATCTTTGCAAACCTTGAAGGCAAGACGCTGGGGGAAGCGAAAAAAGACCTCGACAAGATCGCGGGAAATGTATTGACAGCCGGATACAATGGCACCTACAAAGGCCAGGCCGACATGATGGGAGAGGCGTTTACGAGTCTGTTGTTTGCTGCCGTATTGGGAATCATCATGGCGTATATGGTCCTCGCTGCACAGTTTGAAAGTTTTATTTATCCTTTCATCATCCTGCTCTCCATGTTGTTTTCCTTTATCGGCGCGTTCGGTGCCCTTGCGCTTTTCGGGAAGACCCTCAATATCTACAGCTTTATAGGGCTTGTCCTGCTGATGGGGCTCGTGAAGAAGAACGCAATCCTCCTCATCGATTATACAAATGTCCTGCGCGGCCGCGGTGTCCCGAAAAAAGAGGCCATTCTTCAGGCAGGCCCTGTTCGGTTGCGACCCATCCTCATGACGACCCTTGCGATGATCATGGGCATGATGCCGATTGCAATCGGCATAGGAGAGGGAGCGGAGGCCCGTGCTCCCATGGCGATCGCGGTTATAGGAGGTCTTATCACCTCACTTCTCTTGACACTCATTGTAGTACCGGTTGCATATGATCTCTTTGACCGGCTGCAGACGCGAATGTTCAAAAAACATGCGAGCGAAGGAGGGAATGAATGAAAATGTTTATCGTAGTCTATAATGATGCTATTGATGAAACCCTCATTAGTGCATTCAAAGAGGCCAACATAACAGGGTATACAAAATGGCGCGAAACGCTGGGTGAGGGTGAGGAAAGCGAGCCGAAGCTGGGCACGCAATATTGGCCCGGGCGAAACAATGTGCTTGCGGTAGTAATTGATGATGAGAGAGTTCCCGTCTTGTCTGACATAATTAAAAAATTGAAGGCGAGATATCCCAAAACAGGAATCAGATCTTTCACACTGCAGGTGGAAGACACAATATAGCCAATACGTCGATATTCACCTCTTATTTCAGATAGCATACAGGTGATTGCACACTTATGTTTTTGTTTCTTCTGATGTTTCTATCCATATATGGCGGCCTGCATCTGTATGTTTACGCGAGGATGATGAAGGCAATACACCTTCCGATATGGGGTTCGGTCATGGTTGCGCTATTTTTCATCGTAATGATCGTATCGCCCATCATGATTCGATTTTTTGAAAAATCAGGCCATGACTCGGCCGCCCGCGTTGCAGCCTTTACAGGCTATTCGTGGCTGGGTTTTGTTTTCTTTTTCTTTTGTGTATTGCTGTGTATCGACCTTATTCGCCTCGCAATGTACACTGCCGGTATTGTATCGGGGACCGGCTTCGCTTGTACTATTTCATCTTACCGAACCTGGTTCTATGTTGGTCTTGTCATCTCGGTTCTCATTACCTTGTACGGATATAGAGAGGCGGCACAGGTACGTCCTCACAGCATCACAATTCAAACAGAGAAGCTGCCTGCAGGTACGGACGCGATTACTATTGCACAAGTATCCGATGTGCACCTGGGGTTGATCGTAGGAGAAACAAAAGTAAAGAAGATTATTGAAATCATAGACGCCGCAAAACCGGACATTCTTGTCTCAACGGGCGACCTTGTAGACGCCGATATTGATGGTTTGCAGAGATTCGCATCTCTCTTAGCTCCTGTTAAACCACACTACGGCAAATATGCGATAACGGGTAATCATGAGTTCTATGCGGGTATAAACAGCGCAATGGAATTCCATCGTCGGGCAGGATTTCAGGTACTGCGAAACAGGTATTCCTCGGCGGGACCGTTGAACATAGCGGGTGTTGATGATCCCGCAGGAGGGCGAAGCAACGTTTCTGAAAAGACGCTCCTTTCGATGACAGAAAACAGCCTCTTTACAATACTTCTGAAACACAGGCCGATTGTTGATACGGAGGCAGCGTCTATTTTTGACCTTCAGCTTTCCGGGCACACGCACAAGGGCCAGATATATCCGTTCCGTTACCTGACCAAGCTGGCATTCCAGCGCTACAGCGGATATTATGCACTTTCCGGGAAAAGTCATCTGTATGTCAGCAGAGGAACTGGAACATGGGGGCCACCGATCAGATTTCTTTCACCTCCTGAAGTGACCATAATACAACTCGTACGTGTGAAACCTTAAATCGCCATTAGTAAATCGCAAATTGGAATTGTCAAATCGTTGGGTACCGGAAATCGTAATTCGAAATTCATTACATATCGAAATGCAGAGATTGTGAGTCAGAATCAATCGTCTAGATAACGTTCAGCGTTTACGATCGTAAGTTTAGCCAGAATGTTTCATTAGGCGGATTGTCAGATTTCCTCAAGCAAACCCTCACGAGGCGAGCAAGCTTGGTCTTTTGCACACGCAAAAGTTCCGAAGCTGACGTTTCACAGCACTTGCATTCTTTCCCTCTTCGCATTAATCTATACCGGTGGAAATTCAGGAACAAAACGCTCTCAGGTCAACGGCACTTGAGATAAACCTCGAGAGAACCAGGGCAATTGTCGAGATCCCCGTCCGCTACCATCCTTTTCTGGATGTCGCAGCCGGTCATTACGGCGTTCTGAAGAGGACCGAAGATCTACTGATTGAACTAAACCACCCCTATGTGAACTGGGAGTATGTGCTCAATCAGGTGAAGAGTCTTGCGATTGGGGACTTCTACGACTTCAATACGCACCCTGACGGTCTCTCAGCTCTTGAAACTATACTTGATATATATTTTGAGGTGATCCGTTCCGCCTCCGACGAAACGCAGGATAGCGCAGTCCGATATGTATATGAATATCTCAACGTAATACTGACAAAAAGCGGAGTGCACCTTGAACGCAATGGAGCCCTCGTTTCAAAAGCGATCCGTTTGATGCTTGAGATCGCACGTTCGGACAGGCCGCTGCTCAAGAAATCATCTACGTATATCAAGTCAGTGCTCAGGTTCCTGATTGATAACGGCTTAGCAATCGACCTTGATTCGCTTGATGAACTGCTCTATGTCGTGTTTGAATCAACGTACCGGTTCTGGCTCAATGAACCCGATCCTGCTGAATGGTTTACCGACACCGACGAAACCGTTGAGTCAATGTATGCCTACAAGGAACTCATTTTTCCTCTGAGCCATGCGCATATTAGTTCGATTCTCGGATCACTGCACCGAAAATCCGATGACGAAAGTGACAGTGCAACTATACTAAAACGATACATTGATCTACCTGATTACCTTCAAATAATGAACGGGTATTTGCTGGTTGCGGACGAGCTTGAACGTTCCGGGGTATTTGCCGGTCGCCATTATCTCATAAAACTTGACTTCCTATTCAACAGTATTAATGTAATGGGTCTGTCTGATATCCACAACTCTTGTCTGATAGAAATAAACCGCTGTCTCGGAAGGGTGCTTCGCGTTGAAACGCACGACAGGGCCGATGATTTTATCAGAAAGGTGTTTCGTCTGCTCAAAAGAACCGCGTTAAAAAGCAGGTATCAGCATTCCGTTATCGATTGTGTAACAACGCTTGCGAAAGGCGTTTTTGAGTTAAACAATCATCCTCTCGTCGATGTCTTCGTTGAGGAACTCGTCGCATTTGGTTTTCAGCACCCCGATATTAAAGGCTCTACCACTGAATGGCAGATACGGGCAAATCCTGCACACGTGCAGAATATAAGGTCATGGCTTGAGATCATTTCATTCAAGCCCAGATGGACTAAGAAACTTCTATCCTCTCTGATCATCAATTTGAAGATTAAGGGTATATTTGTGCGCGACACGGACCTCCTTCAAAAAAACATTTCAGGGCTCCTTAACTCCGACATTGTTCCTGCGTACAACCTGGTAAAACAGTTGCTCAGGGTATTTCCCATCTATTTCGCCGAAATCGGTGCTGAGGGAGAACTGAGGGAGATCTCAACAAACGTCGATGACCTGACAAGAAGAAGCGACAAACTAATCTTCTTTCTGAGAAAGCAGTCACACGTCGAGAGCAATAGTCTGCTCGTACCGTTTATTGAGGATATCTTCCGGTATTGGAATTCCGGTGACAAATCGTTCATTAAAGTTCACCTGCCTGTCGAAGTTTTTGATGAAATCAAGAGCAGTGGAGAGTATTTCGATGGGCTGCATACTATCTTCAGTATAATATTCCGTAAGATCCAGAATGATGTTCCGGGTCTTCTGGATTGGGATACTAACAGAATAGTAAGAGAGCTGAAAATGATCAAAGGTGTGCCGGAGAGAGAAAGGGAACGTGCACGCCTTATGATACGTTTTTACCAACTCCTGCACAAGAAGTACTTTCATCAGCATATCGATCTCATGAGAGATCTTGAAGCGTCCTGCCTGCTTGAACTTTCCAAAATACGGTCACTCAAGAGACATCTTGAAAGAAATGAATATTCCAAGAGCCTCAACGTATTGTTGGACATGATGTCCGCACTGAAAGAGAAGGTGCTTTCTCCGCAGAAGACGGAATATTTTGAGAATATTTATTACAAGCGGCATATTGCGGCGGGTATACCGTCCATGTACGGAACGTACCATGAAGAAAAGTTTGAGGCAATCGGTTTCATGTTGCGTCTCGAGAGCATGGCCACAATGCTTTTTGAGAAGCTCGTCGAGTCTTTAAATCTCAAGTTCATTACGAAGAGTACCCTGATGACGATCCATCAGTACCTGTGGCTGTATGTAAGGGCGTTGGACCTCGAAGGAATTGCTACCGAGGGTCTTGTAGCTAAAATGAAGTATATAACAAGTGCCCTGCAGATACGACAGTTCTCGATTGACCAATACATAGACATATTTCAGTTCATTGCAAAGAGCATCCAGGATATTACACGGGATTACTACATTGATGTACATCGGCCAAATCTGCCCATTATCATTTCCCAGATGAAAGGGAACGCCGCAGGTGAACAGGGTGCAGACGGCCTTCAGGCGGAAAAGGAATCTTTCTATCAGTATTCAGAAAATTTCATCCGCTCTATCATTGCGTCTGCCTTCGGTCTTCAGGTGCTTGACAATTTTATAAATTCAATTATAAGGACGCTCTCTGCAGAACTTGAGAAGTTCAAAGACAACAAACAAATCCTTAACCTCGTCATGGCATATACGCCGGAAGTAGCAGTATCCCCTCTGTACAAGAGAAACAAAGAGATCGATAATCAGATCCTCATAGGGAATAAGGGCTATTTTCTAAAGGAATTGACATCTTTCGGTTTTCCGGTTCCTCCCGGGTTCATCATCACGACAGAAGTCTTCAGGGGCTACGAAGCAGTTGTTGGTTATAAGTACATATTTGCAGATCTAAGCAGGAGAATCTACAAAGAGCTGTTGGAACTTGAACGTATCACGGGGAGTAAGTTTGGCAACCCCCGAAACCCTCTTCTGTTATCAGTCCGCAGCGGCGCGACTATTTCACTTCCCGGGATGATGCACTCTTTCCTGAACGTTGGCATCAATGAAACAATAGCTGAAGGTCTTGCGGCAAGAAGAGACTACGCATGGGCGGCATGGGATTCATACCGCAGATTTCTGCAGACATGGGGTATGTTTCATGGCCTGGAACGGAACTTTTTCGATGAGATTATGAGCGAATACAAACAGCGATATACCATTGACAAGAAGATCCAGTTTCCTCCCGAACTGATGAAACAGATCGCCATCTCATACAAGAAAGCGATGCTGAAGAAAGGCATTGAGCTTATCGATGATCCTGCCGAGCAGCTTCAGCATGCCATACTTCAGGTGTTCGGCTCCTGGTATTCAGAGCAGGCGCGAATATACCGGCACCAGATGCATCTTTCCGATGAATGGGGCACTGCTGTTGTTGTACAGTCGATGGTCTTCGGAAACCTGAACGAGAATTCCGGTTCCGGAGTCATTTTCACCCGTGATCCGAAGGGTTCTTCTCAAAATGTCTCAATATACGGAGACTTCATCTTTGGCGTTCAGGGCGATGACATAGTTTCCGGACTTGTTGAAACGTTCCCTATTTCAGAAAAACAGAGGATCTCCGAGAAGCGTCAGTCGACCATTTCACTGGAGATGAAATTCCCCGTTATATACAGTGAACTTGTCCGGTTGGCAGAATTGCTCGTGTATGAAAAAGGTTTCAATCACCAGGAGATTGAATTTACTTTCGAAAGTGGGGAACCTAAGGACCTGTACATCCTGCAAACGCGAGACATGGTCCAGCGGGAAGCTGTAAAAGTGAAAACATTCAAGGATAGCACGCAACTCGAACGTTCGCTCCTCGGGATAGGTATTGGTGTGAGTGGTGGCGCGTTGTGCGGCAGAGCAGTGTACTCAGAAAAAGAGATAGGGCATTACAGACAAATCGAGCCGGAGACACCACTTATTCTTGTCCGGCCCGATACGGTTCCGGATGACGTTGGTATCATCCTGAAAGTCGACGGGATCCTGACCGCGAGGGGAGGGGGCACGTCACACGCTGCGGTGACCATCCCTCAATTGAACAAGGTGGGTGTTGTTGGCTTTAACAAGCTTCATGTGTATGAATCTGAGGGATACAGTGTAGTTGAAGACCTGACTATCAGAGGAGGCGATTTCATCGGTATAGACGGCTGGAGTGGTGCGGTCTATTCCGGTAAACAGGATGTAGACTCGGTCGAGTCGTTCAAAATCACCATCTGACCTTCAGAGGTTAAAGGCCCAAGGTTAAAGGCAAAGGAAAAAACCTGGATCATACCCTTTCAAGTCTTTTCTTAACCTTTAACCTTTTGCCTGCTCTTATTTATTTAAAAAGGCTTTTGTGTGCGTACACGGTTAGGTCAGCCATACGGTTTGTGTAGCTGCCGTACTCGTTATCGTACCAGCCAAAGATTTTCGCGTGCACGACAGGTACCTTGAGCGATGCTGCCTGCGCGGCCTTTTCAACACCATCCGGCAGATCAGGTACACAAGATAGATCGACATCGATAAAGGCAGTCCGTGTGTGGTTGAACTGTCCCTCAATCACGATTGCCGCGTCGGTCCCGATCAGGTCGTTCGAGACGTTTTGTTCCATCGTGAAGATCATCAAGTTTTCAGGATCATTCTTCGAGCTGGTCTCATAGATATCGTTGAGCATCTTTGTTGTAAGAGGTGTGCTCGTCCGGTCTTTCTTTATTCTCGTCTGGAACGTAACATTCAGGATGATAAGTGACTCCGTCGTCGTCGGTATTCTGATCGAGTCCGCCATAAAACCGATGTTCTTTACTTCGGGTATGACCTGCGCAAGGGCAGCAGCAGCATTTGTGGAAGTCAGAATGATACTATTCAAAACGCTTCTGTTCTTTCGCAAGTCCTTTTCGCCGGCTTTCGGCAGTTTATCGAGTACGCTCTGAGAGTTTGTTACCGCATGTACCGTCGACATCGATGCGGTTAGAATCTTACTTGTCTCCTCATTATCGAGTAGCGGCTTCACCATGTGCGCAAGACCGGTAGTGGTACAGGAAGCGGCGGAGATAATCTGATGTTTCTTGTAATCAAATGATCCATGATTAATACCATAGATAAGGGTTGTGGCTTCCGCCGGCATGGATAATGCCTTATTTTTTATTTTAAAAGCGGACGAGTTGATTACAAGCTTAGCTCCGCTCGCCAGATGTCCTTTTATTGAGCCTGCTTTATCATCAACGGGTACTGTAGGATCCTTGAATTTTCCCGTACATTCAACAACCACATCGACACCGTAATTTCTCCAGCCGATGTCAATTGGGTTCCTGGCTTCGCGCAATACAGTCACCGGTATACCGTCTATGCGCAGTTTTCCGGTTTTTTCGTCCACGATTTCAATAAGGCGCCGGGACTTGATGCCGTAAAGAAATTTGTGCATCGTACCATACGTAGAGTCTTTTTCTATCAACTGGGCAATTGTTGAGAGGCCCTGACCAACTTCTCTCCCGACGTTTACGACGATTTCATTGAAGTATTTCCTTCCGATGTGATGCCATAACGTCAGTTTACCTATTCTGCCGAGACTGTTGATACCTAGAACCTGGGGTTTGTTTTCGAAAACTTCGACCTTACTCATTCTCTTGCTCCTCCTTATTAAGTCTTTCTGAAAAGTTCACGCAAGGACTTCGTTTTGTGCAGAGGTACACAAAGCCGTTGCTATACTATTAACAATGCAGGGTATGTAGAAAAGAATCCAAAATAGCGATTTTGGAAGGCATAAAGTTCTCTTTACGAATCAAATTTATAACAAAAATTGAGTAATGTCAATGATGAGAGATGATATCCGACCATTGTGCTCTTCTCTTATATGTAATTGCGGCTTTTTGTTGAAATCAGAGGGAGAAACAATTATAATCAAACACTTGCCCCCGTAGCTCAGGTGGATAGAGCAATGGATTCCTAATCCATGTGCCGCATGTTCGAGTCATGCCGGGGGCATTATCAATTGTAACAAGTAATGAAAATATATTTTTTGCCCTCTGAATATTAAGGTAAGAATTTGGAAAACAATTTGCGCTTTTGCGGGGCCTCGAGCTGGTAACCTGCGTATTCCGATCCAAGCCGACCACCCATTCCGATCCAAGCCGACCACCCATTATGATCCAAGCCGACCACCCATTATGATGGACCC
>CAYYLU010000009.1:0-48201 GCA_964472475.1 uncultured Syntrophus sp. | reverse complement strand
CTGTTCAGAGAGTACTGCTTCCCGGAAATATCAATCTCTTCCCAGACCTTGATCTGTTTCTCGAGAAACTCTTTATTGAGGTCTTCGATGATCTTCTGATCAGCCGGTGCGATGGATGCCCATTTATTCTTGTTCATTGCGATGATGAAAATGGCGCAGTACGCTGATCCGTAGTTTTCAACACTATACTTGATTACTTCGCCGGTTTTCCATCCTTCGAGAGCTTCGTACGGTGAGAGGAAACCGTCGGCAACGCCCTTAGCGATAGCATCATACGCCTCACCCATTGTCATAGCGACAGGTGTGGCTCCGAGAAGTTTCGCGACATCTGCATTCGTACCGAAGGTGCGCAGCTTCTGACCCTTCAGATCTTCAAGCTTATAAATCGGCTTACGGGAATGAATTATGCCCGGGGTCTGCGCGTGAAAAAACATGACCTTTACGTCATCGAATTCTTTCGGTTTGAATTTTTCGTAATAAGCATTCACCATTTTGCCTGATACTGCGGCACTGTAGTGTCCTACAGGAAGGTCAAGGACTTCGGTAAGCGGGAATTTTCCCATGGTGTAACCAAGCACTGTTTCGCCCACGTCTACAACACCTTTTGCTACTGCGTCATATATCTGGTTTGCCGGCGAAAGAGTTCCTCCCGGGTAATGCTTCGCCTCAATGCGGCCATTTGTCCTCTTCGTTACTTCTTTGCACCACTCGTCCATCAGTATCGCATGTTTATGGGTAGGAGGGAAAAAGTTGGCAAACCTGAGGGTGATCTTTTCCTCTGCCGTAAACCCCGGCGCCGATACTAATAACGTAGTGATGCAGAACGCAACCAAGAAAAACCCGATACCACAAATTCTCTTCATAGACTGCCCCCTTTTAATAAGTTTTGTGTTGACTAAAGCAAAACTAATGCCAGATTATAAAACTAATAATTGCATAGTGCTACAAAAAAATTGTCTTTTTATCTATGTGTCGATTTGCTACAGGTCTGTACCGTTTGGAAACGTGTTTCACTGAACAATCAGGATTTATTTTGACTTTTATGAGGTGTTGCTTCTATTCTGCCTCTTCACCAATTTTCTGGTAGAGTTTCTTACGGCTTATACCTAACAAACGGGCCGCTTTGCTTTTGTTTCCCCCTGCGAATTTGAGCACACGCTCTATGTGTTCCTTTTCCATGGATTCAAGTTTCAAAGAGTCCTGCCCGGGGTGACGTTTTGTTCCTGAATGGGCCAACGGCTGCGTCTGCACAATGTTTCTCGGGAAATCGTCATTGACGATCTCCCTTCTTGTTCCGGATATGAGGATAGCACGTTCGAGCACGTTAGCAAGTTCCCTCACGTTTCCGGGCCAATTGTAATTAACCAAGACTTCAAGTGCTGATTTCGATATATTTTTCTTTTCCTTTGTCCGGGAGAACTTGTCCATGAAGTAATCAGCTACTACAGGTATATCCGTCTTCCTTTCACGTAAAGGAGGTACATTGATAATAAACGTACTGAGCCGGTAAAACAGGTCCTTTCGAAACCTGTTTGTCTCCACCTCTTCCTCTATGCTTTTGTTGGTGGCGAAAATAAAGCGGACGTCTACCCTTATCTCTTTTGTGTCTCCCAATTTTCTGAATACTGATGTTTCAAGCACCCTCAGAAGCTTTGCCTGTATGGCCTGGCCCATATCGCCCACCTCATCAACAAAAAATGTGCCTTTGTTTGCGATCTCGAGCAGCCCCACCTTGTCGCTTTGCGCGCCTGTAAATGCGCCCTTCCTGTACCCGAACAGTTCACTCTCAAGAATATTCTCCTGGAGACAACTAGCGTTGATTGCCACAAAAGGATTGCTGTAACGCTTTGATTGACTGTGAATCGCCCTGGCTACGAGTTCCTTCCCAGTCCCGGTTTCTCCAAGGATGAGCACGGGAGCATCCGACGCACTAACCATTGAAACAAAATGTTTGACCTCCCTCGCGCCGGGACTCTGGCCAACGAATTCATCGTGACCCTCAACGCGCTGGAGTTGTTCCTCCAGCACTATCGTCTTTTCTTTCAACTGCTTTTTTTCGTATGCCTTTGCAATAACACTATGCAACTCCGATAATTTACAAGGTTTCGTCAGGTAATCGTATGCACCGAGCTTCATTGAGCGGATCGCTGTATCCACAGAAGCAAACCCGGTGAGCATGATGACTTCGGAAGTCGGTTGCATCTCTCTCAGTCTACCGAGCAGTTCTATGCCATCGATATCCGGGAGCTTTATGTCGAAAAGACCGATATCGAGTACATTTTCTTTCATTATATCAAGAGCGTCTCTTCCATTGTAGGCAGTAAACACCTCAAAACCTTCCTTCGAAAGTTTCTTCCTGAAAGCCTCGACAAGCTGGTGTTCGTCATCGACAATGAGAACCCGTGCCACTCCTGTATACCTCTTGGTTTATCTGGATTGCGCCGGCAGTGTCATACCGAAAAGGCTCCCTCTGCCAAGCGCGCTCTCTACTTCTATACTACCGCCCATCCTGCTTAAGAATTCGTAACAAAGTGTTAAACCGAGACCGACTCCTTTACCCGTGGCTTTCGTTGAAAAAAACGGTTCGAATATCTTATCGAGCATGCTCTCGTGCATACCTGCGCCATTATCTTCTATTTCAATCCTCACTTTATCGTCCACAAGTCTGACCCTGATCCTTATAACCCCACCCTCTCTACCTTCAAGGGCGTCCACTCCGTTGTGAAGAACGTTCATCAGACACTGTTTCATCGCGTTTATGTCAACTTTTACCGGAGGCAGATCTGCGGCAAAATCCTCAATAAGGCTGATTCTGGTCTTGCCGAAATTGATGCTTGAGACCACTTCTCTGATGCAGTCACGTATATCAACATCCTGAACTTCAAAGCCCTTCTTTTTTGTGAGATCAATCATATCCTTAATGATGTTCTTGCAACGGAATGCCTGCTCCTGCACAACATCCAGATACTTCTGAATTTCCCCCATTTCGCTTGGCCCTACATAACCGTCTTTTAACAGTTCACAGGCAAGCTCTGAATTGGCAGCAATCGTTGCAAGGGGATTATTCAATTCATGAGCAACCCCCGTCAGAAGCCTTCCAATAACGGACATCTTTGCGTCCTGGATCGACTGCATCTGCGCCGTTACTTTTTCTGTATTATCTTCAATGATACAGAGCAGCCCTTCAACACTTCCGTCTTTCCCTTTAATCGGCACACCTCTAAGGTCCACATATTGCCCCTGGTCTCCCCGATAATTTATAAACGGGAAATCAACCAGTTCAAACGGCTGTCCATCCAATCCTTTTTTGATGTGTTCTGCCAGTCCGCATCTAATGGTATATGGATTTTCAATCCAGTTGAATCCAAGCAGTTTACCTTCCGCTTTCGGACCGAGCCCGGAAAGAATCGCCAGCGCCGGATTGACACTCGTAAACTCACCCTTTTTGTCGATCGTAAATATCGCAACCGGCGCGTTGCCGATAATGGCCGAGTTGAAATCATTTACACGCCGGAGTTCCTCGTCGGCCCTTTTCTGATAGGTTATGTCCTGAACAGTCTCTATAATGAATGCCGATTCATCCAGCGAATTTTGTTTCAGAGGAGACGTTGTCACGAGATAGTGTCTCATATCGCCTTTGTATTCGCTCCTGACTTCCACATGGGCCGTGCGTCCGGTCGCGAATGTTTCGAGTGCGGGACACTTATCACATGGTTTCCTTTTCTTGAAGATCTGCCGGAAACACTGTTTCGCATGGTACTGAGACACCTTTCCGGTCGCAAGGCGATTGATTATTTGCCGGTTCACCCATTGAATCCTCCGCTGCCGGTTGAGTACGTAAACACCCATAGGGAGAAAATCGAGGATAGACTGCACAATGTTGAAATCTATTTCAGACGGCTGTTCGTTCATTCTCTGCCTGATCCTGCCTGAAAGCCTGAACATCTTACAACAATAACTATTTTTAATAAAGAAGAACCGGAGCGATCCGGCATATAAGAACGGGCATCGTCACGTCAGTTTGACGCGCTCTGCCTTCTTCGAAATGCCAAGTTTTTTCATGCGGGAAGCCAGAGTTGAAGGGTTGATATTGAGCATTTCAGCGGCTGCTCCCCTCCCGTATATTTTCCATCCGGACCTCTCGAGCGCATCAAGTATGTGCCTCCGTTCGTTCTCCTCGAGCGTCCTGAAGGAGGTTCCTTCACCCGGGCTATTAACAGGACTGAAAGCGCATAGTTGCAGCCTCGGTTCAACGCTTGAAATCACGCTGCGTTGAATAATGTTTTCAAGCTCCCGAACATTTCCAGGCCAGCTATACCGCATGAGTTTTTCAACCGCTTCACGAGAGACTCTATCAAAGCTCTTTCCGTGGCGCAAACACAACTGTACGAAGAAATGCTGTACAAGCAGGGGGATGTCCTCCCTTCTTTCCCTGAGTGGCGGGATGTAGATTGGGAATACGTTGATGCGGTAGTACAGGTCCTCACGAAATCTCTTCTCTTTCACCTCTTTCTCAAGATTACGATTAGTAGCGGCAATCAGGCGAAAGTCAGAAATGAGAATGTCCTTTCCTCCCCCTACTCTCTCAAATTCCTTGCTCTGCAGGACGCGGAGCAATCTCGCCTGGACTTCAAGAGAAAGGTCGCCGATCTCATCAAGAAAGAGTGTCCCGCCGTTCGCCAGTTCAAATCTCCCTATTCTCTTGTCCGTTGCACCTGTGAAAGCACCTTTTTCATGTCCGAAAAGTTCGCTGGTTATCAGCGTTTCTGTCAGGGCGCTGCACTGAACAGTAATAAAAGGCTTGTTTTTTCGCTGACTCTGCGCGTGAATGGCAGCGGCAACGAGATTCTTTCCCACACCCGTCTCTCCGAGAATCAGGACAGCGCTGTCGGTCTGCGCAACGAGTTGGATCTGTGACTGAATCTGGCGCATCGGTTCGCTGGTACCGATGACACCGTTATCGCTCTGTTTCTCTGCAGGTCTATTCTCCGCAGCATCTTTCTGTTCGTCAGCATAAGGATTCTCGGTCTGTCCATGCAGGCGGTCGTTTTCGAGACCGAGTACCGCAAGACCCGCGAAGTATTTCAAAAGCTTTAGATCAGATTCCTTGAAGACATTCACGAGCAGACGATTTTCGTGATACAGTGCACCGATAATGTCTTCACCAAGAATCAGGGGGACGCAGATACAAGAACGCGTGATATCTTTACTATCGGCAAAAACGCCCACTTCCCTGCGACCGTCGAACATCCTGGCATCACCCGATTGTATGACATCTTCTATGAGAGCACGCGGTCCGGCAAAGCTCATGTCGTAAATCTGTTCTATCGTGAGATTCTTTGATGCCCTTAGCGAGAGATTTTCATACGGTGCCTCGTTGTCAACAAGAAGCAGAGCACCTCTCTCGGCCCCTATCAAACGATTGGCCGTTGCCACAATTTGCTGGATTATCTTGCCGTTGTCTTCATTTGCTGTCATGTTGCTTACAATTTTTAACATCTCGTCAAGTGTGCTTCCCTCCAGGTCCGGATTGCCGACAAAGGCCCTTAAATCATCGGGTATGTCGACATTCATAAGGGAAAACACCGAACTCGCCTCTTTCAAAATCAATTCTGCCTTTTTTTCTTTTCCCGCTGATATGTAATGACGGGCAAGCTCCAACTGTGTCTTGGCGGCTTCCAACTTGAAACCTGATCTTTCGAGCCAATCGACTGACAGATTCATCAGCCTTACTACTTTATCGCCGGACATACCCCTTTTTTTTCCAAGCAGCGCCTGATACCTATACGCGATTCCCCTCATGAAATTGCTTTTGAGGTTCAGCATTCGGTTAACTTCATTTTCAAGCGAAAAGGCTGGAACCCGGGGAAGTTCGCCTGTTTCCATCGCCCAGCATATCTCTGCAAGGTACGGGTAGATCAACATATTCATTTTGTGCATCTCGCCTTTTTTGTGAAACCTCCGCAGGTAAAGAACCGATTCCTTCTTATTTCCAAACTGCAGATGAACAAGCGACAATATAAGAGTGGAAACTACTTCAACCCACTCGTTTGAACTATCTTCAGCTTCCCTGAGCGAGAGTGTCAAGTAATGGAGGCAATCATCGAAGCGGTTAACCGACAACATCGCCATTGCGATGACCCATGCGGAGTGGGCGGACAGATACTTGTCTCCTTTATTTACACAGTATTCGCGTATTGCATCGAGCATACCGAGTCCCTGCGTGAATTGACCTATCATCGTATAGCAGTGGCCAACCATAAGGCCTGCAATAATAGGAAAGTGGCCGACAGGATGTTTCTCCACGTCGGGGACTGACTGCTCGTATATCTCTATGACTTCGTGAAACCTTCCCTGCCAGAACAGAAAATACGTGCTGAACAAAGCTGTTGCTGTCGCCAGTTCGGGATCCGATATATTGCGGGCCTCAGACACGGCATGTTCAAATCTTCTGAGGCCGTCGTTAAACTCCGAACTGAGGCGTTCATATTTCGCAATGTGCATTTCAAGAATCAGTTCGTAAGGTCTCCTCTGAAGTCTCTTTGCCCTCTCTCTGCCCTCCCTGAGAAAGCGCAGACTCATGTCCATGTCGCTCCTTGCCGCAAATATGTTCGAGTGTTCTATAGCTGATTTTATGAACAACCAGTCTTCGTTCTCGCCGTTTTCATTCGACAGTTGCGTCAACACCTTCGAAAAACAGGCAATTGCTTTACCAGCAATGAAAGATGCAGCATAAATCTCTCCCGCTCTCTCAAGCCATTGGTATTCCTTAAGACAATCAGCAACATACAGCAGGTGATCAGCCAACTCGAGCGCCTTTGAATCGTCGTCAGGCAGTTCACGGATGAGTATATCGGCAATGTTCCTGCGGTATCTCTGACGTTCGGAAGGTCTGAGTTGTGAAAGCCATTTATCTTTCGAGGTGCTGTTCTTAAAGCGATATACGGCAGGTTTGATCCTGACAAGCAACCCGGTTCGAACCTCATTTTCGAGAAGCGACAGAATCCGTGATGCCTTCATTCCGGTCAACTCTTCAAGCCAGTCCAGAGAAAACTCCCCTCCGAACATAGCTGCGAGGCAAAGAAGGACCCTCCTCTCATCAGGTTCTCTGTTATGCTCTCTGCCGGTCATATCCAACCCACCAACCAGGGAATACAGTACTACAAACACCCGTACAAAGAAAGTGAATAACATTATATTTCGTGATCCATAACGAAATATCGTGATTCATATTGCAGGCGGGTTCGTCTTCCCTCATCAGATGCAAACAACGTTTCACAAATCTTTTTCATTGCTTGTAAGACTTTTTAGCTCTCTCGGCAGAATACGGCACGCAACTTGCTCAAACACGTGCAATAGTCAACAAAACTTTACCAAGGAGGAAGTTTGAAATGATAGATTTTAATCTGCCATATCTCAATGACGAACAAAAAAGCCTCGCGATGCTGATGAAGGAGTTCTGCGAAAGAGAAGTTGATCTCAAGGCGCTCAATGAAATAGCGGACCAGAAAATACCTGCGAATGCCACAAGCGCCGACCTGCGTGCACGCATGCCGTGGGACGTGGTCAGCAAGGCACATGATGCAGGCCTGCGGCAGATCGCGGCACCGACCGAATTCGGCGGCGGCGGTTATGAAGAAGACCATCTCGCACAGGGAGCAATGGCAGAGATGGCGGGCTACATGGGTGGACAGTTCGGCAGACTCATGACGATATCATGGAAACAGATGTCCGCATTTGCTTATACACCCAAGGACCTGGCAAAAGAGGTTCTGGGTGATTTTATGAATGATAGAAAGACCATGATGGGTGCCTCCATTTCCGAACCGAACAGCGGTAGCGACATGTTTGTACCGTACGATGAACCCGGAGGTGCCGGACAATATATGGCCCGCCGGGAAGGTGACGACTGGATCTTCAATGGCGACAAGATGTTCTGCACGGCAGGCGGTGTGTCGAACTATGTTACCGTCATGGTGCGGACCGATCCGAAAGGCCCGATCACGAAAAGCGTGACGCAGTTCGTTATCGATACACGAAAGCCCGGTTGGTCAATTGCACGTGTAAACGATATGATGGGAAATGAGCTCGTGTCAAATGTCCAGATGCATTTTGAAAACTACAGGCTCTCTGACAGATACAGGGTTAGCCCCGTAAACGGTGCCTTTGATGTTATGAAATCACGTCTTGCAGGCAAATCTCTCCATATGTTTGCGGTACTCGGTTGGGCGGAACGCGCGTGGGAAGACATGAAGGAATACGCCATGGCGAGGATACAGGGCGGGAAACCTATCATCCAGCACAATAACGTCGGCATGCTTGTAGCTGAGACCGATTGTCTCCTCCGTCTGGCGCGACTGCAGTTGTATCAAGATGCATGGGAATGGCACAACCAGGGTGAAGGGCAGATGCGGGACGTACTCGGATGGTATTACATCAACTGGTTTATTAAGAAAGCATTGATGCGGGTCGTTGAGGCAGGACTCGAAATCTACGGCGGGATGGCACCACAGAAAGAGCTTACGTTCGAGCACTGGGTTCGTGTACACTTGAGCATCATGCACGGCGGTTCCACGGGTCTTCTCAGCCTTGTAAAAGCAGCAAACATTATCGGAAGAACCTCGCCGTCGGCAACTAAAGCCGATGCACTGGCAGAAACGTGATGGAATAGATCAATGTAGTTTTCAGGAGACCTGGAATGAATATAATTGTATGCATTAAACAGATTGCAGATCCGGAGGCCCCATCTGATTCTTTCAGGCTCGATCTTCAGAAAAAGATCATGGCCTGTTCGCCCAAGGTGCTTCGTGTAGTCAATCCCTTTGACGAACAGGCCGTTGAGGCCGCTTTGCGCATTAAAGACAAGAGCGGAGCAAAGGTGACAGCCATTGCTCTGGGAAATGCTCTTGATAGAGTTGTCGTCAAGAAACCCCTATTCATGGGTGCCGATGAACTGATTCTGCTTGAAGATCCTGCTTTTGCCGATGGAGATAGTTGGTCAACCGCGAACGCGCTTGCAGCGGCTATCCGGAAGATCGGACAGTTCGATCTCATTCTCTTTGGAAGACAGGCTGCCGACTGGAACGCGGGACAGGTGGGCCTGGGAATTGCCGAAGCTTTGGGACTACCGTCTATCTCATTTGCCCGCAAAATCGAAATCAATGACGGACTGGCGCATATAGAGCGGGTCACTTCGAACGGATACGAAACTATTGATGCAAGATTACCTGCCGTCATTACTGTGAGCAACGAAATAGGTCAGGCGCGCTATCCCGCCATCCAGAATATTCGGGTGGCGAATAAAATCCAGCCGGTCATATGGAAACCGTCTGACATCGGTCTGGAGGCATCAGAGATTGGGAGCGCCGGGCGCCGTCTAAAAATTCTGAAGTTGTACGAGCCGGTGCAGGAAGGCACCTGCACTATCATGCAGGGTGATACGCCCGAAGAAATGGCTGAGAACCTGGCCCTCACGTTAAGAAGAGAAAAGATAGTATGAAAGCCAAAAGCTGGAGTCAACTATGAGTGAATATAAAAATATTCTGTTGTTCGGAGAAATCGTAGACGATAAGATTTCGGCGGTGACAAAAGAGCTCCTCGGAGGGGCGCGAAAGATCGCTGACCAGACAAGTGAGAAGCTTCATATTGTATTTGCGGGCAATGCTGTCACGGGCAGTGCTGCGGAAGCCATAATGCTGGGGGCAGACACCGTTCACGTGATCGATAGCCCGGAACTGAAGTTCTATCATACGGAAAGATATATGGCAGCGGTGGTCGAGGTTGTAAAAATCGAGAACCCAAGACTCCTCCTGTTCGCTCATGGTGACGTGGGCGCAGACCTTGGCCCCCGCCTGGCCTTTAAGCTCAACAGCGCCATAGTCACTGACTGCGTTCAGATCACGGTTAATCCGGAAGATGGACGATTCGTTTTTACGAAACCCGTATACGGCGGACTCGCCATGGCGGAGTACTCCATGGAGTATCTTCCTCAAATGGCCACAGTTCGTCCCAAATCTCTGGAGCCTGCGGAGACAAACACACTTCGTACCGGCGAATGTATTGCTCTTTCGGTTAATTTCGATGTCCCCTCGTCGCCCGTAACAGTGATTGAAAAGGTGGTTGAGAAGGTTGAGGGTGTGAAACTCGAAGATGCGGAAATTGTTGTCTCGGGCGGGCGCGGCATTGGAGATGCGGAGAGTTTTGGAGTGCTTGAAGAAGCTGCAAAATTCTTCAAGGGTGCTGTGGGTGCCTCAAGGGTGGCATGCGATAACGGTTGGATGCCGACAACCGTTCAGGTCGGAATAACGGGAAAAATCGTCGCCCCCCGTGTTTACATTGCGGTTGGTATCTCCGGGGCAAGTCAGCATATGTCCGGCTGCTCACGATCAAAGAATATTATAGCAATCAATAAAGACGCAGCCGCCGCAATTTTCAAACACGCCCAGTACGGAGTCGTTGGAGACTGGAAGCTTGCACTGCCTGCTTTTATTAACAAATTAAAGACCCTGGAGTAATCGTGAGAATGCTCTTCGAACCCGTGCAAATACGACAACTTACTTTGCGAAATCGCTTTGTGAGATCAGCTACCGTCGACAACGGTGGAGACGATTGTCACGTCTCTCAGAATCAACTCAAAATGTTCAGCGATCTTGCCGAGGGAGGCGTCGGTCTGATCATCACGGGGATGACCGCCGTACATCAATCCGATTACGTACGGCCTTCTCAGAACCACATATCAGAAGACCGCTTTATCCCGCGCTATAAAGAACTGACAAAACTGGTGCATCAACGAGGGGCAAAGATAGCAATACAGCTTGCACACATGGGTCGTGAAAAAGGAAAGTTCCTCCAGCCACCGGCAGAACGGGCAATCGGCGTCTCAGTATTACCCGACGACCCGTACTGCGAAACTAGGTACTATCGCGAAATGAAAGAGGACGAGATATGGGATCTCATCGAAGCATTCGGAAGTGCTGCGGGGCGCGCAAAAGAAGCCGGTTTTGACGCCGTCCAGATCCATGGTGCCCACGCGTTTCTCGTAATGCAATTTCTCTCCCCTTACACAAATCGCCGCACCGACAAGTGGGGCGGCAGTTTGGAAAATAGACTTCGTTTCCACATTGAAGTACATAATACAATCAGACGGGCCGTGGGAGCCGACTATCCCGTGCTCATAAAACTGGGTGTGGAAGACGGGTTTTCAGGCGGCCTCACCTTCTCCGAAGGCCTGCAGGCTGCCCGGATTCTGGCCGAGACCGGTTATGATTCGCTCGAGATAAGTCAGGGCTTACGGGGAAGGCCGTACGAAGAAACCGAATTCCGGACAGATATGAGCCCCGACCGTGAGGCATACTTCCGTTCATGGGCAGCCCAGATAAAAAAGAACGTCACAGTTCCGATCATGGCTGTAGGAGGCATAAGGACTCCCGGATTCATGTCAGAGATGGTGGAGAAGGGCGAGGCGGATTTTATTTCTCTGTGTCGTCCTTTTATTCGTGAGCCGGGCCTGGTGAATGCACTGCAGAAAAACCCCAATCACACGCCGGAATGCATATCGTGCAACATATGCATCGACACCCTGAAAGCGGGAGCCTTTTTGCATTGCCCCTTGAACACTTAGTTTTGAAGCATGAACGTTCAGCGATACTGACCGTTCTAAAATAGAAATAGAGTTCGTGCAGGAGACGGTATAGTCAGCCAGGGCCTCGCAATCAGCAGAAAACAGACGCATACATTATTACGACAGATTTCCGTTAGTTTAACCGCTGTTTCGGCCTGTATTCGCTGCGCACATTGTTTGTCATAAAACCGGGAGAGCCTCTATGAGTATCATGGCGGAATTAACAAAACACATCCTGGATACGCCCTTTGAAGCCTTCGATCACGTGACTCTGCAGCGCGCACGTGACCGTCTCATTGATGTCATCGGGTGCATAATAGCAGGAGCAGATGCGCCCGGCTGCTCCATGGTTCTCGACCTCATCCGTGATTGGGGAGGCAAGAAAGAGGCGACCGTTTTCGTCCATGGCGGTAAGCTACCCGCCCACGATGCAGCCCTTGTAAATTGCGTAATGTGCAGATCGTACGACTTTGAACCAACGGGGGCCTATGTAGAAGGCAGAAGCACACCTGCACACCTCAGCGGTACAACCGGGCCTGCGGCCATAACAGTCGCTGAACAGAAGCGCGCCTCTGGAAAAGATCTGATTACAGCGCTAATACTGGGCGATGATATAGCGTCCCGTATAACGGCGGCATCTCAGTTGGACATAGATTCTGGCTTCGACTGCACCGGCACGGTCAACGTATTCGGTGCAACGACGATTGCAGGACGTCTCTGGAATCTCGATGATCAGCAGATGCTGAATGCTTTCGGTATCGCGCTGAATCAGCTTGCCGGCACTTTTCAAAACATATTTGACGGCGTTCATTCATTCAAGCTGCCACAGGGATTAGCAGCGCGGGCGGCGATATTCTCTGTTGCCCTCGCATCAAAAGGCTTTACGGGCGTCAAAGATCCATTGTTGAGCAAATACGGTTATTTCTCACTTTATTGCAAGCACTTTCAGCCGGATATGCTTACGAGAGATCTCGGGAAGAATTTCTATGCCGATTACACATGTAAACCGTATCCATGCTGCCGTTCAAACCACGCAGCCATCGACTGTGTCTTGGAACTCACCGGTGTTTACCAGATCAATCCGGACGATATTGATGAGATCGTTGTAGACATTACGCCCACTGCTCTAGACTTTGCAGTGGGGCAGCCATTTAAAATCAGGGATGTTCCTCAAATCGATGCGTCTTTTAATCTCCAGTATAACGTCGCGAGTGCCCTGCTCAGAAAGGATGTCCGACTTGAGTATTTCACGGAAGAATATATTCGCCATCCGCAGATCAACGCCACAGTAAATAAGATACGCCTCACGCCCGCGATTCAGTTGGACAAACCGCTCGGTGCCCGAGTGAAATTGAAGATGAAGAACGGTCGTGAATACGAGAAACGCGTTGATATGCCCAAAGGAAACGGCATACTCACCCCCCTCTCCTCGGAAGAAATCAGAGCAAAATTCTTCAGCAATGTCGAATTCTCAGGTAGAATTTCGAATGAGCAGGCAAAAAAGGCGCTCGCTTTGATAGAGAAGATAGAGGAACTCGATGACGTAGGAAGATTAACACGGCTGCTGGTCGCTCGCTGAAGCATACCGGCACGCGGAGTACACTACCTGGAGGCGATCATCTATGGATTTTAAACTCGCATACGAACAGGAAGCAATACAAAAGGCGGCAGAAGAGTTCGCGAAAGGAGAATTCGACAAAGACATCGCACTCGAGCACGAAAGGTCCCATACATTTCCGTACGACATCTGGAAAAAGGCATGCGAACTCGGATTTGTCGGTCTGCACTATCCGGAGGAGTTCGGGGGTCAGGAGTATGGCGTTTTCGAAAATGCGCTTGTTGTTGAAGCATTCTGTCGACAGGACTCCGGGCTCGGTATTGCACTGAGCTGCGCCGATTCATGTTCAGAGATGATCCTGCGGTACGGGAATAGAGAACAAAAAGAGAAATACCTTGGAGCAGTTGCACGCGGTGAGGCAATCTCGAGCGGCGCCTTCACCGAACCGGACCATGGAAGCGACATCATCGGCGTCAGCACTACAGCAGTAAAAGACGGGAACGACTTCGTTATCAACGGATCGAAAACGTTTATTACGAACGGTCCCATCTGCAACTTTGCCGTGGTCCTCTGTCAGACCGATCCTGCAGCAGGCAGGAACGGCGAGTCCCTCATAATTGTTGAACGTGACACGGCCGGCTTTGCAACGTCCGACGTTGGTGACAAGATGGGAAACAAGATGGTGCCTACCGGTGAACTGTCGTTCAACGATGTGCGGGTAGCCACGTCAAACCTGGTCGGCACAGAAGGCAACGGTTTCATGCAGGCCATGAACATCTTTGACGAACTGCGGATCGAAGTTGCTGCTCAGGCACTCGGGATAGCCCAGGGAGCGTTTGACCGCGCGTTAGCCCACGTAAAGGAACGAAAACAGTTTGGAATGAGACTCGAAGAATTTCAGATCACACGGCATAAGCTGGCAGATATGTTGATCAAGATTGAGACAGCAAGGCTTGCGGTGTACAAAGCCGCGTGGAATTTCGATCAGGATAACATCGACCCGCAGAGCATTTCAATCGCAAAAACGTACGCTGCCCGTGCCGCCGTGGAGGTCGCCGATGAGGCACTGCAGCTCCATGGAGGGTACGGGTACATGCTTGAATATGAGGTTGAACGTTTCTATCGTGATGCAAGGTTAACGGAAATTTATGCGGGAACGCGTGAAATACAGAAAAATACCATTGCTAATTCTTTGCTGACAAGATTTAATAAGGAATAGGATTTTGACGGGTTTATCTGACTTATCCTGAGGAGGATGTCACTGCATGAGAAAACGGTATATTGTCGCCGCGGTCTTCTGGGTTGCTCTGGGATTGTTTGTTGCTATCTGGGCGTATACAAAACTCGGGGTCGGAACACTCAACGCACCCGGTGCCGGTCTTTTTCCTTTCTCGCTTGGTCTTCTTTTCGCTCTCCTCGCCATTCCTGCCATGATACGCATACTGAGACGGAAAGGACAACCGGAGGAGCCGGCCAAAGAGGACTCCGAACAACATGAAGCTGTCTACGGAAAGGTAATCCTCGTGGTCATTGCGCTGTTCGCATACGCCATCCTGCTGGAACCTCTGGGATTTATCCTCACCACTTTCTTCACCATGGCACTTCTCTTCCGAAGCGCCGGCTTTAAACGGTGGATTATCGCCATCGTTTATTCCGGTGTCGTCGTCTTTATTACTTACCTGTTGTTCACCTATCTCGGTGTCAGATTCCCCCCGGGCGTTCTTAGGGCCGTGGGATTATACTAAGAGGATATGGAAATGGATATGCTTTCTGGACTCATCACAGGCTTTCAGGGCATTCTTCACCCGTCGATTCTTCTGTACTGTTTTATCGGAGTGTTTATTGGAACATTAATCGGCGTTCTCCCCGGCATCGGGCCGATCGGCGCCATGTCTATCCTGCTTCCGTCCACTTTCGGTCTTCCCCCGGCGGCCTCGATTATCATGCTCGCCGGAATCTATTACGGAGCAATGTATGGCGGATCCACAACGTCAATCCTCGTGAACATACCGGGCGAAGCAGCCTCCGTCATTACCTGTCTCGACGGCTACCAGATGGCTCGAAGGGGCAGGGCAGGACCGGCTCTGGGCATATCAGCTCTGGGATCTTTTATCGGAGGTACTTTCAGCATCATCGCTCTCATGTTCCTCGTTTTTCCCCTTGCCGATGCGGCTTTGAAATTCGGCCCCCCGGAATTCTTCGCTCTCATGTTCCTCGGCATGACTATTCTGACATATCTGGCAAGAGGCTCTATCCTTAACGCGATCCTGATGGTCGTACTGGGCCTAATCCTTGGCACCGTAGGTATGGATCCCATTTCCGGCACGCCCCGTTACCATTTCGGACTCACCTCACTGCTCGACGGCGTTGGACTCGTACCGGTGGCTATGGGTCTCTTCGGTATCGCAGAGGTTCTGGTAGGCCTCGAAAGTCTGGTTCCAAGGAGCATCCTGCAAACCAAGATCAAGAATATCCTTCCAAACCTCCAGGACTGGAAAGAATCGGCGGGGCCCATCGCGAGAGGTTCCGTTGTCGGGTTTATCTGCGGTATACTGCCGGGTGCCGGTGCCGTTATGTCCACTTTCCTCTCCTACACAATGGAGAAGAAATTCTCCAAGCATCCCGAAGAGTTCGGGAAAGGTGCCATTGCGGGTGTAGCCGGCCCTGAAACCGCCAATAATGCATCAGCAGGCGGTGCCTTCGTGCCCATGCTTGCTCTTGGTATCCCGCCAAATCCCATCATGGGAATCCTTCTTGGTTCATTGATGATCCATGGTGTCAGTGCCGGACCACTGTTAATTACCCAGCATCCCGATATATTCTGGGGAGTAATCGCCAGTATGTATGTGGGAAACATCATGCTGGTGCTTCTCAACCTTCCACTCATCGGCATGTGGGTGAAAGTGCTCAAAGTCCCGGCCAGAGTTCTCCTGCCCATAATTCTGCTCTGCTGTCTCATCGGTTCTTATGCGACCAATAACAACTCCGCAGATGTAATCATTATGGTCACCTTCGGTATCGTAGGATATGTGCTCAGGAAACTCGGCTACGAACTGGCCCCCCTTATTATGGCCCTCGTGCTCGGTCCGATGATCGAGTCAAATTTCCGTAATTCTCTTACCATGTCAGATGGAAATATCGCCATCTTCTTCCAAAGGCCTATCTCGGCCGTCGTTTTGGTGATAGCGGGGATCCTTCTTTGTACTACGGGGTTTTCGACCTATCGGAAAGCCAAGACACGTATTGTTGCGGGGGCAGGGGAAGAAGATGAGTAGTTGTTTATATGACCGGCAGATCTGGGAAAGGAGGCGATACAAGACAAACACATCGAAAAAAACAACACTGGAACACAAGTCTTTGCTGGAAGAAATATTGAATCACAAATAAGGAGAGCACCATGAAAAACCGTAACTGTTTTATCACGTTGTTCGTATGCGCTGCAATTTTGCTGAGCTTTCTAGGTGAGGTTCGGGCTCAGGAGAAGTACCCTACCCGGCCCATAGAGATCGTCACTACATTTCCACCCGGAGGAATTTCCGAAATGACAGTTCGTACCTGGGCGAAGTATATGGACAAAATACTGGGCGTTCCTATAGTAAACCTTTCAAAACCAGGGGGAGGTGGGGTCATCGGCATGCAGTATGTCGTCAGTGCCAGACCGGATGGCTATACAACCCTGAATTCCGGAGATATCATTCCCCCGATTCTTGAAGGGACAGCAACCTTTAAACTTGAGGATCTGAGAGTAATTGCAGGGGTTACCCGGAACGGGAATGTGCTGTGTGTTGCCGCTGACGCACCGTGGAAAACATGGCAGGAGTTCGTGGACTATGCAAAGAAAAACCCCGGCGTAAAGTACGGTCATCCGGGTTTGGGGATTATGGCCTTCTACAGAACGGAAAACCTGAACCGACAGCTCGGTCTGAAGATGATCCAACTTCCCAGCCAGGGTGACGCCGAATCGGTCGCACGTCTTCTCGGGCACCATATTACCATAGCCAACATCGCCATGGGTGTAGCAAAACCCCAGATAGAAGCTGGGAAGCTCAGGGCTCTCCTGGCTCTCGATCCGCCAAAGGAGTTCGGTCTTCCCGGATCTGTCCCTGATCTTGACAGCATCTACGGAAAGGACTTTCCGGACATTGAAATACCCGTTTATCTCTATGCCCCCGCGAAGACCCCTGATCACATTGTCCAGATGTTGGAAAAAACCTTTGAAAAAATGAGCAAGGACCCTGCATTTATTGCTGACTGCAGGGCCATGAATGTGATGTCGAACTTCATGCCCGGTAAGATCGCTGCGGAAAAGATGAAGAAGAAAATGGAGTTGATGAAACCGATTATAGCTGATCAAAAGAAGAAATAGGCCGCCGACACATGGAGTAGTCTGTGCAAAGAAACGAAAGGTGGTTCTGTGACGGGACCAGCTTTCGTTTCTCTTTCAGTATGTGAACAGAAGTTATCTTAACCTTGCTGTTACTGCGGGGGCCCATCCTTTTGGGCAAATAATTATGGAGGATACTATGACACCCAGAAAAATCACGGTTTTGCTTATCACGGCTATCTTCTTTTTCTGCGCTTTCGGCACGGTCCAGGCCGCTGAAAAATACCCGTCACGGCCGATAGAGCTCATCTGCGGTTTCCCCCCCGGAACCGGTCCTGATATTCTCAACCGGATTCTGGCCCGCTACCTCGAGAAAGAACTCGGTGTAACGGTCGTACCGGTTAACAAGACGGGCGGCGGAGGTGTCGTTGCTATAACTACCACTGCCACAGCCCGGCCTGATGGTTATACGGTCATCAATACTGGCGACTTCATCATCCCTGTTCTTACCGCTCAGGCAGGCTACGCCATTGAAGATTTGCGCGTTGCGGCGCAGGTGGGCCTCAACGGGGCCGTGCTCATCGTGCCATCTGATTCACCCTGGAAAACCTTCCAGGATTTCATGGATTACGCGAAAAAACATCCCGGTGTGAAGTTTGCTAATCCAGGGTCTACGTCAATGGGTACAATGCGAATGGAAAATATGAGCAGACAGGCAAATCTCAAACTGATCAGCCTTCCCGTCCCTGAAGTGGCAAGCGCCGTCCTTGGCAAACACGCGCCCATAGGGCTTACAGCCGCTGCTGCCGCAAAAGGCCTTGCAGAGGCCGGTAAAACAAGGATACTTTTCAGCTTTGATCCTGCCAAAGATTTCGGCCTTGATCCCTCAATTCCTGATTTTGCGAAAGTGTTTGGTAAGGATACCCCCGATATTCCGATAGCTGTTTATTTGGCGGTCCCCTCAAAGACTCCTCCGGAGATAGTTAACACTTTAGAGGCGGCCATGGAAAAGATTTCCAGAAATCCCAACTACGTAGGAGAGCTGGCGAAAAATTACTTTAAGGCAAGTTTTGCTCCAGGAAGAGCGGCGATGGACCAAATACCGAAAAAAACTTCTCTTATTAAAGCTATTCTGCAGACAGCTGCTCCCGCAAAATAGCATCAGAATAGGGATACCGATTGAACAGTGAAGTGCCTTATTGTCTATTTCTCACAGTCAGGAAACACAAAGCAGATCGCCTACGCGATACACCGTGGAGTCAAGGCCTTCACAGAACGATGCGATATCTGTCGTCTCGATAAACTGGACACGGGAAGACTGGGGCTCTACGACCTGATCGGTGTGGGAAGTCCCTGCTGGGACGGTGTTCCTTTTCATATTGAAAAGATTCTGAAGGATATGCCGCCCCAGCCCGGGAAACACGCCTTCACGTTTTGCACCCACGGCGTCATGGGATTCAGGTTTCTCCCCAACATGGTGAAACTGCTTGCCGATAAGGGAATGGTTGTGATCGGCTCCCGCGACTGGTATTGCAGCGTGAGCCATCCCCTTATACCGAAACCGTATCTCACGGACGGCCATCCCGATACAATAGATCTCGATGAAGCAGCACAATTTGGTAGGGACATGGTACATACCGGTACGCTCATTAAAAAAGGTGATTTGAGCCTGATTCCTCCAATTCCACCGATGCCACCACCAAGGACTTTGTCACGTCCTCTCACTCCGAAACGGATTGACATGACGAAGTGTCTTTACCCGGAATGCCGGTTGTGTATAGACAACTGTCGTCTGCAAATTATCGACCTGTCGGCCTCGCCGCCAGTCTTTCCGGCTGAATGTCTCCCCTGCTATTTCTGCGAATTCATCTGCCCCACGGGAGCGATTGAGGCCGATTATGGGCCTGCAGCGAAGATAGAGGGAGAAAGAGCAAAAACGATGTTCAAAGAGACTCTGAAAAGAGTAGAAGAGGAAGGCCGTTTCAGAAGACTCGTTGCTATTGAAGACGTGGGATGGGATACCCCTTATTTCATGTTGAATAGCAGGCATCCTCGTTGTGTCCCGATAGATGAAGATGAGTTGCAACGCTGACTACGTTCTGAGAGGTTCTGCTTACAAGCGATGTTTATCATATCCGATCTGACGAGATATAAACGCGGTTCGTTCCGTGAGGTAATGCACCATCGTGTCAAGACCGTCCCTGGTTACTGTTGATGTCTCGGCGGATATCGTGACCACCGCGGCAATAACCCCATTCCGATCGAGTATAGGAGCCCCTACAGCCGTAATCTCCTCCGTAGTCTCCGCCTTGTCAAGAGCGAAGCCGCCCTTCCTGACCACCTTGAGTTCCTCCATCAGACGCTTTACAGTGGTGATTGTCCTCGGCGTCAGTTTTGTGAACACGATACCCGTCAATAGGCGTCGTATCTCTTTCTCCGGAAGGTAGGCAAGAAATGTCTTTCCGTAAGCAGTGGAATACAGCGGGACATTGGAGCCAACGTGACGAATAAAGGATCTCCTTCCGACATTGAGGCGGTCCACTACCGTCACCTGATCATTCTCAAAAATCGCCCAACCCGTTACCAAGTTAAGATCCCTGACAGCCTGTTCAAGGTGCGGAAGGATAATCTCGCGCAGAGGATGTTGAAACACATACAGAAGCCCGAGTTGCAAAAAACGGGCGCTTATCCGGTACTTACCGTTTTCGGGGTTCCTTGTGAACAGCCTCTCTGACTCAAGTGCTTTCAGCATCCGTGATGCCTTGCTTGGAAGGATGCCAGCATCTCTCGCTATTTCACTTACGCCTTTTTCCCCGTCACCTACTTTCTCAAAGGCCGTCAGGATTTTTCCAAAGTCAGCCAGGGTTTTGTATCGCAGGTTCTCAGGGCTTTTAGGAGGCATTTTATCTCCATTCTTTATACTGTTGTCAATAGTGCAAATATGTTGACAATATATTTGAATCTATGGCATCCTGTCAACAAATATTCGCAATGGATAGACTGGATACCCTGCACCCATCAGCTGTTTCCCCCCATCGACATTCACTGTTTGCGCAACCTACTCGTACGGACCTGCTTGGCTTCAAAAATGAGAAGACAAGACTTCAGTCATACCTTATACCAGGGAGGATATATGAAAAGACTTCCAAACACATCACTGCAGATATCATTAGCCGCCCTGGCGTGTCTGCTGCTAACATACTTCGGCCAGGCATACGCTGCTGTCCAGACCACTAAGGTCCCCGTCAAAGAAGCTAAGGCTGCTGTTTTACAGCCAAAGTACGGCGGAACACTCAGAATCGCCGATATGACGGACGGAACAATGATAGGATATCCACCAAAGTTGCTGAGAGTATACGCAAACCGTCAGGTTGCTCCGGCCATCGAGACGCTCTTTCGAACGGACAATTCCGGTAAACCTGTTCCCTGGCTGGTAAGTACCTACAAAGAAGATCCGAAAAAGCACACGATTACCCTCGCTCTCAGGAAGGGCATCAAATTTCATGACGGTACGGACTTCAATGCTGAGGCAGTCAAGTGGAATCTCGATCAATGCGTCACCGAAAAAGCGCCCGGTGCAGACAAATTCAAGTCAATCGACATTCTGAATCCCTTTACTGTGCTTGTTGCTCTTACGGAATGGGACAATACAGTGGTGAGTAACCTCGCCCAGACTATTGGTATGATTGTATCACCCGCGGCGTGTAAAAAGAATGGAACCGAATGGTGTGCAAGTCACCCCGTGGGCACCGGTCCATTCCAGTTTGTGAGCTGGGAAAAAGATGTCAGAACAGTCTATAAAAAATTCCCCAACTACTGGCAAAAAGGGAAACCCTATCTTGACGAAGTGGTGTGGACACCCATCGCGGACCCCCTGACCCGTATACTCAGCCTGCGCCGGGGAGAGGTGAATCTGGCACTCACAGTCCCGGGGAAGGATCTCCCATTACTCGAAAAGGAAGGTTACACGATTACCCGGAGGAGACCCGGTTCAGGCATTGGCTCTTTGATCCCTGATTCGGCCAATCCGAATTCGCCCTTCTCAAAGTTGAAGGTAAGGCAGGCAGTTCAGCATGCCATCGACAATAATGCAATCGCCATCAAAGTCTGGAATGCAGAAAGTGAGCCCGCTACACAGTGGGCATACAAGGGGCACTGGGCATATAACCCTGTAGTGCGCAGCTATCCTTACAATCCCGCTAAGGCCAAACAACTGCTTTCAGAAGCCGGCTACCCCAATGGCTTCTCAACAAAAATTACATACCGTGCCAACCCGGATACAGATAAGGTCTATACAGCCGTCCAGGCCTACCTCAGGGAAGTAAGTATAGAAGTCCAGCTGGAGCCTGTCCAGACCGGCCGCCTGAATCAGATTTCCTATGAGGGCGTGAAGTGGGAAGGGATGATACCGGGCCCCCTAACACCCAATCCTGACGCTGCCGCGATACTGGCGACCAGACTCAACGGCGGCGGAATGTTCTACAGCGCCATGCTGGTGCCTGATGACTACAGTGCAGCGATAAAAAAAGCTGTTACAGCCCCGACTTTCGCGGAGAAACAGAAATGGACCAGAGAGGTCTTGAAACTCATGATCGACAAGTATTGTCTGCAAATCACACTCCATTGCTCTTCCGATTTTTCGGCAAGTAAGCCTACGGTGCACAATCATGGATTCCTTGGGTCGCCAAACACAGGATGGTGGACGCCGGAAGAAGCATGGATAGAATAAGGGTTTATTCCGGGAAGTCCGATATGCTGTCAAACACGGTTAAGCTCATTGCTTCAAACTGGAGAATAAACTGAATGGAAGACGTTAAGAAAACCAAAGAAGAGTTGTTTGCTGAAAGAGAAAAGCGGATTGCCGATGCGGTGGCACTGCGAAAACCTGATCGTGTCCCTCTTACCTCACATTTTTCCTTCTTTCCTGCGAGATATTGTGGCATCACAATTCAGGAATTGATGTACGACCCCGATAAAGCCTGGCATGCGCAGCTGAAAACCATACTGGATTTTCAGCCCGACCTTGCTCAGGATGTTTTTGGAGGCAGACTTGTCGGAACATTCCTCGACATCCTGGATTTCAAACAGATGCAGTGGGCAGGCAGACAGCTTTCCGCAGACATCCCTTACCAGTACGTCGAACGCGAATATATGAAGGCAGACGAGTATGATCATTTTATCGCCGACATGAGCGATTTCGTGATGAGAAAGTATCTTCCAAGAATATCGGGAGCACTAAAAGGTCTGGAGAAACTTCCCCGTTTCGGAAACGTATACAGTTATTCGCGCGCCATACCGGCATTTAGCGCTTTTACTCTACCGGAAGTACAGGAAGCACTTGAAGCCATGCGGAAAGCTGGCGAAGAAAGCTTAAGGATCGCCAACTATGCGCGCAGGTTCAAAGATAGGCTGAAGGAAGAAGGCTTCCCCATGCAGGGTGGTGGTGGTGCGTATGCCCCCTTCGATGTTCTCGGAGACTTCTTCAGGGGCACAAAGGGTTTGATGCTCGACATGTACCGGCGACCGGAACTCGTAACCAGGGCATGCGAAATGCTTCTGCCGGCCACCATTGATTCGGCAGTGAACGGTGCCCGCCGATCAGGCAACCCCCGGGTCTTTATACCGTTGCACAAAGGAACCGACGCGTTCATGTCACCGGATCAGTTTAGTCGTTTCTACTGGCCAACGCTGAAGGAGGTCATCCTGGCACTCATCAAAGAGGGGCTTAACCCATGGGTCTTCTGGGAAGGGGATGTCACCTCCCGCCTCAAGATCATTGGCGATATCCCTCCCGCATGTGCCGTCTACTCCTTTGAGTCCACAGACCTTGCGACGGTGAAGGACACAATCGGGGACCGGATTTGCATCCGGGGAAATGTACCCATATCTATTCTCGCAACAGGAACACCCCAGGATGTAAGGAACTACTGCAAACGACTGATCGATTATGCCGGAAGAGACGGCGGTTATATTATGGATTCAGCAGCAGGCCTCGACGACGCGAGACCGGAGAACGTGAAAGCGATGTTTGACTTTACAAGAGAGTACGGTGTGTATTGACATACCGCTTGAGGTGGGGATGGTCATGAATAAACGAGTACAGAAAATAAAAAGCAAATTGAACGTGGACACATATCCGATATTGAGCGAAAAGCCCGTCCTGATCGTTGAATCGCTCAGAAAGACCGAAGGCGAACCCATGATCGTTCGCAACGCGAAGGCGTTAGCTCACTATCTCGATAATAAAACGATATTTATAGAAGAAGACGAACTGCTCGTCGGAAATATCGCAAGTAAACCGATGGGACTCGAAGGCGGTACGCGCGGACCGACATGGTCGCATGAGGACATGGAAGACCTTCGTAAAGGCGGCTACGAGATAAGCGCGGAAGACGAGGCGAGGCTCAGATCGCTTGATGATTACTGGAAGGACAAAGGTCGCACAATGTTCGAGCGAATGGGCGAGTACTATGATGACGGTCGCCTTTGGCCGTTCATTCAATCAGGTGTACTGCTTCCACCATGGAAGGCAAAAAAGGAAGGTCGCGGACACGGTGCCGCAGGAATGGGATGGGGACTTGGCATGGGCCTGAGCCTTGTAGTGGTAGACTTCGCAAAGGTCCTCAATGAAGGGCTTGGTACTATTGTTAGAGATGCCGAGCAGGAATTGAAAAGTCTCCAGTACAACAGCGCCGATGCAGTCAAAAAGGCGGATTTTCTCCGCGCTGTCATTATTGCTGATTCTGCTATAATAAGAATTGCACACAGATTTGGAGACCTTGCAAAAGATATGGCTTTGCCTGAGCAAAATATCACGCGAAAACGAGAACTCGAAATGATCTCCGCCGCATGTTATCATGTGCCCGACAAAACACCCCGTTCCTTTTACGAGGCAATGCAGTCGTTCTGGTTTATGTGGGCGGTGCTCGCAGGCGGTACAACTGCCGGTGGAAGGTTCGATCAGTATATGTATCCGTTTTATAAGAGAGATAAGGATTCCGGAAACCTCACCGACGCCGAAGCACTTGAACTGATAGAACTCCTCAGGATAAAGACGATGCAGTCGAATGGAGTAGCCGGCGGCAAGATGCAGCGTGAGAAGTGGGCCGGAATGGCGAGATGGAACAACTTCATCATCGGCGGCGTTACACCTGACGGCAGAGACGCTACAAATGAACTATCTTACCTTTTGCTCGATGCTGCCAGGGACTGTCAGACCCCCCATTTTACCCTCACCCTACGAGTTCACGAAAACACGCCCGACGAGCTTATGCTCAAAGCAATCGACACGATAAAGGCCGGCGTAGGCATGCCCGCCTTTGTGGGGGATGAGTCGTATATTGGTTATCTCACGTATAATGGAGTATCGCTGGAAGATGCCCGTGACTATGCTCTCGGCGGGTGCCTCGATGCGAATATCCCCGGCAAATCACGAATTAACGCCTTCGGTATGTTCGTTGTACCGCGCGTATTCGAAATCGCAATGCGCGACGGGTTTGATCCGAGACTCAACATTCAGTTGGGGCCACACACAGGGAAGTTCGAAGACTTCAAGACGTACGATGAATTTCTGAACGCGTTTAAGATAACACTCAAACACTTCCTCGGGCTTGCGGCAGAGGAACACAACATTCTTCTCACGACACAGACAGAGTTGTTTCCGGATGCCGTCCACTCTTCCCTGATGCACGATGCTATCAAGGTAGGCAGGGACGCGCTTGACCGGACGATGCCTTTCGAAAACGGGGCGGTTATGAATCCCGTAGGTATGATGAACGTGGTAGATTCAATAGCTGCAATAAAGAAACTTGTCTTTGAAGAAAAGAAGATACCTGCAAAGACATTGATCGATGCCCTGGATGCAAACTGGCAGGGAAACGGTTATCCGGAGATCCGCAAGATGTGTGTCACAGCACCCAAGTACGGGAACGGAGACGACTACGTGGACTCGATTGCCAAAGACCTGTATGCGTTCTGGGCCAATACAACCATGACATTCCCAACAGCATGGGGTGGTACAATGAAGCCGGCAGGCATATCGATCACGGCACACGGACCCGGAGGCTCCATAACGGGCGCAACGCCGGACGGAAGATACGCGGGCGGGAACCTGGCAGACGGTACGGTATCGGCGTGCCAGGGCAGAGATACGAGTGGGCCTACAGCACTTGTGCGAAGCGCAATGGCCATAGATCAGATCCCGTATCAATCCACCCTATTCAATCTGAAATTCCACCCGAGCGCGCTACAGACATCCGAAGACATGCAGAAACTGTCCACGCTTATAAAAACATATTTCGCCGCAGGCGGAAAGCACATGCAGTTCAACGTCGTCGATAAAGAAACGCTTGTCAGCGCACAGGAAAAGCCGGAAGAGAACAAGGACCTTATCGTACGCGTGGCTGGATACAGCGCGTATTTCGTGAAACTCACAAAGGCGCTGCAGGACGACATCGTCGCACGGACCGAATTGGAGATGGCAGGCTAGACAATATAGACAGGAGATATTCATGGATGACAAGTCGGTTACACTCTTTGCGGTAGGAGACATAATACTAAAGAACGAGGACCCGGAATCATATTTTCAGCTCGTAGCTCCAACGTTGAAAAAAGGTGATGTAGTTATAGGCCAGGGAGAAATACCCTACACAAAACATCCGGAGAGGACAACGGAGACCATATCGGCCGAAGATCCAGAAAGTATGAGAGCATACGTATACTCTGGATTTAATGTAATCACTCTCACAGGCAATCACATGTGGGACGCCGGTGTGCCCGGCATCGAAGATACTCTGAACTGGCTCAAGGCCCACGATATATCGCCTGTCGGCACCGGTATGAACATAGACGAGGCGAGGCGTCCCGCAATCATCGAACGGAAGAATACACGAGTGGGAGTGCTCAGCTACAACTGTGTCGGCCCCAGGGAAACATGGGCATCTCCAAAGAAACCCGGTTCCGCATACGTGCATGTACTTACCCATTATGAGCTCGACCATGCAGTCCCGGGAGGAACACCGATCGTCTACACGTTTAGCGACCCTGCCACTCTTGATGCAATGCTTGACGATATTCGTGCGCTGCGCTCCAAATGTGATGTGCTCGTGGTATCCCTGCACAAGGGAATTATTCATACACCGGCAAAACTGGCCCGGTACGAGCTCGATGTGTCTCGCGCGGCAATCAACGCAGGAGCAGACCTGATCCTTGGACATCACGCACACATACTAAAAGGCATTGAGGTCTACAAAGGAAAAGTGATCTTTCACGGCCTGAATCAATTGGTGGCTATCCTCCCTCAGCTTGCTCCAAAACCTGGTCAGGATAAGAACAGCTGGGCACAAAAGAGAAAGCGGCTTTACAATTTTGAGCCCGATCCCGAAAATCCGAATTACCCGTTTCATCCCGATTCCAAACAGACGATCATAGCGAAATGCGTGATTGATGATAAGAGGATCTCGAAAGTCACGTACCTGCCCGCACTTATCAACAAAAAAGGACAGCCGGAGATACTTAAAAACGATGAAAGAGGTCAGAAGATCTATGACTATATGAAGAGAATATCCGAGGACGAGGAACTGAAGGTGCGGTTCGACTGGGATGGGGATGAAGTGCTTATTCGGGAGCCTTGATTCTTGCTGACATCGGGAATGATGGTAACGCCAAATCCGTATACAACACCAATAGGAGGTGCGTACGTGAAGACAAACAGGCAATTAGCTTCAGGTGTTCATCGTTTTATGCTGCTGCTTCTTCTCGTATCGCTCATCGCTGCAGTCCCTCTCTTTGCCGGAACACCTGCCCCGAGGTACGGCGGCATACTCAGGCTTTCAGATCAGGCAGATGGAGTCAATATGGGGTATCCCCCAAAACTTGGCAGGATCTATGCCAACAGGATGGCAGCTCCGGCTATAGAAACCCTCTTCCGCTTTGACAAGACCGGCAAACCCGTCCCCTTCCTGGCCACCAGATACAAGGAAGACCCCAACGCCATGACCCTGACAATTACGCTGAGAACGGGCATTAAGTTTCACGATGGTACGGATTTTAACGCGGAGGCCGTAAAGTGGAATCTTGAGCAGTGCGTAACCGCCAAGACTGCCGGAACCGAGAAATTCAAGTCCGTTGATGCCGTGAATCCGAGTACAGTCCGGATCACCCTCACCGAGTGGGATAATACGATTGTCAGCAGCCTCGCCCTAACTATGGGTATGATGATATCACCCGAGTCATGCAAGAAGAACGGTCCTGAATGGGCTGCAAAAAACCCGGTCGGTACAGGTCCATTCCAATTCGTCAGCTGGGATAAGGAAGCAAAGACGGTGTACAAGAAGTTTTCGGGATACTGGCAAAAGGGCAAGCCGTATCTCGACGGAATAGAATGGATTCCAATGGCCGATTCGATGACCCGTGTTTTCAGTCTGAAGAAGGGTGAAACGGACCTCATGATAATTACCACCGGTAAGGATATTGCCGATCTCGAGAGATCCGGTTTTATTGTGAAGCGCCAGCAGGTCGGTTCAGGCGTCATCTCTATCACATTCGACTCAGCAAACCAGAATTCACCATTCTCAAGGCTGAAGGTGCGTCAGGCTGCCCAGCATGCAATTGATGCTGCCGGGTTGAACAAGGCCATCTATTACGGAGAGGTGAAACCTGCCAACCAGTGGACGTATCACGGCCACTGGGCTCACAATGCTGCGATAAAGGGTTATCCGTACGACCCCGCCAGAGCAAAGAGGCTCCTGGCAGAAGCAGGTTATCCGAACGGTTTCAGGACAAAGCTCACACACTTGACGAGTCCTGATAACGATAAGCTCTACCAGGCGGTGCAGGGTTATCTGCAGGCCGTGGGCATTGACGCCCAACTGGAACCCGTGCAATCGGGGAGATATGACACGTTCTACTTCGGAGGGGCAGCATGGGATGGAGTTATTGAGGTTTCACCTTCATCCGCAAACCCGGACCTGACATCCGTGATGGGCATGCGGCATTACAAGGGCAGCAAATTCTATTCACAAATGCTGCTTCCGGACGACTTTGTCAAGGCAGTTCAGGATTCCATTACGGCTAAAGACTTCACTTCTAAGAAGAAATATATACAGCAGGCGTTGAAGCTGATGAGTGATACGTATTGCCTGAGCGCGTTCCTCGTGGAAAGAGGTCAGTTCGCCGTCAGCAGGACAACCCTGCACGATCACGGCTTCATGACAACTCCGGGAGCAGGACAGTGGACACCGGAACTCGCATGGATGGGCAAGTGAGCAGTCTCTAAAGACGGAGGTCACGAATGAACGAACCAAATAAGATTACAGTCTATGCGGCAGGGGACATTGCCCCCTGGAGAGAAGATGTGTCCACAATATTTCGTCATGTGAAGCCTCTCATTCTTAAGGGTGACATATCTTTCTGTCAGTTGGAATGTTTCATATCGGACAGGGGTGTCAGAACTCCGCAAGCTACTGCCATCATGGACAAGAACAGCAAACCATTCCTGCACCAGGACCCTGCCCTCGCCCGTGCAATCAAGGATACAGGCTTTAGTGTAGTCTCATTTGCGAGCAACCATTGTCTTGACCTTGGATATGAAGCCTTCTTCGATACGATCAATGCAGTTAAAGAAAGCGGCATGGATATGATCGGCGTGGGAGCGAATCTCGAAGAGGCCCGCAGGCCGGCAATAATCAATCGCTCAGATACCGATGTGGCGTTTCTTGCCTATAATTCTATACTACCGACCAACTACTGGGCACTTGAAAACAGGCCGGGTTGTGCCCCTTTACGGGCCACGACTGTCTATGAGCCCCTTGAGCCCGCACAACCGGGAAGGCCCAGCCGTGTATCGACGTACCCGAATAGAGGCGACCTTCAGGCCATGATAGATGATGTGCAGAAAACGAAAAGGCGAGCCGATGTAGTCATAGTTTCTCAGCATTGCGGAATTCACTTTGTGCCTGCGGTCCTGGCAGACTACCAGAGAGACCTCGCACATGCGGCAATTGACGCAGGAGCCGACCTTGTGCTTCAGCACCACTCACATATCCTCAAAGGAATCGAAGTATACAAAGGAAAGGTCATTTTTTACAGCCTCGCAAACTTTGCCCTTGAGCTGCCCCCACCGAAGAATCAGCAATTACGACCCTCGCATCTTCAGGAATTGTCGAAATGGGAGCGGCAACCCGAATATCTTCCGCACGCAATGTGGGATCCACTCTGTCCGACGTTTCCTTTTCATCCGGATGCAAGAAGATCTCTCCTGGTCAAGTGCGGAATAACCGACAGGAAAGTGTTTAAAGTCTCTTTTCTGCCTGTCTACATCAATAACCAGGCGGAGCCGGAGATTATTGAGAGAAAAGACCGGCACTTTGAAGAAATACTCCTTTATATCAAACAGATCACTGAGAGCGAGGAACTCAGTACACAATATGCGATTGAAGGATCGGAAGTGGTGATAGAAACAGACTGATTGAGATCAGGATTTTTGAAGGATAGGCAGAAGAACATGAACGAATCTCTAACTCTTGCGGAACACGTTTCACGTACACAATACAAGGATCTACCTGCTATCGCGGTTTCGGTTGCGAAGAAGAGTTTCCTGGATCAGCTAGGTGTAATTCTCGCAGCCGGCAAACTCGGCGAGGGCTGCCGTCAATTCGTGGAACTTGCAATCACGGGAGCAGGAAAACCTGAAAGCACTATCATCGGGTTTCACGAAAAGGTACCGTCATATATGGCTGCGTTCGCTTCGGCTTCGATGTCTCACGCGCTTGACTATGAAGACGTCCATGACGGCGCTGGTGCACATCCGAACGGACCGCTTGTACCGGCAGCCTTGGCCTTGGCAGAATCCCTCGGAAACATCAGCGGAAAGGACTTTCTTACAGCCCTCGTCCTCGGAACGGATGTGACCTGCAGAATGAGCCTTGCAAAGATATCCGGTGAAGAAGCATTGAGGGCCGGCTGGTATATGCCTCCGATTCACGGCGCATTCGGTGCCGCGGCTGCGTGCAGCAAGCTTCTCAATCTTGATCCCGCACGTATTCTGGATGCGTTCTCACTTGTGCTGTGTCAGGAAACATGCAGTGCGGAACTAATCAACAGCCCGGATTCATTTATACGCGCCGTTCGGGACTCCTTTGCAGCAAAGGCCGGAGTCTTATCGGGGCTTCTTGCTCAAAAAGGTATAAAAGGATTTGAGCAGCCGATAGAAGGAAAAGCCGGGTTCTATGCGCTGTACATGAAGGGACGCTTCAGTACAGAGATATTGACACGCGATCTTGGTACAGTTTTCGAAGGCGCAAACGTGAGCTTTAAACCGTGGCCGTCCTGCCGCGGGACACATCCGTATATCGAGGCCGCTCTGCAGGCTTCAGTTCGTGCGAATATCAAGCCCGAGGACATAAAAGAAGTTATTGTACAGGTGACGGAGGAGCCGATCAGCAGAATGCTCTGGGAGCCCTTACGGCGAAAGCAAACCCCATCCAAGGCAATCGATGCCAAATTCAGCATACCGTTCACCGTTGCCGCTGCCCTTGCGTACCGATCGGTCACTCTCGATCATTTCCTTCCCGGGCGCCTGCTTGATCCGGAGATCCAGAGGATTGCCCGTTTGCTTCGCTGCGAGGTTGTGCAACCGTGGGGTAAGGGTATTCGAACAGGGCTGATAAAGATCAGGCTCAAAGGCGAATTCATAGAGTCCCCTGCCGTTGAATATCTGTCGGGAAACCCGAATAATCCTATGAGTGAGAAAACGCTTATTCAAAAATTCATCGGTTGCGCTGCACACGCGGTGCATCCTCTGTCCGATGATAAGACCAGCGCCTTGATAGATATGATCCTTCATATGGAGGATCTTGAGGATATAAGCCTCATTGCAGAGTACATATGACGCAAGGAGCGATAGTATGGAGAAAAGGAGGAGTCAGCATGTATAAAAGGTTCTTTGTTTGTTTTCCTGTCCTGTTTCTTTCAGTTTTATATCTTCTGTGTTGTTCCGCCGGCGCCGCCGAAACAACTGGGCCGAAAACCGCAGCCACACCTAAAGCGCCAAATACTCCGGCAGCATCACTGAAAATTACACCGCAGCGGGGCGGCGTACTCAAATTGATTGAAGTTGTAGGCCATAAGGCGCCCTTCGGGTGGCCGGTTGAGAGTACATCTACACTGGTCGATTCGAAGCCGGTGTGTATTGAAGCACTGCTGAGGCTTTATCCCGGAGGAAAAATAGGACCCTGGTTGGCGACAGCGTGGAAAGTCGCTCCCGATAAGAGTTCGATCACATTTACACTAAGGAAAGGTGTTAAGTTCCATGACGGTTCCGATTTTAATGCCGAAGCAGCCAAATGGAATCTTGAAGCGGTCAGGGGCAAGAAGGTAGGTACGGAAGACTGGACGTCCATTGATATTCTTGATAATTACACAATCCGCCTTGGATTAACAAACTATACAAACGATCTGCTATCAGTCTTCGCCGGTAGAGATGTAGTCGGTACTATGGTATCACCAACCGCCTTCAACAAAAACGGTATCGAATGGGTCAGATGGCATCCCGTCGGGACCGGGCCTTTTGAGTTCGTCAGTTTTGAGCGTGACGCTAATACTAAATACAGGAGGTTTGATAATTACTGGCAGAAAGGCAAGCCTTATCTCGATGGGATTGAGTACATCTTCATCAAAGATCCGATGACGCAAGCGGCGGCCATAGACGCCGGAGAAGGTCACGCTCTGCAACGCGAAACCGGAAAAATAGTCTATGACTTTAAGGATACGGGCAAGTTCAACATTTATACGCAGGACTCCGGAACGACTATGCTGATTCCCGACAGTATGAATGCTGATTCGCCGTTGGCAAACAAGAAGGTTCGTGAAGCAATCGAATATGCCATTAACAAAGACGCGATCGCAAAGGCAAAGGGGTACGGGTTCTGGCAACCCGCTTATCAGATTCCCTGTGAGGGTGGAATAGGCTACGTGAAACATTTCCAGGGTCGTCGCTACAACCCGGCGAAAGCCAGGCAACTCCTCAAAGAAGCAGGATATCCAAATGGCTTTAAGACCAGGATCATTCCGCATTTTGCAATAGAACGCGACGTAGCAGTGAGTGTTCAGGGTTATCTGGCTGCTGTTGGTATACAGGCCGAGATTGAGTTTGTCGATCAACAGAAATTCCTCACCTACAGGAAAAAGGGGTGGAAGAACGCCCTGCTCTTCCAGGGTTTTGCGGTTCATTCCGATTACCTGAAGATACTTGAGGGATATGTGGCATCCGGTGATCTTGATTTCCCCAGTTTGAAAGAACCGGAGAACTTGCCCAGGCTCTTCAAAGAAGCACGTTCAACAGTAAACGTGGAATTGCCGCGTGTCCAAAAGATTCTTAAGACAATGTACGATGACGTTACCATCATTCCGGTTCATACCGTGGGAAGGGCATCTATTCAACAAAAGACAGTACATGATGCCGGATATTTGACACTTGGGATATTCTCGGATTGGACACCGGAAAACACATGGCTGAGCAAATGACAATTCAGAAGACTCTTCGTTTCAGAGCATACTGAGATGATGGAATATTACGCAACATTCTTAAAATTTATAACGGGAGGATTACGAATGAAAAAGACGTCGCTGAACTTTGCCTTTGTATTATCCGTTACAGTTGTTTTTCTCTTTGCGGGTCTCGCTACGGCCGCAGTAAAAGAATCACCGCAGGCGAAACAAACACCAGTATCAAAGACCCCGGCCAAAACAGAATCAAAATTAGAGCCGCAGAGAGGCGGCGTGCTTGTACACATCGAACCGGTCGGTCATAAAGCGCCTTTCGGATGGCCGCTTGAGAGCTGGTCTACAATGCTGGAATCAAAACCGGTATGTATTGAAGCGCTCGTGCGTCTGAATTCGGAAGGAAAGCCAATTCCATGGCTGGCGACATCCTGGAAGGTCGCCCCTGACAAAAGCTCTATCACATTCTTCCTGAGAAAGGGTGTGAAGTTCCATGACGGTACTGATTTCAATGCTGAGGCTGCTAAATGGAATCTTGAAGCAGTCAGAGGGAAGAAGGTAGGGACCGAATCCTGGACCTCAATCGATGTGGTTGATCCTTATACACTCCGCATAGGGCTCTCAAGCTACGCAAACGATCTCCTTTCCATTCTCTCGGGAAGGGATGCGGTTGGCACCATGGTGTCTCCAACAGCCTTCAATAAGAACGGCATTGAGTGGGTCAGGTGGCATCCGGTCGGTACAGGTCCTTTTGAATTCGTCAGCTTTGAACGTGAAGTAAACACGAAATACAAACGATTTGAAAACTACTGGCAGAAAGGCAAGCCGTATCTAGACGGAATCCAGTACATTTATATCAAGGATCCAATGACGCAGTTTGCAGCGATGCAGGCGGGAGACGGCCACGTTTTGGAGGTTGAGTCGGGTAAGATTGCGGCCGATTTCAAGGCGACCGGACTTTTCAACATACATACGGCGGATGCGGGTACCAATGTTTTGATTCCGGACAGCATGAATACTGATTCTCCTTTCTCCAACAAAAAGGTCCGTGAAGCAGTCGAATACGCGATCAACAAAGATGCTATCGTCAAAGCCAAGGGATACGGTTTCTGGGAGGCCGCTTATCAGATTCCCTGTCCCACGGGAATCGGGTATGTGAAGAATTTCCAAGGCCGTCGGTATAATCCCGCTAAGGCGAAGCAACTCCTTAAGGAGGCGGGGTACCCCAACGGATTCAAGACGAAAATCATCCCTCATTTTGCTATTGATCGTGATGTCGCCGTCAGCGTACAGAGCTACCTTGCCGCAGTCGGTATACAGGCCGAATTGGAATTTGTAGATCAGCAGAAATACATTGTCTATCGCAAAAAAGGGTGGAAGAACGCCCTGATGTTCCACGGCATGTCAACATATTCAGACTATTTAAAAAACCTTGAGGGCTATGTCGCCTCCGGTGATCTGGATTTCCCCAGCTTAAAAGAACCATCCGAGTTGCCCAGACTCTTCAAAGAAACCCGTGCTACAGTTACGGTAGAACTGCCGCGCGTCCAAAAGATCCTGAAGACACTCTATGACGATGTGACAATCATTCCGGTACACACAGTCGGGCGAGCATCGACCGAAAATAAAAAGATGCATGACTCCGATCATTTGAAGCTTGGTATGCTGTCAGACTGGCGGCCAGAAAACACCTGGTTAAGTAAGTAGAGATTGGAGGATCTCACTTTTTTAAAAATATAAGGAGGGACTATGAAACTTAGGAGCAGCCGTACCTCTGCCATGTTAATTCTGGCAAGCTTTTTTTTCTTCTGCAGCATCCCATCATATGTTTACGCCGCACAGTCTTCACAACCAGCCGCATCCAAAACAGCGCAGAAGCTCACGCCTGTCTATGGGGGGACACTGAGAATTGCCGAGCAGTACGATGGGACATCGATCGGCTACCCGCCCAGGCTTATACGGGTGAATTCAAGCAGGCAGGCAGCACCGGCAATCGAGACCCTTTTCCGAATCGACGATATGGGAAACACATATCCGTGGCTCGCGGAATCTTATAACAATGACGTAAAAGGCAAGAGCATTATTATCAAACTGCGGAAGGGGATAAAGTTTCATGACGGTACTGACTTCAATGCCGAAGCCGCCAAATGGAATCTTGATCAGGCCATTTCCGCAAAGACACAGGGAACCGAGATGTTCAAATCTGTTGATGTCGTGGATGCCTTTACAATACGCATCAATCTGACCGACTGGAATATCACTGTCAGAACAAATCTCACCCAGATGGTCGGTATGATGATTTCCCCAACCGCGTACAAGAAGAATGGTGAAGAGTGGTGTATGAGAAATCCGGTGGGCACCGGTCCGTTTCGCTTTGTGAGCTGGGAAAAGGATGTCCGTACCGTCTATAGAAAGTTTGATGGTTACTGGCAAAAAGGAAAACCGTACCTCGACGAAATTCACTACATCGTAATGGCTGATCAACTCACTCAGACAATGAGTCTCAAAAAAGGTGAGGTGGACCTGGCGCTCTGGATTTCAGCGAAGGATATACCCGAACTCGAAAAGGATGGGTTCGTGATGAATTATCTCAAATCGGTTGCAGGAAGCGTGTGTCTCGTACCCGATTCAGCGAATCCGAAATCTCCGTTTGCCGATGTGAGGGTAAGACGCGCCGTGAAGCATGCCATAGACTCCGACAGTATAGTAAGGACACTGTACTTCGGGCTGGGGGAAGCCGCCAATCAGTACGCAGTGAAGAGATACTGGGGCTACAATCCCGCCATTGTTGGATACCCGTACGATCCGGCAAAATCAAAGAAACTTCTTGCAGAGGCGGGCTATCCGAATGGCTTTAAGACTAAGCTTGGCTATCGGACTAATCCTCTAGATGATCAAATTTTCGCCGCAATCCAGAGTTATCTAAAAACTGTCGGCATTGACGCCGAACTCGACCCGATGACAACAGGCAGGTATGACCAGCTGGCAATGGCGGCGGGAGGAAAATGGGAAGGCCTGATCATTAATGCCCTGTCGCCAAATCCGGATCTTGCAGGCGGTCTCGCTGCGCGGTACAGCGGGGGCGGTATATACTACAACTCGATGCTGATACCAGCGGACTATGCAGCAGCCATTAAGAATGCCATTACCGCTCCTGATTTCAAAACCGAAAAGAAATGGCTGTACGAGACGTCGAAACTGATGATCGACAAATACGCATTGCAGATACCGATTGCGGCGCGATACGCATTCGTAGCGGCAAAACCAACTATTCACAATCACGGGATTCTGGCTAATCTTGGCACCGGTTTGTGGACACCGGAAAACGCATGGATGGAGAGAAAGTAAAGTGCGGCAAAAGAGAATCGACAGGAGCGCCTTTTGCAACGCCAGCGCACACGCTCACGATCACACAACTACAGGGGTAAAAGCATGAACGAACGAGTACGATCTTTGAAACACAACATAAATCCGAAGCACTATATCATTTGTACCGAAAAGGCCCGCCTCGCGACTGAGTCATACACGCAGACAGAACGGCAGCCTGAAGTTATCAGAAACGCCAAAGCGTTTGCCAGCGTTCTTGACAATGTCCCGATCTTCATTGAGGACGGTGAGCTGATTGTCGGAAATTCGGTGAGTAAGCCCGGAGGCATAGAGCTCACAAGCCTCGCCGGTCCGTGGCCATCCAGCGAACTCGAAGCGTTACGGACTGAAGGATTTATCGTCTCAAAAGAAGACGAGGAAGAGATGCTGCATACGAACAGCTACTGGGACAAGACACGAAAAGCCAGGGCGGACATCCTGAACTACGATCAGAAGTTCTGGCCATTCAGACTCTACGGACCCAACCCCACAAGGCAGACGCGTGCGGAGCAGGAGGCGGGAGGGCTTGGCGGTTTCGGAGGAGGAGGATGGGCGGTACAGCCCGAACTCGGCTTCGTGCTTGTGGACGTGGACCACGAAAGGGTGCTTCATGAAGGTACGAACGCGATCGTTGAAGAAGCGGAAAAGGAAATCGAAACACTTGAATATGGACATGCCGATGCACTCAAAAAGCTGTACTTCCTCAATGCTGTGATAATAGCCCATAAAGCGATCATACGTTTTGCGGGCAGGTTTGCGGCACTTGCCGCGGAAATGGCAGCCCGGGAGACCGATCCTGTCCGAAAGAAAGAGCTGCAGACAATTGCTGAAACGTGCCAACGCGTCCCAGCCTATCCTGCACGCACTTTCCGCGAAGCGATACAGGCATTCTGGTTCACATACCTGATGCTAAATCCCTCGAACGTTGTGTCGCTGGGCCGTCTCGACCAGCGGCTCTACCCTTTTTATAAGAAGGATAAGGAAAGCCAGTTAATCACGGACGAGGAAGTGGTCGAACTGTTTGAATTGCTGCGCCTGAAGGTCATGTCTCTGTCGATCCTCGGCGGTAAGAAGCTTCGCGAGCGGCAGTCCGGTATGGCACGCTGGCAGAACTGTACAATAGGCGGTGTAGACGAAAACGGTAACGACGCAACAAATGAGCTTTCATACCTCATATTGGACGCTGCCCTGGACTGCCAGACTCCGCATTTCACGATAACCGTCAGAGTCCATGAAAATACTCCGGAACTACTCATGCTCAAAGCGCTTGAAGTGGTGAAGACCGGAATAGGACTGCCTGCATTCGTCGGAGACAAGTCATACATCGACTACCTGACAATGAATGGGGCATCCCTCGAGGATGCGCGCAATTTTTGTCTTGTCGGCTGCCTTGATCCGGGAATAGCCGGTAAAGCCCGATGTATGTATCCGATGTTTAATATCGGCTCAGTCTTTGAATATGCTATGAACGATGGTGTACATCTCCCGTCCGGTGAACAGGTAGGGCCTAAGACCGGCGTCTTCGAAAGTTTTGAAACCTTCGATCAATTTATGGAAGCGTTCAAGAAACAACTGGCGTACTTTGTGCGTCTCACCACGGAGACACAGAATCAGATGTGGGCGAGCTGGCCGTCATTCTATCCCATGCCAGTGTACTCATCTCTCATGTACGATGCCATCAAGATTGGCAAGGACATGCTCGAAAGACAAATGCCTTTTGAGAATCTCCTGGGTTTGACTCCAATCGGTATGATCAACTTTGCGGACTCGATGGCAGCGGTCAAGAAACTCGTATTCGAGGACAAGAAATACTCCGCAAAAGAACTGAAAGACGCCCTCGCCGCCAATTGGCAGGGAAACGGCTACTCTGAAATGCGCAAGGCGTTTGTCGCGGCGCCCAAATACGGCAACGGAGATCCGTACGCAGACAACATTGCGCGCGATCTCTATCAATTCTGGGCAGACACACTGAGTGTCATTCCTACATACATCGGAGGAAAGTACAAGCCAACGGGTATATCCATTACGGCTCATGGACCTGCAGGATCGATCACCGGGGCGACGCCTGACGGCAGATATGCCGGTGAAACGTTTGCTGACGGTACCCATTCAGCCGCACAAGGGCGCGACAGGAATGGCCCACTCGCATTACTGCGCAGTGCGCTTACAATAAACCAGACGCCCTTCCAATCCTCCCTGCTCAACATGAAATTTCACCCATCCGCTCTGGCAAGTACAGAGGACCTGCGAAAACTTGCCTCTATGCTGAAGACCTACTTCAGCCACGGCGGTAAACATGTCCAGTTCAATGTAGTAAGCAGAGATACGCTTGTAAAAGCGCAAAAAGCACCAGACACTCATCGTGATCTCATCGTACGCGTAGCAGGATTCAGCACCTACTTCGTTCGCCTTACAAAGACAATACAGGACGATATCATCACAAGGACAGAGTATGACAAAACAGCATAAACACCTCATACAGGGGGTTTGTATGAAATACTCACGATATCCCGCAAGTATACTCTTACCGGCGTTCGTTTTCGCAGCCACCATGATCTTTGGCACTGTGATATCAAACGCGGTGCCCGTAAAGCCTGTATCATCGAAGACGGCTGCATCGGCTAAGGCCGAAGCTACTGCCAAAACCGCCGTGGCGGCAAAGCCAATTGCAAAAGAACCTGCCCCAAAATACGGCGGGGCTTTGAGACTCTATAATCAGACGAGCGATGGCATATCGATCGGCTATCCCGCAAAGCTGATTCGGAACAGCAACCGCTTTGCCGCACCGGCCGTAGAGACCCTCTTCCGTAGCGACAAGACCGGCAAGCCTGTTCCATGGCTCGCAACCGGGTACAAGAGCGATGCGAAGAACAATGCCATCGTCCTTACACTCAGAAAAGGCATTAAGTTCCACGACGGCACCGACTTCGATGCGGAAGCAGTCAAATGGAACCTGGAACAGTGTGCGACAGCAAAAACGCCCGGGACCGAAAAATTCAAAACCATTGAAGCGCTCAATCCGTCCACGGTACGCATAAATCTAACCGAATGGGACAGTACAGTAATCAGCAATCTTGCGATGACGATTGGCTTGATGATCTCGCCAACAGCCTGCAAAACAAATGGCGCCCAATGGGCAGCAAATAACCCTATAGGCACCGGACCTTTTCAGTTCGTTAGCTGGGAGAAGAATGTGAGGTTGGTATATAAGAAGTTTCCCGGATACTGGCAAAAGGGAAAACCGTATGTAGATAAAATAGAATTTATCGTGATCGAAGACACAAACACTCAGGAGATGAGCTTCAAGGCCGGCGAAGCCGATATGCTCCATACCATGTTTCCCGTGGACCTGCCGGATCTCGAAAAACGGGGTTACAATATTGTCCGTGGAAGGCCGGGATCCGGTGCATACGGCATTATCCCTGATTCTGCAAATTCAGCATCGCCTTTCTCACATTTGAAAGTCCGTCAGGCAGCCCAACATGCCATTGATACGAACGCCATCATTAAGGGAGTGTTCCAGGGAGAGAACGAGGCCGCCAATCAGTATGTCTCCAAGGCACATTGGGCTTATAACAAGAATGTAGCAGGCTATCCGTATAATCCCTCGAAAGCAAAACAACTCCTCGCGGAAGCCGGTTATCCAAATGGCTTCAAGACAACCATGTACGTCAGCAATGTCACAATGGTGAACAAGCCGTTTCTTGCCGCACAGCAATTCCTTAAGGACGTGGGCATCGATGCCCAGGTTGAATTGGTGACACGTCAGCGCCAGGACGAGATGACATACGGCGGCAAATGGCAGCAGGGCATTGTACCATCGAGCATCTCACCAAACCCGGATGTAGTAGTGCCCCTGTCGCAGAAATTCGCGGGAGGTGCCAACTACGCTCAGATGCTTATCCCGCCCGACTATCTCAAGGCCGTACAGAACGCATTGACGGCCCCGAACGACAAGGCAAAACAGAAATACGTTCAGGAAATCATGAAACTGCTGGTTGATAAGTATGCGCTTATGATCTTCATATGGTGCCCGTCGGAATTCACGATAAGCCAGAAGTATGTGCACAATCATGGGTATATGTCGACACCGAACACAGCACTGTGGACACCTGAGGAAGTGTGGCTGGACAAATAGCATAGAGTTGATTTAATCTACAGTGATCATAACACGAGGGGGACGTTCATGATGCGTTCTCCTCGTGTCTTTTGCAGGCATCATAAAGAATATTTCTCTATAAGAAAGAGGTATTAAATGACTGAACACAAAAAGATCAAAGTTGTAACGGGAACAATTGGCGACGACATTCACAGTTTTGGAATTAAGGTAATCGAACACGCATTGGATGGCGCCGGGTTCCAGGTGGTTCCCCTTGGTATACAGACGTCGCAGGAAGATTTTATTGCGGCGGCGGTTGAAACGAACGCGGGAGCGATTCTGATATCATCCATGAGTGGACATGCCCGGCTTTTGTGCGAGGGCCTGCGGGAAAAATGCACCGAAGCGGGGCTAAAGGATATTGTCCTTTATCTCGGCGGTACGTTATCCACAGGTGATTTGTCCTGGGAAGAGATCGAGCAGGTGTTTTTAGAAATGGGATATACCAGGGTATACTCCACTGCTGCCATGCCGGGAAAGATACTGGAAGATCTAAAGGCAGATCTATCCGGGAAAGAGAAATAGCCATATACCATCATTATACAAGAGGACTCCATGAAAATTCAGAATAAGAAGATTGATGAAGATGTTTTTCTTAAGCAGAGACGGGAAATACTGTCCATGTGGCACACCGGCAAAGAGGTGGATCTTGGAGAAGCAATTGCTTATCAAAATGACCTGCCTGCTCACAAGAATATCGTTAACTGCCTTAAAAAAGCAAAGGCGGCGGAAAATACACTGTTCCACAACCTTGCCGGTTTCACTACCCTTGAACAGCAAGAGGGTCTGCTTTTATACCTGCAGGATACAGGGCATCTTGATGTGCTCATCAACATCTATGACAGCTTTACCAGGACCTGTCGTTTTCAACACGTTGAAGAGATCATCAAGGAATGTGAAGCATCCGGCAAAAACCTTCTGAACGGTTTTCCCATCGTCAACTACGGAGTAGGTAACAACAGAAAACTGGTTGAGAGTGTTGACCGGCCGGTAGGCGCCGCAGGACCTACGGTAGACAGCCGCCTCGTCTTCGAAATAGCGCTTGCCTCAGGTTACACGTATTTACAGGATATCTCGTTCATTGCCTTTGAGACGTACACGAAAACATCATCGCTTGAGGAAATCATAGGCAACTTCCAGTACTGTAACAGGTTAGTCGGCTATTACGAGGAGCACGGCGTGCCTATTGCTTTACGCGCTTCCAGTGCCGCGAGCGCCTCAAATGCGCCCGGCGTTGCGCCACCGAGCATCGGCATCTCAGGCCGTGTGTTGGGCGCACTTATCCTCGCGACACAGGGACCGAAACATATCGTTCTCATGAGCTCTTCAGACGGAAATATAGCTCAGGATGTAGCAACCAGTATCACCGGACAACGAATCGTGCGGGAATACCTGGATAGGTTCGGCTTTAACGACACTGAAGTCTTCATCTCCAACGGATGTATGGGCGGACCCTATCCTCTCGATTTCGACCAGGCATTCTCTGAAGTAGTGTATGCAGGCATTGTAGGCGCGCTAAGCCGTTCCCAGCTTGTCGAGCTGAAAACCTTCGACGAGACGCGAAGCATACCACCAAGGGAAAATCAGTCAAAGAGTGCCCGCGGCACGCGGATGATGTACGATATCATGAGGACACCCGGCATCGATTTCGTCAACAGCAAAGAGGTACAGGCTGAGATCGAGGTCTATGAACGGGAAGTACATGCGATAGTAGGGAAGGCCCTCGAAATGGGCGACGGAGACCCGCTTGTCGGCGCAATTAAGGCTTACGAATATGGCATCATGGATAATCCCGTCGCAAACAACCCGAGAATCAAAGCAAAAGTGATGGGCGTGAAGGACGCACACGGTGCCGTGCGCTTTCTCGATTGCGGCAACCTGCCCTTCACTAAAGAAATGATGGAATTTCACCGTGAGAAAATAGCAGAGCGCGAGAAACAGCTCGGAAAGAAACCCGACTATGATACTATCGTGAGCGATATGCAGGCGCTGATTACGGGTGATTGGCTGCACCGTTAATCCTCTCGTCTCTGGAAGAAATCGTATTTACTTTCAGGGATGTGGACAGGGCAAATAAACTTGACAGATTAGGTCAATTTATAGTTTATTATAGACCGTTTCGCGGCAAAGTTACCGCGTTCTTTACAATTGATTTAGATTATTCCCCGGTAGCTCAACCGGCAGTAGCGACTGGCTGTTAACCAGTAGGTTGCAAGTTCGAGTCTTGCCCGGGGAGCCAAAATGAAAAGGCGCTTGAAAAAGCGCCTTTTCATTTTTATACGTAGGGGCAACCTCAACCTGCAACCCATGAAAGAGTGAAAATGTATGTACCACACATATGTGCTCTACTCCTTCACTTTACACCAATTCCAAATCATAGATGATACCAAGGCGACAAGGAGGAACCGACACAGGCACACTACCATGTACGTCGAGGAGAGTGACGACGATGCCAACGAAGGTAGCGCTTTGATTTAGCGTCATAGTGTACGTGCTTACTACTATCTAGATTGCATTTCTGGTGGTCGCTCCAGATAATACAGCAAAAATGCCGGAATATCTGGATGAGCCACCTTGATTACCTAGATTCCCTTCGCCCTAAACACCAGAGATGTCGATTTGTCTTTACAAAAGTATTATATAACAATCGGAATGAATGCAAGAAGATTATCTCGGGCGCTACCGAAGCCGACAACCAGCTGCAATATTGTACTGTTGACAGGGAGAACAGAACACTGCTTGCACCGGACGCTGCGCTGCCTTATCTTTCGTTCCTGTTCGAGAACTTGATGTATTTGCTGTAAAAGGGAAGTGCCGTTATTGCTATACCCACTATCACGAGGAAGATAGAGATTGGGACATAATTCTTTGCCGTGCCGCGGGATGGCATGAGTACCGTGAGTTCCATCGGTGTGGTGCAGGCATAGATAATTAGGAAAAGTCCGCCCAGCACGGTGACAATCTTCAGCATGTTTTGGACCAGGGCATGATTACTGAAGCCTCTCTCTATGTAGAGATAGAGAGCAACATAGATAAAAGGTATGAAAAAAAGACTTGATCCAAATAGAGAAGCAAAGTAGCGCATGGTCGATATCCTCCTGTACCACGATTAGCTTTGACGCTCCGTAAAAATCATCTTATTTTCTACAGCGATACAGGGAGCACTATTCCCAGACCCGTAAATAAAACCGCGATCTTCATAAGAACAATGGATACAACTCCAACAAATCGGCAAGTAAACCGATTATTTGTAAATATTGTCCTAATCTTTCACGTTCATCATACAACCATTGTTATCGGCCTGACAAGATCAATAATAAGCAAAAAAAGAATCACTCGATATTCAATTACCATTTGGAATATTGTATATTGGGTAAGAGCACCAAATTGAGGAAGTAATTTGTCACGCGACCATAATAATTCTTAACAATGGGGTAAGATAGAAGAATCGCCCGCCTCTTCGTACAACCACTTTCAAACCAATTTTGCCTGATGAATTGTTAAGAAAAGTAAGAGATGTTTTAGATAAGTAGAGAAGCCTCAGTTGTTTTTCCGCAACATCTTGACACATTTCTCCTGATATGTTTAATTAGGATGTTTTTTGTCCTAATTACGTCGAAGGAGTCAAAAATCAGTTATGTTTATCACCAGACAGGCCGATTATGCGGTTCGGTGTGTGCTCTTTCTTTCGAAAGACGCGAATCGCGTTGTCAGCGCAAACATCATAGCTGAAACGCTGGCGGTCTCCAGAACTTTCCTTGCGAAGATCCTTCAGCGGCTGTCACATAACGGTATTGTAACTTCTACCCAGGGGACTACGGGCGGCTTCGGGCTTGCAAAGAAACCACGGGATATAAATCTACTCGATGTAATCGAGGCGGTACAGGGTCCACTGGCAGTCAGTCTCTGTGCGGTTGACAAACGCAAATGCAGTCTAAGCAGGAGCTGTTCAGTTCACCCTCTCTGGGTCGAAATGCGGCATGGCATTGAGGCAAAACTGAGAAGAGAGAATTTTGCCAGGCTTGTCATGAGAAAGAAAGATAACAATAAAGGAGATCGGCCGTGCGGGAAGACATACTGAGAGAGAGATATTATTGGAAGGACAAAGACGGCAATCCCGTGGAAGACTGGGCTGGTTTGTGCCAGAGGGTGGCTCATGCACTCGCGGATGATGAACGTCAGGAAAGGGAATTTTTTGACGTCATTCATAGTTGTCTTTTTCTCCCAAACTCCCCGGCCCTTACGAATGCCGGAAGAGAATCGTTTACTCTCTCAGCCTGCTTTGTGCTGCCCATCGACGATTCCGTATCAGGCATATTCGACACGGCAAAATATGCCGCGCTCGTTCATAAAATGGGCGGCGGAACCGGTTTCAGTTTTGACAGACTCAGGCCTGCTGGCGACATGGTCGGTACAACACAGGGTATTGCGAGCGGCCCCTGCTCCTTTCTGCGCATATACAACACAAGCACCGAGGTGATGAAACAGGGCGGCACCAGGCGTGGCGCAAACATGGGTATGCTTCGGGTAGATCATCCGGACATATTGGAATTCATCAGCCTCAAAGAGGATGACGGCACCATTAGTAATTTCAACCTCTCTGTCGCTGTCACAGATGAGTTTATGGAAGCTCTGCGGAATGACGCGGATTTTAATCTCCGCTTTGATGGTGATGTCAGGAAGACAGTTAAGGCGAGACAGATATGGGATAAGATCATGGAAGGCGCCTGGCGCAACGGAGAACCCGGCGTGTTCTTTATCGATCGCGCAAACAGCACAAATCCGACACCGCACATAGGTGCTTTCGAAGGAACAAATCCATGCGGCGAACAACCTCTCCTCCCGTTTGAGGCCTGCGTGCTCGGCTCATTAAACCTCGCGCGTGTCGTAACTGCCGACAGACAGATTGATTATGATCTTCTGCGGAGGGCGGTAAGGATGGGCGTCGTAATCCTGGATAACATAATAGATAAACAGGACTACCCGCTTCCGCAGGTGGAAAAGATGCACAAATCGAACCGCAAGATCGGCCTCGGTGTTATGGGCTGGGCAGATATGCTCATCAAGATGCACGTCCACTACGCTTCGGAAAAAGCACTTTCACTGGCGGAAGAAGTAATGTCATTCATAACCGATGAAGCAGTCAGGATGTCCGTGGAACTGGCAGAGCAGCATGGACCATTTCCGAACTGGGAAGATTCGACCTGGGGAAAACAGGGTGTTAAGATCAGAAATGCAACTCTGACAACAATTGCGCCGACCGGCACCCTATCCATTATGGCGAAGGTCAACGGCGGTATTGAACCAGTCTTTGACTTTCGGACTGTGGAGCGCAGGGCCGATGTGGAATACGAAAACACGAGTCAGGTCTATGAAGAATGGCGACGGGAGAATTCGAGCAAAACGCTCCCGGACTATTTCGTGAAAGCGAATGACATACCCGCGGAATGGCACGTCCGCATGCAGGCCGCCTTTCAAAAACATACACACAATGCGATCTCTAAAACGATAAACTTTCCGAACGAAGCCACAAAGGAAGATGTTGAAAAGGCCTACCAGCTCGCCTACGATCTTGGCTGCAAAGGTCTGACCGTATATCGGGACGGCAGCAGAGACAACCAGATCATCACATCCGAGCGCAAAGTCTCCGGACCCAAGTCGATGGAACCGATGAAGATGCCGGATGTCAAACCGCAGAAAGGACTTGAGATAGAGACATCGGAAGGTACCGTCCATATCAGCGTTACGATTATTGATGAGAAACCTTACGAGGTCTTCATCACAACTCCCGTTGAATCGAAACACGCGGAAGTCTACGAGGCGCTTGCGAGGATCTTTTCCATTTCACTCCGCTGCGGCGTTCCCGCCCATCTGCTCCTGCAGCAGATCGAAGACGCCAACAAGAAGTACGGGAGCGTCGTGAGCCCGACGTACGCCATACTCAGGGCTTTCAGAAAACTGGACATTAACGGGGGGTCGTTTGAGAAATGCCCCGAATGCTGGGGCACACTGGCACTACAGGAAGGATGTCAGAAGTGTGTGACGTGCGGGTACAGCAAGTGCTAACAACATAAGATGGCTTTTGATGCCACCATAAAGCTGGAACGAGTAATCTTAGCTGTTCCCAACGACCGTAGTACAAATCAAGATTCTATCTGAGATGGCCTTACTTTTTTTATTAATGCCAGATAGTTTTTAGCCGGACACCAACAAGACTCTGAAGCTGAGCTGTGTCGGGCTCATCCGGCATATAGAACAGGTGAGACTTACATCTGCAATCGCTGGAGCCGAATCCCTCAATAACGGTGATGCTTTTCATTTTCATGATCGATTGGGCCCAATCGTGCTCGAGATGAATTGGGCTGTAGCAGTACAACGTGAAAACCGGTTCTACAGCCTCTCGCAAGTAATCAATATGCCAGTGCTCTCGTTTATCTTGACGGCAGTGACGTTCAACACGAGCCGATACGCCGCCCGGGCCAAAGGCGCTTCCGATGTATATGTAATAACCAGGTTCGGTAGCAAGGTGTCCCCAGCGGCCCACACGCACCCTCACCTTTCGCCGACTCCGAAAGACCATAGCATATGTTCCGGGCCGAGAACTCAGACGAATCATTTTTGGTTTTCCACGCAGTTCATGGGTTGGAATTTCGTATTCTTCTCCTTGTGGAACATCTCTGACGTGCATCAGGGGCACTGCACGATCTTCCTGACTGGAAGAAATCTCAACCACTGAACTTTATCGCAAAAATTACTCCAAATTTCATACAGCGATAGATGCATTCTACTGTTTCAAAACCGGCTTCTTTTAGCATTTCTATTGTTTCTTCAATGGAGTTCTCTTTATCTACTTTTCTTCGTTCAGTCCAGCTGCTTTTTTCATAGTCTGTTATCCCGCTGTTCTTTATGTGTTGATACCACCAATTATTATATGAATCGGTGATCAACTTGGTGTTTCCATTGAATTGATCAAAATTGACGAAATATCCCGTATCCTGCAACTGCCCATAGATCTTCTTATACAGGCTGAGTTTATCCTCATCCGGTAAATGATGGATTGATAAAGCCGAGGATATCAAATCGTAGTTTCCTTCCGGCATCTCTCTAGAGTAATCCGCTATTACGTAACTAAAATTGTTCAATCCATCAAATCTTTTCTTTGCAACATCCATCATCTGGTCGGCTACATCGACGAGTGTGTATTTACTATTTCTAAAGTGATTAAACCAGAATTGTGAAAGCAATCCGGTTCCTGCTCCTAAGTCTAGTATGGATCTGGGTTCAGACATCAGGTCCGACAAGAAACCCGTCATTGTTTCGTAATAATCAGCAAAACAGGGAATCAAAATCCTGCGTCGGGAATCATATTCTTCTGCTGCTGAATTAAAACGTTTCTTTATTTCTTCAGTTTCCATGGTTACTCCAGACTAGTTTTAAATACCTGACGTTGCCTGCGCCACCGGCGTAATACGTTGACTGCGTCAGATTGTGGTTTCCACATTTCATGCAAACAAGTGCTTCAGCAACCAAAGCGACGATTGCGGAGGGCTATTCCCGAGCCAGTCTTTCGTTCATCCCCGGACGCTCATATCCATATACTTCTTTGGACCACTTGCCTGACCACTTAGCAAGCGGAACAATGATCGAACGCAGTTCTTTCCCTCTTTCTGTTAATT
>CAYYLU010000008.1:0-49351 GCA_964472475.1 uncultured Syntrophus sp. | reverse complement strand
AGCAGTTCTGGAATGAATTCGGCCGCAGGATAGGATCTGCCGATAAGCAATAAGATTTTTTGGCAGGTGGAGAATACATGCACAAAGTCATGATACACCCTGCTTCATACGAAAATGCGACTGAAGCGATAGACCGAGTATTTGAGCTGTTTCCCCTGGAACTCAGAGCAAAACGCGTTCTCCTGAAGCCCAACCTGCTTCGCTCTTCCAAACCCGAAGAAGGCATCATAACCCATCCTGCCCTCTTGAAAGCCGTGGTTGCAAAAATCGAATCACTTGGTCCCGCATCACTCGTCGTCGGTGACAATCCCGGAGTATTTTGTTACGGTGCGAATGAAACGGCTTTCAGGGAAACAGGATTGATGGAGGCTGCCAGCGGTCATTATCTGAATATCGGAAATGTGTCTCGGCAGGTCGATTTTAATCCCGTATTTGCCTCGAAGATAGGTATCTCAAGTGCCGTACTTGACTCGGACATTGTCATAAGTCTCCCCAAATTCAAGACACATGGGTTGACAGTAATCAGTGGCGCAATAAAAAACAGTTATGGTTTTCTGCCTGGGGCGCAGAAGGCACGATTTCACAAAACGGCAGGAAATGCCGAGAGATTCCAGCAGATGCTGGTCGACATATTTAAGATCCGGGTACCGGACCTTTTCATTGTAGATGCAATCCTGGGAATGGAAGGAAATGGACCGGCATCACCGGATTTGAGAGACATAGGCCTCATTCTGGCTTCGGATAACGCTGTAGCGCTCGATAGCACCATAGCGAGAATGATGGGAATTGAAGAACCCGGCATGCTCACGTTTCTGAGGAAGGCACAGGAAGCCGGCCTCGGTGATTACAATGCCGGCTCAATGGAGATTATTGGGCGTTTAGAGAAGTTGGAAAAGTTCAAGCTGCCTCCGTTTAGTGGAGAAGGCCTGCTCAGAAACGAACAGGTGAATAGTTTCCTCCAACAAAAGACACTCATGCGACCTGATGCCAATCCTGAGCTATGCGTCGCCTGCGGAGCATGTGCCGACCAGTGCCCCGCGTCTGCTCTCACAATGATCGATGGTTTACCGTCAGTTGATAAAGAAAAGTGCATTGCATGCTTCTGCTGTCAGGAAGTCTGTCCGGAGAAGGCCATCACTCTTCAGTAGGCACCATAAGGCAGATGTGAGACATCAAACAGGATGGTAGAAACCCGCAGGATTAATCGCCCTACGACCATCCCCGCGTCAGTCCATCAAGCAACGTAAACAACTCACGCGTTTTTCAATATTTGGGAACTTTTCTGATGTGGCTATTGTCTTAACTATTAGAAAAACACTTAAGGAGGCCTCTTATGAAACACAAGATCATGCTTTTACTGTTTTCCGCATTTCTACTACTACCAACAGTATCGATAGCACATAGTACCTTCAATGGAGTCGTTGATGTGAGAATCCTTTCTGACGGCAAGGGTGAATTCAACCAATACCGGACGTATCCCCGGGTTGCTTCCGAAGGCAGATACTTCTATCTGGAAGCTACACGCGGAGCAAGATATTCCATCAGGATTTCCAATACTTCAGATAACAGGATCGGGGTCGTGATCGCGGTAGACGGCCGAAACATCATTAACGGTCAGAAATCTGAATTAAAGCCGGATGAACGTATGTACATCATCAACCCGCACTCGATCAATACTTTCGAAGGATGGAGAACGGGTATGGACAGGACCAATCGTTTCTACTTCACAAACCAGACAGATTCGTATGCCGAGAGAGTCTTCTCAGATGCCTCGGCAATGGGGACAATTGCGATTGCCGCTTTCAACGAGGTACCGCCGCCACAGACAAGACTGGATGCCGGAATCGGAGCGGCAGAGGCTCCGGCTCCTTCATCCCGTTCTCTGGATAAAATGGAAGCGGGCAAGAGCAAACAACAGGCAGGGACCGGTTTTGGTGAAACCACCTACTCCCCTGTCCGGATCGTTTCATTTCGGCCTCAACAGACAGTCGCCGAAAAAATCGTTTTCAAGTATGAATGGCATGAAGAATTGTGTAAGAAAGGGTACGGCGAATGCGGCCGATCGCAAAACCGATTATGGCCGGAGTATCCTTCATTCGCCCCGGTTCCACGAGATTTCAGGGGCTGAGTCGCTGGTATGGGGGTTCTACGGGGACGTCGGGGAATTTCGCGATAACGGTCCCCGGATCCCATTTTACGGTTTTGTCGTCCCGTCACTGAGAAACTGAACGTTTTGATAGTCCCCAATAGCGTGTGTGGCTGTATTATCCGAGTCTGTCAGAACAACAAAACCCGTGGCAATCGGGTCCTTTTCCTTGTCACCGAACATCTGCCGGTAATCCCCCAGCAGGTCCCTCTTTTCAGTAATCCACGTGTTTAGCTGGGTCCTTCCATTCCTCACTACAATTATCTTCGTATTGGCCGAGGTGGGCGACACAAATGTGGTCCCTACCGGCAAAGTATCACTCCAGATGTACTTTATCGTATTAATAAACGGTAGATGCCCGAATACGACGTACACCGCAAGCACGCTGTCATTTTTGGATTTCTCACGTTCATTCGTACCTTGCGGAAGGAGAACAGCCCTCCACTGCCACTGGAGCACGGGAAGACTCTTTAGTGACCAGCTTTGCTGCACACCTATTTGTACACCTGCAGCAACGGCATCAGCATGCAGGAAGATGTGGTCTCCCTCTGTTCTGACACAATATACTTTGGCCGCATCGCTCCCGTTCATCGAAACCCATTCGGAAGGGAATTTCCCTGCCTCAACCGCCTTAAACCCAAGTGTGAAGGGCTTGGTCAAAGCGTTCGCAGCGAGGGAAGGACCGGCAGAAACCCACAAGAAGACTGGTCCAATTATGATTAGTCCGAGCAGTACGCGATAGTATCGCATGTTTGTTCTCCCGGTATGAACGTTCACGTTTCTAGGATCCTGCCCCTAAACAGTCGGCCTTCATTATTACATTATATGCCGATCCTCTTTCTCTTTTCTTCGATATGAGCAACTATCTCTTCAACGGCCCTTACAGGATCTGTCTGCACATTCATTGTACCTCCGGTCAATTCTTTCGCTCCTGTTGTGAGCAGATTTATAAGATTAGGCGCACCGGTAATCGTCGGGACAGGATTAACATAGGTGAATAATCCCATTGCCAGTGCAAACACAGCATCTATCGTCGCCTTCTGTTCCATATATTCCGGGGCAACGGCAGCAACCGGTAAATCCGGAACAGCTATACCAGTGGCGCTCGATATGAGCGAAAGCAGATCTGCGAGGCGTCCGGTGTCCGTACATGTGCCAAAGCTAAGGACAGGTGGTATGCCTAGTTTTGCACAGACTTTCTTCAAGCCGTCACCGGCAGTCTCCGCTGCCGCCATACTTGTAAGGCCTCCTACCTGCATAGCACCGTTCCCGCATCCCATTGAAAGCACAAGGACATCCCGCTTGATCAGTTCACGTGCGATGCGTATGCTGTGCACATCCTGTCCGTTGTCTCTTAGACTCGTGCACGAGACAAGTCCGGCGATACCCCTGATGAAGCCATTATTTATAGCATCGAACAAGGGGCCCAGGGTACCGCCCATGCCCTCGAGGATACTTTCAGTCGAAAAACCTACAATCGCCTCCGTTACAGGTAGACCGGTGATCGGTTCTACAGAGTTTCGCCTTTCTTTAAAGTTTCCTATTGCCATCTCAAGCAATGACGCCGCCTGTTTCTCTGCCTGTTCCGGTATGTAGTCAATCCGCTCCGTTACTCCTTCAAATACAACGAGCGGACTTACAGGGACAAGTTTAAACTTGTATTTTTCTGCATACTTCGGATCGACCGGCATTGAACAGTTCATGTCGCATGCGAAGAGATCCACACACCCGCTGGCAAGTATCGCTTCCTGCATGATCCAATTGCCGGTGAAACCATAGAAAACATCGTCCATCGCCCATCTCTGGATCATCTCCTGACCCGTTTCAATATTCGCGATAACCCTCAGTCCTTTTGCACCGACCATTTTTGCTTTTTCCTGCCATGCAGGTTTTCGCGCAAGCTCTACCATTGCAAACCCGAGGAACGGCTCGTGACCATTCGGCAATACATTCACATAGTCGGGATCAAGTACCCCGAGATCAACCCTCATCGTATGGGGTCTGGGTATTCCGAAAAGGACATCCTGACAGTATTCATTGATGATCTGGCTCTGATAAGCCATTGCTATGGATAACCGCATCGCCTTCAGCGCGAGACTCGCGTAACTACCGTCAACGTTTGTGAGGCATGAGCTCGTCGCGAACATTATTTCGTTGTGTATACCTCCGGGGAATATGCCGAGTTGTCTCCACACGTTCTGTCTTTCCAATGGTGCAAGCGTCTCAACGATGTGACTGGGTTCGTCATACTTCCTGTTGAAATCCGCCTCCACGTAATTGCACAACATGTGGGCTATTTCATTGGGCGGAAAATCCGGAGGCATATTGAACCGGTTAGCAAACGCTGCAAGCCTCTCAGGCTCCCTGATTGTGAACGGAGCATCACCATCCGCTACCGCTCTCAATGTCCGGATGGTCTGTTCTGTATGGTAATGGTATGTGGAGGCACCCATAACATTTCTAAGAAGCATCATCCTCATGGCCATTCCATCACCGGTAATACCGCATACCCCCCTTTTGTCTTTCAGAACGTCGGCGCGGCAGGGGCCATTTGAACAAAGATCGCATCGAACTCCAGCCTGACAGAAGGGGCATCTCTGATCGGGATTTCCCCCCATCCCCTGGGCTTCGTAACGGTCCCACATATTTGTCATGCCGTCTGCCTTCAATCGCTCATATATTTTCTTCACTGATGTATGATAGGAAATTCTCTCACCATCCATATTCTCCTCCTCATAATAGACTTTTCAGAAGCTTATCAGAGAGCTTGCGAAGAATCAATGAGCATCCCCTGCATCCGGGAATACGCGTGATTTTGACGTATTACCAAAAACGTAGAACGTTCTACATTAACTGTAGCAATGCTGCATGCGCTGCGGTCGTATATTAATGATTAAGAGTAATTAGGAGGTTTTACATTGTGGTACGCCGATTGCAGAAGCACAGAGCCTGGAGAGAAGAACAGTGGAAACCATACTTGAATGTGAACACAATCATCCGACAAAAACAGGTATCCGGGGATTCGTAAATGGATAAGAAAGAAAAAACAGCTCTTGAACAATCTCATCTTTGTGGGACTCTTCTCGATAATATTCCTCACCCGGTATACTATCAGGATATTCACGGCTTTCTCCTCGGGTATAACCAGGCTTTTCGTGAATTGTTCAACGCAGGGCCTTACGAAGACTTGATGGGAAAGACAATTTTTGACCTATCTGTTCCGCTGCAGGATTCTGTAAGCTGGCATAAAGACGATCTCGAACTTTTCCGCGTACCTGGAACCCGGCTCTACGAAACACAGCTGAACAGGCGGGATGGCTCAAAGCGAAATGTCATGGTAAAAAAGAGTACCTTCTTTCAGCCGGACAGCTCGCCGGCTGGGATCGTCGGTTTTGTCACCGATGTTTCGGAATCAGTCCCCGCTGAGACTGGACATAATGAGGGAGAACTCAGGTTCAAGGCATTGTCGGAAGCCTCCCTTGAAGGTATAGTCTTTGTCGAAAACGGAATCATATCAGATGCTAATCATCGGATGTACGAGATTTTCGGCTATGGCGAAGGTGAAATCAAAGGCAGGGGAATCCCCGATTTTATTGCTCCCGAAGCAAGGGGGTTCTACAAAGACAGAGTGGATTCTTTCAACCAGGAAAGATACGAGACTCTTGGACTGAAGAAGGATGGCACCATTTTTCCGATTGGTGTTTACCCGAGACAGATCAGTTTTAAAGACAGAAGTTTGGATATCTTCGTCGTTAGAGATCTTACCGCGCAAAAGAATATGGAGGCGGAGGTACTTAAATCAAAAAACATCCAATCTGTAGGGACTCTGGCCGGCGGTGTAGCACATGATTTTAACAATCTTCTTATGGCGATAATCGGGAATATCTCGCTCGCAAAACTGCACGCCCCTAAAGGCGGCAAGACTGTCGTTTATCTAAAGGAAGCAGAAAGATTAATATTCATGGGTAAAGATCTGACGCATCAGTTGCTTACCTTTTCTCATAGCGTTGACACGTTTAAGAAAGTCCTGAATATAGGTCCGGTTTTAAAAGAAACAACGGAGAAGCTCCTGAGCGGGTCATTGGTTCGGTTGGACTTCAACATCCAGGAAGATCTCTCGCTTATCGAAGTCGATGAAGACCAGATAAAACAGGTGATTCAGAATATCATCGTGAACGCCATGGAAGCAATGCAGGCAGATGGTGCGCTGTATGTGAGTTGCGAAAACGTCAGGATCACACCTCAACACAAATTGCCGCCAGTCCTTGAAGACTACGTGCGGATACTCATCAGAGACGAGGGCGTTGGTATTTCCGAGGAAAACCTTTCCAAGATTTTTGATCCTTATTTTACGACAAAAGACATGGGAGCACAGAAGGGAGTGGGTCTTGGCCTGGCAATCTGCTATTCCATTGTCAAAAAACATAATGGCTATATACTCGTTGATTCGATCCCTGATAAAGGGACAACATTCCAGATTTATCTTCCCGTTCACAAGCAGCAACCGGCAGCTGTTCCGTCTGAAAAGAGGGTTGCCACGGGTTCGAAGGGCAATGTGCTGGTGGTAGATGATGAACAGATGGTGCTCAGGATAGCCGAGAAGCTGCTTCTTCACATGGGTTACGAAGTAACTACATCACAATCAAGCGAAGAAGCTGTCTCGCTTTACCGGGAATCGATGGAGTCAAACAAAGCTTTTGACGCTGTCATTCTTGATCTTGTCATGGAGAGCGGTATGAGCGGAACAGAAGTACTGGACCAGTTGAAACAGATCAACACTGATGTGAAAGCAATTATATCCAGCGGATACCTGCAGGATCCGGTTCTCATGAATTACGCCGTCTACGGTTTCGCCGGCATTCTGACCAAACCATACGATCCAAGAGAACTCGACGAAAAGCTTCAGACAATTATCAATAGCTGAGGGGTCGTTGAGTCATGGGGTCATGGGGTCGTAAGATCATACGGCAGAGCGTGTCTGGTGTCTGGTGATTAGGATTTGGAAATTCGAATTTAGAAAATTTGCCTCTCCTTGTTCCCCCTTCCTACCTTGAAAAACAATCCTGTAAGCTGTATCATTATCCATTCATAATGGATCTTTTTCAGAATCAAATACCGTTTCAGGATGAGTCTGTTAAGCCCCTGGCTGATCGGATGAGACCGAAATCACTGGAAGAATTTGTAGGCCAGGAACATATTCTCGGTGAAGGAAGGATTCTGAGGCTCCTTATCGAGAAGAAAGATCTGCCGTCTATGATCTTGTGGGGTCCCAGCGGGGTGGGTAAGACAACCCTTGGATGGCTTATGGGTCGCTATGTGAAACTGCCTTTCGTTTCGTTGAGTGCCGTAAGCATCGGCGTAAAAGAAGTGAAGGAGGTCATCCAAAAAATAAAGGCACAACGCATTATTCTCTTCATAGATGAATTTCACAGGTTCAATAAACTGCAGCAGGATTCCTTTCTCCCTCACGTGGAAAACGGCAGGATCATTCTGATAGGGGCAACAACTGAAAATCCCTCTTTCGAGATCATTGCACCGCTGTTGTCACGCATGCGGGTAATTACGCTTAAGCCGCTCACCAAAGAGTCGCTCTTCGCGATCGTAAAAAGAGCACTCGGCACAGATGTCCAGCTGGTTCGATCATCCGTGAAGATAGAGGATGAAGTCATCAGGGAGATTGCATATCTGGCTGATGGAGACGCAAGACGTGCCCTTAACCTCCTCGAAGTCTGTTTCAAGATGGTAAGGGAATCGGAGAAGGAACAGCCGGCAATTACCCACGATATCGTTCGTGAAGCATACCAGAAAAGAATTGCCGTTTATGATAAGGCCGGCGAGATGCATTATGACCTCATCAGCGCCCTTCACAAGAGTATGCGAGGTTCAGACGTAGATGCTTCCCTTTACTGGCTCACTCGCATGATCGAAGGCGGTGAGGACCCCCTCTTCATATTAAGGAGACTGGTCCGTTTCGCTTCGGAAGACATAGGAAATGCGGATCCGGATGCCCTCACATTGACGATGTCTGCTACTGAGGCTTTCAGATTCATCGGTCCACCAGAAGGTTACCTCGCCATAGCGCAAGCCGTTATTTACATGGCGTTAGCTGAAAAAAGCAATTCCGTGTACAAGGCTTACAACAGTGCAAGCACCGATGCTCGAATGCTGCCGGAGTACCCTGTTCCTATACACATGAGGAATGCGCCTACAAAACTGATGAAGGAACTGGGCTATGGCAAGGAATATAAGTATCCTCATGATTATGAGAATGCGATGGTTGAGCAGACATACCTGCCCGATGAGCTTGTGTCCAAAGAGTACTATCACCCCACGGCAAGAGGTTACGAGAGCAAGCTGCAACAGTTTCTGCAAAAAGTCCGTCGTTACCATAAATAAGCCGAGTGTTGTCTGAACCCCTGAAGGATTGTTGAACAACAGATAAGTACGGCCGGCCGCATAACACTACATTTATCTTGAATTTATATGGGATTTTCTATATTTTTCTATGTTACACTTGATAGGATGGGTATGGTATCCCGATCTGCAGTTTAATCTTTTGTACGAGGAAATCACGTGCTTCAAATACGAGAAGGCGACGCAATAATACTGGCCAGTGAATCAATACGAAGGGTAGATATCTTGAGGACGCTCGGTATCCCATTCTCGATTATTCCGCCCGACATCGATGAGACTCAGAAGGCGGATGAACCTGCCAGAGAATACGTGCTGAGGATTTCATACGAGAAAGCCCGTAAAGTGGCTAATCATTTCCCGGATAAATGGGTCATAGGTGCTGATACAGTCGTTGTATACAAGAACCAGACCCTGGGAAAACCGAAGAATGAAAAAGATGCATTCGCAATGTTGAAGAAATTAGGTGGAAAGTGGCATAAAGTGATCACCGGCTTCTGCGTTCTTAACCTGTCGCGTGATATCACGTACCGTGACGCAGTGGAAACAAAGGTTTTCATGAAAAGCATGCTGGATGATGAAATCCTGCGGTATATAAGCACGTCCGAACCTCTCGATAAAGCAGGGTCATACGCTGTCCAGGGGCGGGCTGGTTACATGGTTAAAGAAATCAAGGGGTCGTATTCCAATATAGTGGGTCTTCCTATCTGTGAAGTTGCGGAAGCACTTCTTTCGCTGGGCGTTCTTTCGTGACTTCTATACAGGATGCAGCAAGGCTAGTCAGGGAAAGAATGGAAAAGGCCGCTGTCAGGTCCGGCAGAAATCCGGGGGAAGTAAGACTGATAGCAGTTACCAAGAGGGTGGATCTGAACAGGTTACGGGAAGCAATACAATGCGGTATCACGGACTTTGGCGAAAACTATGTCCAGGAGGCAGTGCAAAAAATAGATGCACCCGGCAGTGATAAGGTCACCTGGCACATGATCGGACATGTTCAGACAAATAAGCTTAAGTATGTTGCGGGACGGTTCCGATACGTTCATTCGGTGGACCGATGGGAACTTCTTGAAAAACTCGACCGGTATGGTGTACCTGTGAATGTTCTCTTCGAGTTGAATCTCTCAGGAGAAAAGACCAAGCATGGCACCGATGAGGATGGTCTAAGGCGGGTGCTTGATAAAGCGCGCTCGCTGGAACATGTTCAGCCATCGGGTCTGATGACAATGGCACCATATGAAGAAGATCCTGAAAAGGTACGACCGGTTTTTGCACGATTACGGGCATTGCTGGATACAGTGAATACGGAATTTACATTTAATATGAAAGAACTTTCAATGGGGATGTCTTCTGATTTTGAGGTCGCAATCGAGGAGGGCGCCACAATGGTGAGAATAGGTACTGCGCTTTTTGGTGAAAGGGTATGAAGCTGTGGGGCGGGAGATTTGAAGGGAATACCGATCCGCTCATGGAGCGCTTCAGCGCCTCAATAGAATTTGATAAGGCACTCTACGAACAGGATATTGCAGGCAGTATAGCACACGCAAAGATGCTCGCAAGAATCGGTATACTGACCACTGAAGAGAAAAACAATATTGTCAGAGGTTTAAAAGAGATAGAGGTCGATATCAGGAACGGTCGTTTCGAGTTCAGCCAGACTCTTGAAGATATCCACATGCATATCGAGACTGCGCTGATCAATAAAATCGGAGCAGCCGGGAAGAAGCTCCATACAGGTAGAAGCAGAAACGATCAGGTATCCGTCGACATGAGGATGTTCCTGAAAAAAGAGCTTGGCATCATAGACGAGCGCCTCTTGGAAATGCTGAAATCCATCGTCCTCCGCGCTTCAAAGGACGGCAGGATCATGATGCCGGGGTACACTCATTTGCAGCGGGCACAGGCCGTACCGTTCGGGCACTACATACTGGCCTTTTACCAGATGCTTAAAAGGGACAGGATAAGACTGAAGGAAACGCTTGCGCGCGTTGACATACTGCCGCTCGGAAGCGGTGCACTGGCTGGCTCCACAATAGCGCTCGACCGGAAGTATGTCGCAAAGCAACTGGGGTTTGCGGGTGTTTCCACGAACAGTATGGATGCGGTCGCAGATCGTGACTTCGTGATTGATGCACTCTACGCGTGCGCGATGATAATGCTTCATCTCAGTAGACTCTGTGAAGATCTGATACTCTTTGCAACGGAAGAGTTCTCATTCATATCATTGCCTGATGCTCTGTGTACCGGCTCAAGCCTCATGCCGCACAAAAAGAATCCAGACGCACTGGAGCTTACCCGGGGGAAGACATCACGCGTACTCGGTGATTTGTTCAGCATGTTTTCACTTATGAAAGGCCTGCCGCTCACCTACAATCGCGATCTCCAGGAGGATAAGGAACCTCTCTTCCATGGCGTTAGCACTGCAAAAGATGCACTTTCAATTATGAGATTGTGCGTTGAAGAAATGCGCCTTAACGAAGAAAACATGCAAAAGGCGGTTGGTACGAGTTTCATGCCGGCCGTTGAGATGGCAGAATACCTGACAGCAAGAGGTATTCCTTTTAGAGAAGCTCACGGGGTTGTCGGAAAAATCGTACACGAATGCGAGATCAAGGGCAAGCTTTTGCACCAACTTTCCTTAACGAATTTGAGAAAGTACTCGGACAGCTTCGGGGAGGATGTTTTCGACTTTATTGAGGCAAAGAACGCGCTCAATAAACGAAAGACAACAGGGGGAGCCTCCTACGCGGAACTGAATAGGCAGATCAATGAAGAAAGCAAGTATCTTAATCTTTAGCATAGCCGCCGTCCTGCTCTTCTGTGCTTGCGGGAAGAAGGCACCACCAAAACCCACTGTGCTTCCGCTCGCGGGCGGCATCAACGATCTCGCCGGAGATGTAAAGGATGGTGTACTTTTCCTCTCATTTTCTGTTCCCCAGAAAAACAGGGACGGCTCTGAAGTTACTGATCTCGGAGGATTCAGAGTGTTCAAGAGCTGCGGCACATGTTCCGGAATCTTCGAACCGTTCAGGAGCATTTCCCTGGAAGATCAGAAAGGATATACGATCGAACGAGGGCGTCTGTATATCTATGATGATGACCTTGCAAGCGGGGTTGAGTACGGGTACAGAGTCTATCCGTACACAAGGAAAGGTACTCCGGGAGACCCGTCAAACACATTCGGGATAAAATGGGAAACGCCTCCCGATCTTCCAGGGGGAGTAAAGGTGTCTACCGATGATCAGATTGCGGAGTTGGCATGGCAGTATGAACCGCAGTTTTTCTACAATGTTTATCGCTATACCGGGAGCACATACCCGATATTTCCGTTGAATGAGTCACGTCTGCCCGGGTCCTCATTCATGGACACCGGGTTAACGAATGGCGTGCAATACACCTATGAAGTGAGAAAAGTACGGGAAACAGGCGGTATTTTCAGGGAAGGCAGAGGCGTCAAGATCACGGCAATACCCGTCGACAAGACACCTCCAAGGGTTCCGCAAGAAGTCCGGGGCGAAAAAAGAGCCAATACGGTACTGGTTACATGGAGAGAGAACACGGATAAAGACATAGCGGGCTACAACATCTACCGGATAGTGAATGGATCGAAGGAAAAAATCAATGGAAATCTGGTTAAAGCAGACTCCTTTCTCGATCAGAAGGTACCGAATGAACGGTATGTATCTTACACGGTGACCGCAATGGACACTGCAGGCAATGAGAGCGACTCTTCACGAGAATCAATCGTCATTTTAAGAGAGTGATACCATGAACTATTTTAATTACAGAAAAGGTGAGTTATTCTGCGAGGATGTGCCCATTAAGGCAATTACGGACTCTGTCGGTACGCCTGCTTACGTTTACAGTTATAGAACTTTCAAGAAACACTTTGAAGGCTTCGATAAAGCGTTTCACAACATACCGCACATTGTTTGTTACTCTTGTAAGGCTAATGCCAACGGTGCTTTATTGAAAACCGTGGCTTCACTGGGAGGCGGCGCAGATATCGTGTCGGGAGGGGAATTGTTCAAAGCTCTTAGAGCGGGTATACCGCACGACAGGATTGTATATTCAGGAGTGGGTAAGACCGAAGAGGAGTTGATAGCGGCAATAAAGGCTGATATCCTGATGATCAATATCGAATCAGAAGAGGAACTCGCAGTGTTGAAAAGGCTGTCGGCAGGCATGAGAAAACGTGTCCCCGTATCCATACGTGTCAATCCTCAGATTGATCCGAAGACACACCCGTATATTACAACCGGATTGAAGAAGAATAAATTCGGTGTGCTCTGGGAAGAGGCACAAAGACTGTACGGTGAAATAGCGAAAGAAAAATATCTCGTCCCTGCCGGCATATCCGCTCACATAGGTTCTCAGATTCTTGAGTTGGGCCCTTTTGTTGATGCTATTAAATCTTTGAAATCGATGACCGGCATTCTTCATGATAGCGGAATATCACTCAGGATGATCGACATCGGCGGCGGCCTCGGTATAACGTACAGAAATGAGCTCCCTCCGAAACCGGTTGAATACGCGCGCGTGGTCGAAAAGGAATTGAGAAACACAGGTCTTACGGTCATACTGGAACCCGGCCGCGTAATAGTCGGCAACAGCGGGATATTTGTCACTAAGGTATTATATGTAAAGAAGGCACCGGAGAAGACGTTTTACGTTATTGACGGCGCCATGAATGATCTGGTCAGGCCTTCTTTGTATGACGCGTACCACGAAATTCTGCCGGTAAAGAAAAGCAGAAAAGACAGAGTGAAAGCTGATCTCGTTGGTCCGGTCTGTGAATCAGGGGACTTCCTCGCAAAAGACAGAGAAATCGCGCGTCTGACGCAGGGTGACCTTCTTGCCGTGTTCGGCGCCGGAGCTTACGGATACTCAATGTCGTCGAACTATAATGCCCGCAGGCGGGCTGCCGAAGTGCTCGTTCGCGACGATGAATTCTACATAGTAAGAAAAAGAGAGGCACTAAAAGACCTCGTACGAGGAGAATCTGTGCCGTCTTTCCTGGAGGCATGATTTTATATGGAACTCGGATTTTCAAAGATGAGTGCGAGCGGCAATGATTTCATCCTGCTTGACAATAGAGACGAAAAGGTAAACCGGCAGTTTCAGGACGTGAATGAATTCGTGCGAAAAGTGTGTCGTCTGCATCATTCCGTAGGAGCTGACGGCGTCATACTCATCGGTACTTCAGAGGAATATGATTTTCGATGGCAGTTTTTTAATGCTGACGGCTCTGAGGCAGACATGTGCGGCAACGGCGGCAGATGCGCCGCCCGGTTTGCTTACCTGAACAACATAGGGAAGCAAAAAATGGCTTTTGAAACAGGCGCAGGAATTATCAAAGCAGAAGTCCATGGAACAAGAGTAAAGCTGCAGCTTACCAGGCCGATGGATTTAAAGATGGACTATGCCATCTGTCTTGAGGATAAAGAACTATTTGTGAGCAGTGTCAATACGGGGGTACCGCACGCAGTGCTCCTCGTGTCCGATATTGAACACGTCCCCGTTGAGGACCTTGGCCGGATGATCAGACACCACAAGGCCTTTGGAGAAAAAGGTACAAATGTTGATTTTGTCGAATTGACGGACAAGAAGAATATCAGGATAAGAACGTATGAAAGGGGCGTTGAAGGCGAAACATATGCATGCGGCACCGGCTCTGTCGCGTCCGCGGTAGTTCTAAAGGAGAAATCTCTGGTCAAGTCTCCTGTCAATGTCCATACACGGGGTGGAGAGGTCCTGAAAATACACATTGACGACGACGTCTATCTCGATGGAAATGCGAAGCTCATCTACACCGGAGTCCTGAACGAGGAAGCTCTTTTATAGCAAGGAGAAAATATGAAACTGCAGGGAATATATACGGCACTCGTAACACCATTCAAAGACGGCAGACTTGACGAGGTCTCATTCAGAAAATCAATCGAATTCCAGCTCAGAAATGGAATAGATGGCCTGGTTCCCTGCGGAACAACCGGGGAAGCACCTACCCTTTCTTACGAGGAACACGAGAAGGTTATCGAACTGACGGTTAAACACACAAAGGGCAGGATTCCGGTCATCGCAGGAACGGGATCCAACAGTACGCAGGAGGCGATCGAGCTGACGGCCGGCGCCAAAAAATTGGGCGCAAATTTTTGTCTCCTTACGACACCATACTACAATAAACCAACGCAGGAAGGGCTCTACGAACATTTTGTGGCAATCGCCAGAACGGTCAACATTCCATTGATTTTGTACAACATACCGGGCCGAACAGGCATATCCATGTCACCGGAAACAGTTTTCCGATTGTCAAAAATAAAGAACATCGTGGGTATTAAGGAGGCGGCAGGATCGCTCACACAGGTTTCGGAAATATACAGGTTGACAAAGGGCCGCTTCACCATACTATCGGGTGATGACAACCTCTTTCTTCCGATGATGAGTGTCGGTGCGACAGGTGTTATATCCGTGCTCTCCAACATAATGCCAAAACCGCTTCGGGCGCTGTATAACGCTTTTCTGGTTGAGGGTGATATTCAGAAGGCAATGAATATACACACCAGGCTTATGCCGCTTTTCCAGGGCATGTTTGTCGAAACAAACCCGATACCCATTAAAGAAGCTATGGCCTACATGGGAATGCTTAGCAAGGAATTCAGGCTGCCTTTGTGTCCTTTGTCGGAAGCAAACAGCGCCTTCATGAGACGGCTGCTTATCGACAACGGTCTTTTGAAAAAACAATAGACAACGCAGGGTTTTTGTGCGGAGGAGGCTGCGTGGTTAGACTCATAATTACAGGGGCCACTGGCAAAGTGGGCGAAGCAGTCATCAGATGTGCTCTTCAGGATAAGGAATGTCAGATCGTGGGTCTGGTTGAGGCAAGCGGCCACCCCTCAGTCGGGAAGCCGAGCCCTCTCATGAGCGGGACTTCAGGAGCACCTGTCATTACCAACGATCTTCAACAAGTCATTTCAGATGCTGACGTACTCATAGATTTTACGGAAGCAAAGGCAACTCTCAAACACCTTGAGATCGTCGGCCGTTACGGGAAAGCACATATCATCGGTACTACAGGGTTCAGCGCCGAAGATCTCAACATCATCCACGGTACACGTAATGCGAAAATCGTAATATCCCCCAACATGAGTATCGGTATGAACGTGTTGTTTGAGGCCGTGAACAGAGTTGCCGGTATTCTCGAGAGTGGCTACGACGTCGAGATAACAGAGATGCATCACCGATGGAAGAAGGATGCCCCGAGCGGCTCAGCGCTGCGTTTGAAAGAAGCTGTAGAACGTGCACACACAAACCGCTCATGGAAGAACGTCTTCGGGAGGGAAGGCCTAACCGGTGAAAGGTCCGCAGATGAGATAGGGGTGATGAGCTTGAGAGGTGGAGATGTTGTTGGTGAACATACCGTTTATTTTGCGGGATTGGGCGAACGCCTTGAATTTACTCACCGCGCCTTCTCGAGAGATAATTTCGCTGCAGGAGCAGTGAAGGCTGCGAAATGGCTCCACACGCAACCATACGGCATCTATTCCATGAAAGACGTGCTGGGGCTATAAACCTCTCAGCCGTATGAACCGGATAGGTGTTTTGATCTCTCGCCGATTCGTATGGCGCTTTGACATAAGGAGCCGGATGCTCTATACTTTTGAACAAAGCTTTTATTGTTCGGTAGATAGACATCAGTTTGCAACTGGGGCACACGAAAGGACACCATGACCAAATGCCTGATGAACATTTCGTGGTCTTTATATAAACGCTGACAAAAGACCTTCGTGGGAATACACAAAGATATAGAGGAATCCAATTTATGAGACTAACAGATGTACAGAAGGTCCTGGATGCTGAAATGATCTGCGGTGAGGATTGTCTTGATCGTGACATCCGTACCTGCTTTGCCTGCGACCTTATAAGCGAAATGCTCCTCTATGTTACTCCTCATTCCCTCCTTATCACATCTCTCATGAACGCCCATGTGGTGCACACAGCACAGGTCATGGACGCAGCCGGAGTAATCTTTGTCGGAGGCAAGAGACCGGATAAGAATGTTATAAAGAATGCTAAAATGAACAATATTCCACTGTTTTCCACGCCGCACCTTATATTCGAGTGTTGCGGGCGTCTCTTCTTGAATGGCGTCAAGGGTGACAAGAAGAAACCGGGTAGAGAATGAAATCATGGTGGATAGTCTACAATACACACCTCAAATAACGCTCGAGTTTCCGATTGCGGATGATGATTTTTTTATGGCGGGAGAATATGCGTCCCGTGTGAAAAAGACATTGCAGCAACTCGGCCTCGATCAGAACATTATTAGAAGGGTAGCTATCATAATCTATGAGGCGGCTATAAATGTTGCTATTCATGCGCATCACGGTACGTTACGCGTCCAGATCGATTCAAAAGGCATCATTATTCAGACGGATGACGTGGGGGCGGGTATCCCCGATATCGAACTCGCCATGCAGGAAGGCTACTCCACGGCATCCGACGAGATTCGGGAAATGGGATTTGGTGCAGGTATGGGCCTTTTCAACATAAAGCAGTGTTCCGATGAACTCTCGATTGATTCCCGCGTTGGCGAAGGAACCCTTTTGAATGCTAAGGTATTCTTTCCCGAAAAAGAGGCCCCTGGGGGGAGATAACATGTCCAATTACTTCCATTCCGTTTCGCTCGATGTTAGAAGGTGCATTGGATGTACGAACTGCATCAGGCGTTGTCCTATGGAGGCCATCCGCGTTCACAACGGTAAAGCAACCATTATTGAAGAAAGGTGCATTGACTGCGGTGAGTGTATCAGGGCATGTCCCAACCACGCCATTGTTGCGTTTACGGACACAATGAAAAGACTCTCTGAGTTCAAATACAATATCGCCCTGCCGGCACCCACTTTTTTCGGACAATTTCAAACCCAGGAGACAGCCGAGGACATCCTCAATGCTTTTCTGAGGATTGGTTTTGATGATGTTTTTGAGGTGGCGCTCGCCTCTGAGATACTCGCGTTTATCATCCACCAGCAATTGGTCAATAGCAACAACATAAAGAAGCCCTTGTTTTCTTCAATGTGTCCAACTGTGCTTCGACTGATGCAGATCAAATTCCCCGGTTTGCTCGAACATACGGCACATGTTCTCACACCTATGGAGGTCGCAGCACGGATTTCGAGAGACAAAGCAGTCAAGAAAACGGGCCTGAGGCCGGAAGAAATCGGCATCTTTTACATTTCGCCTTGCGCTGCATACGTTACCGAAATAAGAAATCCGATGACCTCGGAACGTTCGGATGTCGACGGGGTAATTGGAACAAATGTTGTTTATAAAGACATCATTAAAAACCTCTGTCATAAACCACCTGACAACAGGGGCAGTTCCCTTCATCAGGCGACAAAGAGCGGTATGGGCTGGGGATATCTTACCGGTGAATCGAAGAATGTAGATTTCGGCACAACGCTCGCCGTCAGCGAGATACATAATGTGGTCAGCCTCTTGGAGGATGTCGAAAGGGGAGAACTGCGGGATGTTGATTTTATTGAACTAAGGGCGTGCACAGCAGGGTGCGTAGGTGGTCCCTTGAACATCCAGAATGTATTCGTGGGAAGGGTGCGCCTGAGAGAATTCATTAAGAGATATGGATGGCAACCATCGGCCCTTGGTGAAAAGGAGTTGCTTGCTATTTACAGGCAGGGTAATTTCGAATCGAAAGCGGCGATCAAGGCACGCCCGATCATGACTCTTGATTCCGATATGTCGAGGGCGCTCATGAAGATGGAACAGCTTGACCGACTGACCCGTGAGTTACCGGGGTTAGACTGTGCTGCATGCGGATCGCCAAGCTGTAGGGCGTTGGCAGAGGACATCATTAGAGGTGCAGCATTTGAGACCGACTGTGTTATCAAACTAAAGGAACAAATGAAAGCGCTTATCGAGAGAGACGTCCGATGCGTTGAGAACGAAAAGGAAGGCGGCGTTAAGCCGGAAAAAAATGACCAATGACTACCTTGAAAGAACAGATGTCCTATCCAGGGAGGGTATATGACAGTTGCTCAATTGGCTAAAGAGCTTGATCTTGAAATTCTGACCGGCAACACCAATATGGACCGGGAGATAAAATCGGGTTACACATCCGACCTGCTGTCTGATGCTATAGCAGGCATCGGTGAAGATGCGGTTTGGATAACAATTCAACGGCACATAAACGTGCTTGGCGTGGCGAAGCTGCGGGATGTTGCCGCCATTATTATAGCACGGAACCTCAAACCTGAAACAGACGTTGTTGAAAAAGCGCGGGAAGAACATATTGCTCTTCTCAGATCCGCGAAGTCAACGTTCGAAATCTCGGCGCTTGTTTACAACAAACTAGCAGGGAATTAGATCTTGTGAGGAGATTTTCCTGCGATCTCCACATACATACTACACTATCGCCATGCGGTAGTCTCGAGATGTCACCTCTCAACATTATTGAAAAGGCAGGCGCCTTGGAACTTGACGTCATCGCTATTACCGATCATAACATGACTGAGAATAGCTTTTATGTACAGGAACTCGGGCGAAAGCGAGGCATAACCGTGCTCGCAGGGATGGAGCTTCAGACGATCGAAGAAATCCACATGCTGGCTCTGTTTGATGAATACGACACTGCATTGGCGTTTCAGAAGATGATGTATGCATTGCTTCCGAATGTTCCAAATAATGTAGATTTTTACGGAGACCAGGTTGTTGTAGATGAAAAGAACGAAATTATCAGGGCAGAGCAACGGCTTCTTCTGAATTCCGTCGAGATTTCAATTGATGATGCTGCGGCACTCGTCAAACAACTCAAGGGAATAGCGATCCCATCACACATCGACAGCCAGACATTCAGTATAATCAGCCAACTGGGGTATGTTCCCGAACATATAGCTTTTGATGCGCTTGAGATCAGAAGACTGGAGAAATCAGGCGAGTTCCTGCCGTTAGTAATGAGGAAAAATATTCCTTTCGTCACGTTTTCGGACGCGCACTACCTAAACGAAATAGGTCGCCGAACCACGATGCTTGAAATGGAGGAGATGAGTTGCACAGCTCTCGCAGACTCTATGAAAATGCTCGGCCTGAGACAGAACGGATAACGGACTGATTTTTACGGAGCTTTCTTATGATGGATGAAATCTCTTCACACATAATGGATATCGCGATGAATGCTATTACTGCCCACGCAAAACGGGTTGAGGTCACCATTATTGCGGACCCGGAAAGATCATTGCTTACGCTTTTCTTCAAGGATGATGGCATCGGCATGAACGAGGAGATGGTGAAGAAAGTTCAAGACCCGTTCTTTTCGACCAAAACAGGCAAAAAGGTCGGGCTCGGTATACCACTGCTCAAAGGAACTGCTGAAACTACGGGAGGAACGTTCTCCCTCACGAGTCAGCCGGGAAAGGGGGTAGAGATATCTGCATCTTTTCGGCTTAATCATCCGGATCTGCCTCCGCTCGGCAAATTAAAAGATACCATTCTTGTGCTTATAACGGGCAATCCTGATGTTGATTTTCTTTTCAGATGCGTGTTGAACGAAAAAGAGTTCGTGCTGGATACGGAGTCGGTTAGAAATGCCTTAGGAGACGTACCTTTGAACAATCCTGAGGTAGTGAAATTTTTCATTAATTATCTTGACGAGCATCTGCAAATCGGATAGATTAATTCAGTTTAGAAGGAGGGGAATCAATGAATCTCGACGAACTGAGAAAGATCAGGGAAAGAGCACAGAAAGAAGTCGAACTCAGACAAAAACAGGCAAGGATCCGTGTCGTTGTTGGAATGGGAACGAGCGGCATTGCCGCCGGTGCCCGGGACGTGCTTAAAACTTTCGTAGAGGAAATAAGCCGCAGAAATTTGAATGACGTTATCGTGACGCAGACAGGTGAACGCGGGCTTTCGTCACAGGAACCAATGGTGGAGATTTTCGAAGAAGGCAAGTCTACAATAGTCTACGGCAACATGGATGTTGAGAAAACAAAACGAGTTGTTATTGATCATATTGCCAACGGCAATCCCGTTTCTGAATATGTCCTTGAAGTAGGTTAAAAGGAGGTCACACTCTGTGGACAGAGATACAATTCTCAGCAAACACAAACCGACTTTAGACAATATTCTCTATATTCTGCATGATCTTCAGGATAACAGCCCACAACACTACCTTTCCAGAGAAGATATAGAAGCGTGTTCCGATTATCTGAACGTGCCATATAGCTATACACATAGCGTCGCGACCTTCTACACCATGTTCAGTCTGAAACCGAGAGGGCGCAATATCATACGCCTGTGCGATTCACCTCCGTGTCATCTGATGGGTTCTGAATCGCTTTTAGATTATTTAAAAAAGACACTCAAAATCAATCTGAACGAAACAACAAAGGACGGGGTTTTCACATTGGAACTGACAAGCTGTCTCGGCGCGTGCGGTGTCGCACCCACCATGATGATAAACGAGGAAATGTACGGCAATCTTACTCCCGAATTGGTTAATACCATCCTGGAAAAGAGGAGAAAAGACATATGAGCCTCGTGAGAACTCACGTTCTGATCGGTATAGACGCGGAAACCATTATGGCAGGCGCACGGGCAGTTGAAAAAACTCTCGTGGAAGAAATAGCCAGGAAAGGTCTATCTGAAGAGATTTCTGTGCTCGAAACAGGCAGTATCGGTGCCACCGGCCAGGGCGCCATCATCGTCATCTATCCGGAAGGGATTTACTATGGCAATGTGACAATCGCGGATGTCCCTGAACTCGTCGATGAGCACCTGCTCAAAGGTCGTCCTGTAAGAAGGCTCATCCTGTCTGAAGTACCCAAACAACACGTGGTTACGAGACAGAAAACGGGACTGCTGAAGGAACAACCCCGCATCGTACTGCGCAACAGTGGTGTCATAAATCCGGAAAACATTGACGAATATATTGCCGAAGATGGATATGAAGGCATGGCAAAAGCGTTTGCAGCGGGACCTGACGGTGCGAACAAAGAAATAAAAGAAGCCGGCCTTATGGGACGTGGCGGCGCGGCATTTCCCACAGCAATGAAATGGGGCTTCGCCCGTAAAGCAACTGGTGATCAGAAATATCTGATCTGCAACGCCGACGAGGGAGAACCGGGCACTTTTAAAGATAGACTGATTCTCGAAGGAGATCCCCACAAGCTGATCGAGGGAATGATCATAGCGGGATTTGCTATCGGTGCCACGAAAGGTTTTGTCTATATACGCGGCGAGTATACCCTTTCAATCGAGCGGCTTGAAAAGGCGATTGCGCAGGCACGGGAATACGGATTACTCGGCGATAATATTCTCCAGAGCGGATTCTCTTTCGATCTGAAGGTAATGAAAGGCGCCGGCGCGTACGTGTGCGGTGAGGAGACTGCCCTTATTGAGTCACTGGAAGGCAGAAGAGGTCATCCACGGATTAAGCCTCCTTTTCCGGCCGTGGAAGGACTGTGGCACAAGCCGACGGTAGTTAATAACGTGGAAACACTCGCTAATGTCCCTGAGATTATGTGCAATGGCGCCAAATGGTTCAGAGGGTATGGTACGGAAAAATGCCCCGGAACAAAAGTATTCACAATAATAGGGAATGTCGCTACGCCTGGCCTCATAGAAGCCGAAATGGGCACAACACTGCGGGACATCATCTTTGATTACGCAGGCGGAATAAAAGATGGAAAGAAATTTAAAGGGGCGCTGATCGGAGGTGCGGCCGGAGCATTTCTCGGACAGGATATGCTCGATGTGCGCATGGATTTCGTGAATCTCAAAGAATATGCGGCCGTTCTCGGATCAGGTGCAATTCTTGTCATGGATGAAGACAGCGATATCGTGCAAATGCTTCAAAGCGTTCTTCACTTTTTTAAACACGAATCATGCGGCCACTGTGTGCCATGCAGGGTTGGTACTCCAAGATTGGTAAAGATCATCGACAGAATAGCAGCGTCTAAAGGGGCAAAGAAAGATATTGAAAAGTTGCTGGAAATTTCGGAAGATATGCGGGATACTTCTTTCTGTCCGCTGGGCCAATCGCCGGTTCTTCCTATTTCAAGCTCATTGAAATATTTTAAGGATGAAATTTTATCGCGCCTGCAGTAGAAAACCGAGGCAGTATCCCCGGCAAGTAGCGGAACGATGTTCGTTGAAGATCCGGTCACGTTGAATGGGTTGGGGTTTGTTGACGGGACCGATCAAAAAGTTTATGACAGTCACGGGCTAATGTGAAAAAACACGCAAAGCAGCTGGAGCTTCTTGCGCTAGATAAATAAACGGAGGAACACAATGTCTACAGAACATGAATGCCAATGTGCTCAGGTTCAGGAAGAAGCACTCTATCCGAGGCTCCTTGAGATCATAGCTGACCACAAGGGAAGACCGGAAGACCTTATCATGGTGCTTCACAAGGCACAAAACCTGTTCGGGTATTTGCCGAAGCAAGTACAGGAGATGGTTGCGGAAGGGCTGAATACCTCCATGAATGAGGTCTACGGAGTTATTACATTTTACAATTTCTTTTCAACTGTGCCGCAGGGAAGGCACAGCGTAAAAGTCTGTCTCGGCACAGCCTGTTATGTCAGAGGATCTCAGAAAATACTTGAGAAAACAGAAAAGGAACTCGGCATAAAAGTAGGAGGGACCACAGACGACAGACGTTACTCCCTTGATGTTGTCCGTTGCATCGGGGCCTGCGGCCTTGCCCCGGCAATGCTCATTGATGATGATGTGTACGGCCGTGTAAAAACTACAAATGCGATGGACATCATCGACAAGTACACGTAAGGAGGAATTTACCGATGGAAGTATCACGCGCTCATATACTGGTTTGTGCCGGCGCCGCATGTGTTTCATCAGGCTGTCGGGAAATACGGGACGCAGTAGTACAACAGGTCGCGGAAAAAGGATTGGAAGGCGAAGTAAAGATAATCGAAACAGGCTGCATCGGTTCATGCGACCTCGGCCCTTTGGCCCTCGTCTATCCTGAAGGAGTGCTGTACCAGAAATTGACGCCCCAGGACGCTGAGGAGATCGTCTCCGAGCATCTACTGAAAGGCAGAATAGTCGAGCGGCTGCTGTACAAAGAGCCGGTTACTACAAAAGCCGTTCCTATGTTGAAAGAAATGGATTTCTTCAAACATCAGGTCAAGATAGTGCTCAGAAACTGCGGTATTATAAACCCTCTCAATATTGAAGAATACATAGGCCGTGATGGTTATTTCGGCCTTGCAAAGGCACTCACGGAAATGACCCGTGAACAGGTTGTCGAAGAGATAATAAAGTCCGGTCTGCGGGGAAGAGGGGGCGGCGGTTTCTCGACAGGGCTCAAGTGGAAATTCACGCAACAGGCATACGGTGATGTAAAGTACGTGCTCTGTAACGCTGATGAAGGTGACCCCGGAGCGTTCATGGATAGAAGTGTTCTCGAAGGTGATCCACACAGCGTCATCGAGGCGATGGCCATAGCCGCGTACGCTATAGGCGCACACCAGGGATACATTTATGTGCGCGCCGAGTACCCGCTGGCTATCGAACGCCTCACTTGGGCAATAGGTCAGGCCCGTGAATACAGATTCCTCGGCAAGAATATCCTCGAGAAGGGATTTGATTTTGATCTCGATATCAGGATCGGCGCCGGAGCATTCGTCTGCGGTGAAGAAACCGCACTGATGAGGTCTATTGAAGGCAAGCGCGGTGAACCGAGGCCAAGACCTCCCTTCCCTGCAGTACAGGGGCTTTTTGACGTTCCAACATTACTCAACAACGTGGAGACTTACGCCAATATCCCCGCCATCATTGTGAAAGGCGCTGAATGGTATGCGCAGTACGGAACCGAGAAAAGCCGGGGCACAAAAGTGTTCGCGGTGGCCGGTTCGGTCAACAACACGGGTCTCGTTGAAGTCCCGATGGGAACACCTCTTGGAGATATTGTATTCAATATCGGTGGCGGTATAAAAAGTGGCAAGAAATACAAGGCAGCGCAGCTTGGCGGACCTTCCGGCGGCTGCATCCCCATTGAACATATCAATGTTCCGGTTGATTATGAACACATTATTGAGCTCGGGGCAATCGTCGGCTCCGGGGGGCTCATAGTCGCGGATGAAGATACATGCATGGTAGACTTCGCCCGATTCTTCCTGGATTTCATTCAACACGAATCCTGTGGCAAGTGTCCTCCCTGCCGGATCGGCACAAAGAGGATGCTGGAAATAATGAAAGGAATAACATCAGGAAAGGGCAAACCGGAAGATATTGACAGACTTATCGAGCTTGCAGGGCACATAAAGAATGCGGCTCTCTGCGGACTCGGCCAAACTGCATCCAATCCGATCCTTTCCACCTTACGATATTTCAAGCATGAGTACATCGAGCACATTGAAGACAAGCATTGCCGGGCCGGTGTGTGCAGTGCTCTTTTTGATGCGCCATGCCAGAATGCATGTCCAACAGATCAGAATGCGTGGGGCTATGTAACACTCATCAGTGAAGGTAAGTTTGAAGAGGCCATAGCGGTTATCAAGGAAGCCAATCCTCTTCCCGCGGTGCTCGGAAGAGTCTGTGTACACCCCTGTGAAAGCAAGTGCCGCAGGTCCCAGATTGACGATCCGCTTTCCATCTGTTCATTGAAACGGTTTGCTGCTGATACAGATATGGCTGCACCTCACCCGTACAGACCTGAACCCCTGCCGCCGAAAGACAAGAAAGTGGCTGTAATCGGCGCGGGTCCTGCCGGCCTTGCCGGAGCATATTTTCTTGCATTGAAAGGCTACAAGGTTACAATATTCGAGGCATTGCCGGTTGCAGGCGGTATGCTGGCAGTCGGCATTCCGGACTACCGGCTGCCCAAAGAGATCCTAAACACCGAGATCAAGGGCATCACAGACCTGGGAGTGGATATTAAGTACAACACCAGATTCGGCAAAGACATAACAGTCAACAAACTATTTGAGGGCGGATACAGCGCGATACTGATGGCAACAGGCGCGCATACCGGACAAAAACTCCGTATTGAGGGTGAAGACGCAAACGGTGTCGTCGACGGAGTAACATTCCTGCGAAGCGTTAATCTGAAAGAAATGACAAAGACTGAGGGCAAAGTAGCGGTCATCGGCGGCGGAAATGTGGCGATTGACGCGGCGCGCTCAGCTTTGAGACTTGGTGCAGATGAAGTCTCGATTCTTTACAGAAGGGATAAAGAGGATATGCCGGCATACGCGGAAGAGATTGAGGATGCGGAAAAAGAAGGCATCAAGATCTATACTCTTGTAGCCCCCAACAGAATTGTGGTAGAGAATGGTAAGGCGGCCGGCGTGGAATGCAAGCGCATGAAACTCGGCCAGTTCGACAGCGGCGGGAGGCGTAGGCCTGAGCCGGTCGAGAACTCCGAGTTTGTCTTAAATGCGAATATGGTTATCGCAGCAGTTGGCCAAGTGCCTGATCTTTCGTATCTCAACGGTGACGGTATTAAAGTCACACCAAATAGAACTGTCGAAGTCAATAAGAAGACACTTGCAACAGAAAAGGAAGGTGTCTTTGCCGCAGGCGATAACGTCCGCGGTCCGGCTACAGCTGTTGAAGCCGTCGCAGACGGCAAAACCGCTGCGCTCGCGATCGATGAGTACCTCGGCGGTGACGGTCAACCGATGAATTCATACAGAAATGGTCTGATCAATATGGTAGTCTCTTATAATGAAACAGAATACCAGAAAGAACGTAGCCGTGTCCCGATACCGCATCTTTCTGTTGAAAAAAGGAACAGGACTTTCGACGAAGTGGTTCTTGGTTACCAGGCGGAATCCGCTGTTGAAGAAGCGAAGCGTTGTCTGCACTGCTATCTTCGTGAACCGGAAGAATAACAGATTCGATGAAATATACGTTGCGAAAGGGCCGCTTACGTAAGCGGCCCTTTTTTCATCTGGAGACATCATGGTGCCAAAAGTAAAGCACATTGAGAGATTCGGAACAGGAGAAATAGTATTGTTCCTGCATGGGTCGGGATGGAACATGAGAGTCTGGCATAATCAGAAAGAACTCACCTCATCGATGGAGGTTGTGTTCATTGATCTGCCAGGACACGGAGAGTCTGAGGGTCCGCCGTGTGATTCCGTCGCAGCCTATCAGGAGAGTGTTTATAATACCGTCCTAAGCCATAATCTAAACGGCTGTTTTGTCGTAGGCCATTCTCTTGGAGGTGCAATTGCGCTCTCACTTGCCCATAGTCACCCCGAACTGATCAAAGGAATAGTTCTCGTAGGTACAGGTGCCAAGCTCAGGGTGCTGCCGGCTATCCTTGAACAGATCGCGTCAGATCACGAAAAGGCGGTCGAATTCACAGCGGCACTCGCGTTCTCAGAACATGCCGCAGCCCGGTTAAAAGAGTATGCGATCTCAGAAACGATGAAAGCCGGTCAACAGACTATGTACTCCGATTTTCTCGCATGCGATGGATTCGACATGAGAGACACCATAAGTTTGATCAACACGCCCTCTCTTGTGTTATGCGGGAGCGAGGACAAACTCACGCCTCCTAAGTATGCCGAGTTTCTCCACAGATCTTTGAGCAATGCACAATTGGAATTAGTAGCAAACGCCGGGCACATGCTTATGCTCGAGAAACCACTGGAGATAAACGAATCCATACGGAACTTTGTCAAAGAACAGGTTCACCCTAAATAAGCATGTTTTTTATTGTCTTACTACTCGAGATGGATTCTTCTTGACATGATTCTGTATGTCTTATACATTCACGAATTCGGTAACAACAGAATTCCATAAGAGGAATGTCTTTCAGAGACAAAAGCATTCGTCACACAATAGGAGGTAAGCAGGATGGAAACGAGCAGTTTTAGAGAAACATTCGGTGTGTGCGTTTTGGCAGTCTGTTTTATCGTTGCATGTGTTACTCCAGCAGGTTTTGCCGCTGCTCCGAAACTAAAGGAGGCAAGAACAGTTGCAGAGGCTAAATTCACTGCACTTAATCCCGTGGCGTACATGCCGGAAATAGAACAAGTTCCGCTCGCCACTCGGGTGCCTGACTTGAACGGCAAGACTGTCTACATCATCAACTCGTGGCCCCACGGCGGTTCGGGCTTTGATGGCCTTCTCGAGAAGATAGCTGCAGGACTCAGGAAGAAGTTCCCAACTGTCAGCATTGTTAACATCAACAGAGGAGAGAACTACGATAGACCAGACGATCCCAAACAAAGGGCAGAAGTTGTAGCCAAGGCAGACGCGTATATTTACGGCGGCAATCGAACGGGGCTCATGAATCAATATGCTTTTAATTACACCGTGCAGCTTGAAAAAGCAGGGAAGCCGGGAATGGTACTCATTTATGATAATCTTAAAAAAGTTGCCGACAGGACACGTCTTACAGCGGGCTGCCCGGTCAGGTATTCAATAGTCCCCGACCCGCCTGAAAAACTGAGTGATAAAGAATTTGGCGTTCTATTCGACAACGTGGTTAAAGCCCTAACAACTCCCCTGACGGCCGACGAAAAGAGAACCGGAAAATACCAGGCGTCTAAGCCCCCCGCAGTTGCGCTTACGGGCACCCTGTCAGAAATTGAAGATTATTTCTATAAAGAGGGTTGGACTGACGGTCTTCCCGTCATTCCGCCTACAAAAGAGAGAGTAGCGGAGATGCTAAAGGGCACAAAACATGCGCCTGATGAAATCGTCGCGACTGCGATGGAGCCTGAAAAGCTCGTTGTGACCGTCGAAAAGGTAGCGATCAACGGAGTTATGGCCGGCGCCAAACCTGAATATATGCCCGCTCTACTCGCCCTGGCGGACGCCTGTGCGAAGGCAAAAGTAGGCGATCTGGCACGATCTACCAATTCATTTGCCTTTATGCAGGTAGTGAACGGGCCTGTGCGGAAGGAATTAAAAATGAACACGGAAATGGCAGCAATGAGCCCGGGTAATCGAGCAAACTCGGTCCTTGCAAGGGCGGCGACGCTGATTCTCAAGAATCTTGGGGGTCAGGAAGTGGGGGTCAACACCATGGCGGTACAGGGTAATCCCGCATATTCGTTCGTGGCACCGGAGAATGAAGAAAAGAGTCCCTGGCCTCCGTTGAGTGTTGAAAAAGGACTGCAACCCGGTGAGAGCGCAATAAGCATTTTTACCGGAGGCTGGTCACACGTAGGTAATTATTTCTACCCGGGAGACGGCCTTGAGGTGCTCGCGAAGGATCTGGCAGCGCTCGAGTTGCCGAGCTACGCTGTCGCGCTCCTGTCACCTGCGAGAGTGACAATGCTGAAAGACAGGAAAATGAGCAAAGAAGATGTCAAAGAAACGATTTATCAAAACGCAACCCAGACTCTGAAAGAGTTCCGTTCAAGCCAGTATTTTCCCACGCTGATCACTTCGGGGATAAAACGTGGAGGCTCGTATCCAACTTCATACCTGACCGATCCGGACGACAAGTTAGTGCCGGTGTACCTCAGGAATAGGATAGAGGTCGTAGTCGTCGGAGGTGACGGACCTCCCATGATGCAGGGCTGGAGAATGGGTTACGGCACGACTGTGTCTGTAGATAAGTGGAGATAGGAAAGAATCTGATTCAGGCCGCGTTGCCTCAGGAGCACATGCTGTAAAGCGCTCCTGAGGTCTTTTCTACAAAAGCAGGCGTATCTGGAGCGGGAAGGAGGGGTGGCAACACCATAAGGGCATGCTGCATCATATCACTCCTGTAGCGATATTTTCTTCAAAGACATGCAATTATGATCTGTATAGCGGTGCGTGTTCAAATCTTGCCTTAATTGCGAGCATAGAACTGAATACACCGGTACCTGCTGTCATTCTCAAATTGGACTTGCACCAATGAATGTTTGCTTATATAATTCTTGTTGTGGCATTTCAACCACCAAAAGGGGGCACATGATAATGAAAACAGTTAGAGACATCCTGAAAAGAAAAAATCAGAAGGAAGTTTGGTCTGTGACACCCAAAGCTACTGTTTTTGAGGCCCTGGCGCTCATGGGAGATAAGGGCATTGGTGCATTGATGGTTATTGAAGAAAACGGGAACGTTGCCGGAATAGTGTCTGAACGGGATTATGCCCGAAAGATAGTCCTCAAGGGAAAGGCATCGCGTGAGACCGCCGTAAAGGAAATCATGACACCCGCCGACCAGATGTATACCGTTCACCCGGAGACTTCTGTCGAAGAAGCAATGGTACTTATTACCGGAAAACATATCAGGCACATACCTGTTTTCAGTGACGGTAAATTTGAAGGCATTATCTCAATCGGCGATATTGTAAAATCCATCATAGAAAAACAGGAAACGCTGATTGAGCAACTGAGCGACTACATTGCAGGGAAGTATACCGGGTAAACTCGTGCAATCGAGCACAGACGGCATAGATTAAAAGAAAAATCACGGGCTTTCGTTTGTGTCGTTTCGCTGGATTACGGATATGCTGCGCCATCCGGATAGATAACATACAAAGAAAAATTCCAAAATCCATTTCATTATTCTATAATACATGCCTGTGTGCGTCCTTTCGCGTGAAGATTATGAAGATTGGTCTTGCCATATACTACTTTGATCCCAAGAAAGGCGGCGCCGAACGCTATACGTACGATCTTGCTTTGATGCTTGCCGGAAAAGGACATTCCGTTTTTGTGTTTTGCTCCGACGGTATTGAGAGCAAGGACGTAACGCTCGTAAAACTTAACACAATTCATTTCCCGAGATGGCTGCGCAACCTGAGCTTTGCATTGCAGCATAAGCAAACCGTTCCTAAATATGGCCTCGATGTAATACTCGGTTTCGGAAATACACTGGTACTCGATGTGTTCCAAAGCCACGGAGGGGTGCAACGGGAATGGATGCGAAGAGAAATAGAAAGTTACGACAATAGACTTGAGAGATGGATTAAGGGTTTCTTATTGAAGACAAGTGTCAATCAGAAGATCCAACAGTGGATCGCGGAATATCCCATTAAGAGGGGTAGGTTCCAACACGTAATTGCCATATCGGACATGGTTAGGAAACAGATGATGCAATATTACGGAATAGATGAATCAAAGATTGACACGGTATACAACGGCGTTGATATTGTGCGTTTCAGTCCATCTGATATTGATCCACCCCCCCCACTTAAAGTATTGTTTTCTGCCGGTAATTTCAGGCTAAAGGGGCTTTCGCCGCTGCTTACGACAATTGCCAGGTTAAAACAGCAAAACGTAGCCGTCGAGCTTCTTATCATGGGAAGGGGGAGGCGCAAGCGATACGAAAAGGAGATTGAGCGGACGGGCATTTCAGGACAGGTTACTTTCCTGGGAGAAATGGATACCCCGCAGAAAGTGTACCAGAGAGCACATGTACTCGCACATCCGACTTTTTATGATGCATGTTCCCTCACGACAATGGAGGCCATGGCTTCCGGGCTCCCGACAATAACCACCAGTTGCAACGGGGCATCCGCGATGATTTCCGATGCCGAAGGCTACGTTATCGGGGACGCCAGAGACTCTGATGCATTGAGCGGCGCAATTTTGGATCTGTTAGACTACAACAAGAGGATGACCATGGGAAAGGCTGCCCGCCTCAAAATGGAGCAATATACAATCGAAAGAAATATGTTTGAAGTTGAACAAATTCTGAAAAGAGCATCGCGTCCAGCCCGGGACTAGATTGACTTCGATAGACAGTTTTGTTATAAGTGTCCAGATTTTCAGGACTTCACCGGAGAATAACACCAGATGAATCAGCATAATATATATGTTTGCGGTTCAGGGGTTTCGGGCAGGTAACCCAGTGCTGTTTAATTCTCACCTGTATCTGCTGATATTTCTCCCCGCCGCACTCATTGTCTACTTCCTCCTGGGTAGATATCATCTCGCATCTGCATCCAAACTGTGGTTAATAATCGCCTCCCTCTTCTTTTATGCTTCTTCGCAACCGCCTCACCTGTATGTTTTACTCAGCTCCGTACTGTTCAACTTCTTCTTTGTTTCATTCATCCTCAGATTGGGTCCCGAGGATATGAGGAAACGCAGGGTTGTCCTGATTTCAGGATTACTGCTGAACATCCTCTTTCTGGGGTTTTTTAAATATACGAATTTTCTTCTGGGGAATGTAAACCGTTTTTTCCAATCCGATTATCAACCCCTGAATGTCGCCTTTCCCCTGGCAATCAGCTTCTTTACTTTCACTCAGATCGCCTTTCTTGTGGATGCGTACAGAGGTCATGTCAGGGGAGCCAGTTTTTTCAACTATCTGTTGTACGTAGTCTTTTTTCCGAACCTGCTTTCAGGCCCCATCGTACGGCACTCCGAACTGATGCCGCAGATTGAATCCGGTCGAAGACGTTTGGACTATAGGAACCTTTCACTCGGTTTATATCTGCTCGCCATCGGACTCATAAAAAAGGTAGTAATCGCAGATGAGTTTGGACAATGGGCGACGGCTGCCTTCGATACACCTTTGAAACTCAATTTTCTGTATGCCTGGGCTGCGTCATTCTCCTACACGTTTCAGATATATTTCGATTTTTCCGGCTATACCGATATGGCGATCGGAAGCGCCCTCATGTTTAATTTCCGGCTTCCGACTAATTTCGATAGCCCGTACAAAGCGCTTGACATACAGGATTTCTGGAGACGGTGGCACATCACACTAAGTCGTTTTCTCAGGGATTACATCTATATCCCTCTCGGGGGCAACCGGCTGGGAGAATATCGCCTCCTCTCAAATCTGCTGCTGACATTTCTGATAGGAGGTATATGGCACGGGGCTGGATGGAATTTTGTCATGTGGGGTGTTCTTCACGGGATAGCTACAGTCGTGCACCGGCTTTGGCAGCTGACAGGTTTGGCACTACCAAAACCCGTAGCCTGGTTCCTTACGTTCAATTTCATCAACTTCGCCTGGGTGTTTTTTCGGGCAAATACATGGCAAGATGCAATGCGTGTCTTTTCAGGCATGTTCGGCTTGAACGGGATTACACTTCCTGATTCATGGGCATCAACATGCGTTTTTTTGGGCAATCATTTGGTTTTCAGTCCATGGAAGAGGATTATGCCGCAGAGCAGAGACGCCTATCTATGGATTCTGTGCGCTTTCATGGCGTGTCTTCTTCTCAGGAACTCAAATCAGCTTGCGGGAAGATTCAAGGCTGACTGGCGAATGGCGATAGCAGCTGCCGGCGTTGTGTACTCCGTTCTCCACTTGTTCCGGGCCCAGGAATTTTTCTACTTTAATTTTTAGAGGAATTATGAAAAACGAGAAAAAGTGGTTCCTCATAGCAGTCTGCATAATTGTCGTATGTCTCGGGACCACCGCTGGTCTGAATTATGTTATCGATCCGTACGGAATATTCAGACAGGATTTTTCGTGGCAATTCATTGAGCCGAATAAGAATTTCATTAAAGGCAGATACGTGAGTCAGAACCCGGACCGTTACGACTGTTTCCTTTTTGCATCTTCAAGGGGTAATAACATAGATGCGGCAAAAATCAAGAGGGGTAATTGTTACAATATGCAGTACTCCGCCGGTTTACCGGGGGAGCATCTCAATATGATGAAATATATGGTTAGTAAAGGCGTGCGCATTAAATACGCAGTTATTGCACTGGATGAGTTTTCTTTTCAATACAGCCCCAGGGAACACTTGAGTCAGCCCATGAGACACCCTTACCCGCCCGCCCTGAACGAACCTTTGTTCCCCTACTATATGCGCTATCTTTTCTTCTGGTATGACTGGGACATTATGAAAACCTGTCTGAAGGGTTTTGTTGATAAGCTGTCGGGAGACAGTAATGGTATCTTTGTGAAACACGATGTCTTCGGCACCGGTCGCACAATCTCTGATGCTGAAGATGCAGCCATCGAGCGCGATCCCGCTTCGCACGCAAACAGGCAGGAATTCAAGAAACGCTTTCAACCATCAGGCGTATATATTGATGGTGCGATTCGAGACCTTAAAGAAATGATCCGGTTCGCTGCAGAGAAGAAAATCATGCTGGAGTTCTTGATTGTGCCTTTTTACGCTACCAAGTACCTGGATGTCGGCCCGTATGAACTCGATACATTCAGACGGAAACTGGCCAAACTCGCCGGGTTTTGGGATTTCAGCGGTTTTAATTCGATCACCGTGAATACATACTACTACTACGAAGCGTGGCATTTCCGGAATATCGTTGGAGACATGATGATGGCACGCATGTATGGAGGTCACAATGCTTCTGTTCCCCCCGACTTTGGCATATACGTCAACTCCGGAAACATTGAAGAGCATTTGTCGGATTTGCGACAGGAGATGAACACCTACCTAAATCAGAATAGTCGAACCACGGGGTTTGAAAAGCCACACAGCTAATGATATATTGTGCCATCAACCCCGTGAACAGTTAACCTTAAACAAGGTATTCATATGAGAGTGCTTTTCCTTATTCAGGGCACACAAGTCGCTGCAAGCCGATATCGTGTCCTCCAGTATCTGCCGTATCTGAATGTCCAGGGTGTCAAGACGGACTTCAGCGAGTATCCTGAAACCGTTTTTGAATTATATCGATTCTTCACCACTCTGGACCGCTATGACTGCGTTTTTCTGCAAAGAAAACGATTCCATGGACCACTTTTGTGGCTCCTCAGGAACAGAGCCAGACGGCTCATCTACGACTTCGACGATGCGGTAATGTATAGGAATTCAACGGCATTGACACCATATTCGAGAACAAGGCAGAAACGGTTTGCTGCAATGATAAACGCGTGCGATTCTGTGATCGCCGGGAACACGTTTCTCAAGACACAGGCACAACGGTACTGCAATAATGTTACGATGATACCATCAGTCATAGATCAAGACAGGTACTCTCAAAAGGAATACGGCCTGCGAAAACAAAAAGTCACCATTGGCTGGATTGGTGATCACGGAAGCATTCATTATCTTGAGAAAATGAAGCCCGTCTTTGAAGAATTGGGCCGGAAGTATCCTCAGGTGGAGCTTGAAATTATCTGCGATGTTTTTTTCGATTGTGATTATATGCCTATCATCAAACGTATGTGGGATTCCGAACATGAGATCGAGTATCTTAAAGAACTGGATATAGGGGTTATGCCGCTGACTCAGGACCCCTGGTCTGAAGGAAAGTGTGGTCTCAAGATAATACAGTATTTTGGTGTCGGGGTCCCGACCGTGTGTACACCGGTTGGCATTAATAAAGATGTTGTGCGGGATGGTTTTAGCGGCTATTTCGCTGAGACGCCCGAACAGTGGGTTGAGAAGCTCTCGATTCTGATCGAGAGCAGGGAATTGCGCGAAATGATGGGGATGAGGGGGAGAGAGACGGTCCTGAGGTCATTCTCTCTTGAGGCATGTGCTCCAAAATACTATGAGGTAATCCGCAATACGGTTTCTGAAGGAGTGTATGAAGGGTCTGCAAACTAGAAAATATTCCTTAGCCGGTAATTCATGGTTTCTGTTTGAAGAAGGTCTTGCACCCGTGCTCGAGCATTATTCCCACCCCGGAGACGAAAGAAGGCACTATGCTACATACGAATTCCGGGGGAGAAAGATTTTTGTAAAATCTTTTCTTGAAGTGGGGTTTTCAGGATTTTTGAGACGCACCTTCTATTCACGTGGCAAACTCGAATTTACTGTCGGTGCCCGTCTGTCGGACATGGGAATTTCCACGCCGGAAGTATACGGCCATGGAAGAGGACATAACATGACCGCTGTCGTCGAAGAGTACGTGGACGGCCCAAGTCTGCTCTACGAAATGAAGAGGAACGCGGATCATGAACATTTGCTCGCACGTCTTGCTGATTTTTTAAGAGAGCTGTCTTCGAAGCATGTTCGACACAACGACCTGCATCTTGACAACATCCTGATCAAAGATAACAGATTCTATATCATTGATCTGCACAAAACTCAGATAAAAAAATCATTTAATGAAAAGGACGAGATTTCGAATGTCACTCACGCGCTCGGGATGATTTACGACGATATTCGAAATGACGAACTGGAGATCTTCTTCGATCGGTATGCTTGCAGCAGGACAATGAGAGGCAAGATCGAAGGCAGGATAATTGCATTAAAGAGACAGTGGGTGCTCAGCAAGAAAAAAAGAGCATTCCGTAGCACGTCCCTTTTAAATGTCTCGTCTGACTATGTATACATCAGAGGCTCGGAAACAGAGGCAAACGGAGAATTTGTTGCCTTTCTGAAGAAAGACAGGAAGACCAGTGTGGAACTATATAGTGATCATGTCCGTAAGATCTACCGGCACGCACATAGACTAAGAAAGGCCTGGGCAAATCATGTTGTGCTGGCATACCTTGGCATACAGGCCGCGCCCACTGCATATTTTGTGAAACTTCCGAAATCATCCCCCGGTTACGTAGCAATGGAGGATCTAGGCCATAAAGGCCTTGAACTTGATCGGTTTCTGGATGGCAGGTATGATTCTATGAGTCATGGGGATAGAATTCGATTTGTCAATGGATTTGCGTCTTTCTTACAATTGCTTTTCAGAAAAAGAGTTTTTCACGGAGACATGAAAGGCTGCAACGTGTTTGTCCTGAACGATAGTCATTTCGTCCTCCTTGATGTCGAAGATTTCGTCTTTTGTCAAGTCGGCGCGGACGAACTGGTAAAGGCACTGGTTCAACTTAACACGACCATACCAAAAAGGATATCTACCCGTATCAGAATGCGATTTTTCCTGAAACTGGTCTCCTCATTCAATGTGGAGGGAAAGAGAGTATTTCGTGAAATCCTGAAGGAGTCTCTCGCCCAGAATATTGTGTATGAAGGTACTACAGGGCTTAAGATTGAGAACTGGTAAGCAGTTCCTTAGTGTACATGTTTAGTGCATCCAGGATGTGTCCTTCTACACGCCTTTCCACCGTTTCTATTATAAACGTATTCCTCGGAACATCATGAATTTGCCATTCCACGACAACTCCTCTTTCAATGAAATGACTGAGATTTGATCGCCTGTCGCCCACAAGGTGCGGCACATCTGCGTTGTTCAGCAGGACTTTGATATGCTTCACTACTCCGAACGATCCTAAATTCGCAAGTATAGCATGGTGGAAGGCCCTTGATTTCACCAGATAGCCATACGCAGGATGGTAGTGACCTCCGATTATGTGCTCTCTGATAAGCTCATTGTCGCTGAGCCCCATTCTGACAACCGGTATTTGTTCTCTGAGTGCGGACAAATACAGATACACCGACCGATCAAGTACGGTTTCAAAATTCACGCGTGAAAGACTGGTTTTGCCGTACGTTTCACCCATTGGGGTTCCCGCCAAGACGACGAGCGGATATATTCTGATATAGTGAGGCCGCAGTTTTTGCATCATCTCGACCGTCTTTTCAGTATCATCCATTGTTTCGTCCGGCAACCCGGTCATGAACTGCAGCGCTACCAGAAAGCCTTCGTCTCTTAGAACCTCAAATGCTTTAACAGTATCCTCTGCCGTATGTGCTCTGTTCAAAACTGACAGTAGCTTATCATTGAATGTCGGGCTTCCAAGTTCAATGATCTTCACCTTGTTTTCTTTCAGGGTGTTCAGTTTCTCGATGTCATAATTAACAGGCTTTGTTGAAATCCTGAAACCCGTAATTGTATCAGCGTATTTATCAAAATGTGAAAACAGGTCCTTCAGCTGCCCGGGCGGCAGACCGAATATATTTCCTCCGAAGAGCCCGACTTCATACGGCCCTTGTTGTCTGTCCAGGGTTTCGGAAATATAGCTGCGCAGGTCCCTCGACCGGAAATCAGTGATCGAGCGTTGATCGCAGTATATACATCGTTCCGTGCATCCATAGTGCGGAAGAAATACAGGAATGAGCATAATATCGTGTACTATTTCGGACTTACAAAAGCAATAGCGTAACGGATGTATTAACTTGACATTTGAGGCTTTGTCTCATAATCTTTTGCCGTGAAAAAACTCTCCATAGGCATGTTTGATTCGGGTGTGGGCGGGCTCACTGTTCTAAGAGAAGTAAAATCATTTCTCCCGTCAGAACACATAATCTATTTCGGAGATACCGCACGGGTCCCTTACGGCAACAGGTCTCCGCAGGCAGTTACCAAGTATGCACTTGAGAGTGCTCTTTTCCTGCTGACTAAAGGCATCAAGCTCCTTGCAATTGCCTGCAATACTTCTTCCGCACTGGCCCTGCATCTTTTGCAGAGAAAATTTCCTATTCCCGTAATCGGAGTTATCGACCCGTGCGCGAAAGAGGTCGCTGAATCAACAAAGAAGAAGAGGGTTGGTATCATAGGTACAAAGGCAACTATCAAGAGCGCCGCCTACGAAAAATCCATTCACGCACTTGATCCCGGTATCGAGGTCTTTTCACGCGCATGCCCGCTGTTCGTTCCTATTGCCGAGGAGGGTCTTGAGAACGATGAAATCGCAAGGCTCACGGCAAGAAAATACCTCAGTGAATTCCAAGAATTGGATATAGATACGCTGGTGATGGGGTGTACACACTACCCCATTCTCGAGCACGCCATAAGGTCTGTAATGGGCACACACATCAACATCGTAAACGCGGGCAGGGAAACTGCAAAAGAAATCAGAAAAATCCTGGAAAAGGAAAATATCCTCAATCATCGAGGTAAGGGTGGATGCGAATACTTCGTTACGGATTCACCGGAATCTTTCGCGGAAATCGGCGGTCGTATTCTCAAAGAACCTCTGACGAAAATCAAATCTCTCAAGAATCTTGATTACAAGGATTATCTGCTTTCTTCATGATCGTTGACGTAGCTTTTCCAATTCCAAGCTGGAAGACATTTTCCTATATGGTGCCCGGTGCCCTGGAGCCGCTCGCCTCCGGGTACGTTCGTGTACAGGCCCCGTTCGGCAATCGTGTGCAGGTTGGCTACATTGTCGGAAAACGGGACGGCAGCGACAACAATCTTAAGAGCATAATCGACGTTCTTGATTTCTTTCCTCTGACCACTGATAATCTCGTTGAGCTCGGCACATGGGCGTCGCATTATTATGTAACGCCTCCGGGATTAGTGCTCAAATATCTTATACCGCCTTCACTAAAAACTGACCCATACACGTATATACATTCAGAGAACGTTCCCCCTGATTCCTCAAAAGGGCTCCCGTTGAAAAAGGCCATTCGTCTGTTCGGAAGAGCAAACATTCATAGAGATTGCATACAGCGCACCATATCTTTCCGGGACCCATTTACGGATAAAGATTTTACTCCGATCAGATGCGACCGGAGTGTTTCGACCGCTGTGAGCAATACTCTTTTCATAGCTCCTGTAGAAAACCGGTTAATGAAATACATGAGCTCGATTGAGGAAGCGTTTCAGCAAGATCAGAATGTGCTAATGCTCCTGCCTGACAAGAACAGGATTGGACGCCATTTTCGTAAGCTCTTGGAGGAACGTTTTGAGGACAGGGTACTGTGGCACGGGTCCGGACTCGCGTCAAAATCACGGATGAGCCTATTTTTTCAGGTGAGAAATAATGGGAAACTGCTCGTGCTCGGCAACAAGAGTTGCGTATTCCTCCCGATCAGGAAATTAGGGTTGATTATCATTGAGAGACCGGAAGAGGATGAATACCGAAACGAGGAAGCCTTTAAATTCAATGCCGTTACAGTTGCCCTGAAAAGGGCATCATTAGAGGGTGCTCGCTGCTTGATCGGGAGTGTTTGTCCGCCTGTTGAGGTGTACCACTACTGTGATAAAAATGGATTCACTATTTCCGAACAGAAGTGGTTGGCCGGTGAAGAAAACGCGACACGGTTTGAGTCTTCGTATGATTTTCGCAGAGGGACTCTTCACGAAAATCTGACCACCTCAATAGAAAAATGGACTCGCCGTAAGGAGCACATTGCTATATTCGTACCTTGGAGATTCTATGGATCAGGCATACTGTGCCATTCATGCCGGGAAGCGAGGTTGTGTCCGGAGTGCGGGAGTATGCTGAGCTACGAAAAGGACAGCGGGAGCTTTGCCTGTATGTCGTGTCTCTCAAAATATCCTTATGATACCCGTTGTCCGAATTGCGGTGGTGATATTGTGACATTTTCCAGATTCGGCCTGGAGTATGTAGCTGAGAAACTGCATGAGACTTTCCCTGATCTGGAAATTGAAAGGATAACCGGGGATGATCCCGGCAAGAAACGTCGGAAAAGCCCTAAACTGGAATCCAATAAACCGGTTTTGCTGATCGGGACGCAGAGTCTATCGAAGATGTATGGTATACATGTAACGAGACTGGTCCTCATCGGGTTCGAGGAGCTAAGGACAGCAGCCGGCTATCGATCAGATGAGAAAATGAGGCAAGTTCTCATGAATCTTGTCGATGCCCTCACCCCCGAACATGTCCTGTTCATGAACGCAAAGAGGAGCACGACTGATCACACCCGCTATAAATCATCGATCGAGTACTATCAGGAAGAATTGAAGACCAGAAAGATTGCGGAGTACCCTCCTTACAAAAGGATTTTCCTGATGCGAATCCGCGATAAAGATCAAGGCAAAGGTGAACGGGCTGTTGAGCTTGTGTCCGAAATCCTACGCAAAAATGATCAGACGGACGCATTAGCCGGAACAATTTTCAAGAAACGTCCGTCATATTTGGAATGGAACACGATAATCAAAGGAAATGAAACGGACTTGCATGATTCCCTTCGGAAGATCTACGATCTGAAGCTGGCCCAGATCGAACCGGACCCGATGGACGTATAGCAAAACTGCAGTTCGCAGTTGTGCGTGACGAGTTCGGAAGTCAACTGCCTCAGCATTGCCGAATATAACAGAGCTCTGCCATGTCTGCAGCGGTTCGGGGTTATGAATACGGAATTCGGAAAAACGGAACGTGAACGTGAAGCAACTGCTCAGAGTGCGTGGGGTCTCGGGGTGTGGCCGGGAAACAGATTCAGCGTCAGAATCCTTGCGGGTTTATGGTCGCGAATTGAAATAGCGAAGGGGAGACGATCGTCTCCCCTTCGCTATTTACACCTTAATTATTTCTTTGCAGGTGCTGCGGGAGTTGCAGGAGCTGCTGCTGCCGGTTTCTCGTCTTTCTTGGGGGCCTCTTTCTTTGCTTCTTCTTTCTTGGGTTCCGCCTTCTTCGCTGCCTTTGTTACTTTTACGGACTGGGCTATGTCCTTACCGTCTTTTTCAACATACTTCACGAGTACTTTATCACCGGCTTTTGCATCAGTTGCCTTCGTTAGACCGGCAATGTCAAAAACCTTCTCTCCCTTCTGATTTTTTGCTGTTAGGGTTTTTGCGGTTGCGTCGACAGCCATCACATCACCGGTAAACTGGTGCACTTTAGGCGCAGCCTCTTTCTTTTCCACCTTCTTCTCTGCAGGTGCTGCGGCTTTATCCGCTGCTTTTGCTGGAGCTGCTGCAGGTTTCGCGTCTTTCTGAGCCTGAGCAAATACCGTTGTCACGAATGCTACGCTGATTAGAACTGCCAATACGATCATTAAACCTTTCTTCATTGTGTTACCCTCCTATAGGATTAAGTACTTACTTATACCAGAGCATTTATCATGCCATTTATATAACGTTTTGAAATAATTAATATTACAGGATGGAGGTTGATGACCAGTTCATAAAAGTCGGATTAATCCGACCGGTATAACAGGTCTAATCGGAAATTTCCGACTGTGAAGGCTTGTTGCTCTTTGGCGCATGCACTTTCTTCGATATATTCAGGTTCTCCCTGAGGTCGTATAATCCCAATTGCTTTAGTTTGGCTATTGCGACAAAGAACGTATCTCTATTTATCCCAAGCTTATTTGTTACTTCTTTTACTTCCACGCAGTCATGAAACGTTTCGCTTAAAGGATCAAGTTTCGCAAGATAAAGATATAATCTGTACTCCGCGGCAGTAAGCTTTGCCTCTATCAAACGATCGGCCATCGAGTTAAGCCTCTTCGCAGTAACATCAACGCCTTCTGTCTGCTTTACCTCGGCCGGTACATGTGCGAGCGTGATACAGCCTCCCTCACACAGGATATATGAACGCTCGAGGACCGATTCGAGTTGGCGTACGTTGCCGGGCCAATGATACTTCATGAACACCTGGAGGCTCTCATCGCCGATCTGCTTTACGGTTCCATGCACCTTGTCGAGTTTTTTCAAAAAGTGTTCGATCAACAGAGGAATGTCGGTGATCCGCTCTCTCAGAGGCGGGATCGTGAAAGCGATGACATTGAGTCGATAAAACAGATCGGAACGGAACCGTCCCTGGCGAATTTCTTCATCCAATTTCTTGTTGGTCGCCGCTATAATTCTGACATCCAGCTTTGTTGTCTCCTTGCCGCCTATTCTCCGGATTTCCTTCTCCTGCAGTGCGCGCAACAGCTTCGCCTGTGTACTGGAAGAAAGATCTCCTATCTCGTCCAGGAATAACGTGCTTCCGTTTGCCTGCTCGAACAGTCCGATATGTCTGGACAATGCTCCCGTGAAGGCACCTTTTTCATATCCGAACAGCTCGCTTTCCAACAGTGTTTCCGGAATAGCCGCACAATTCAACGCGAAAAAAGGTTTATTCCTTCTCGGGCTGTTGTAATGAATGCTCTTCGCAAAAAGCTCCTTTCCCGTTCCGCTCTCGCCCTGGATAAGCACGGTTGAAGTTGTGGGCGCAACCTTTTCAACAATCTTGTAGACCTCTTCCATCGAGCCGTGTGCGCCAACCACGTTGTCAATATGAAAACGGTCACGAAGCTGGTCCTTCAACATAATGTTGTCTTTCAGGAGATTTATCTGGTTCAATGCATTCTGGACAACAAGCAGAAGCTGGTCCTTTTCAAGTGGTTTTTCAAGATAGTAAAATGCTCCCAATTTAGTTGCTTCAATGGCGGAAGGAATCGATCCAAATGCAGTGACGATAATAACGTGGCACGTCCTGCCCAGGGCCCGCACTTCTTTGAGCACTTCGGTCCCTTCTATGTCGGGCAGCCTTAAATCCGTGAGCACAAGATCAAACTTGCCTGCCTTCAGGATCTCTATCGCCTTTTTCCCGCAATCTGCGTCTTCCACATAGAAACCCTCTTTCGTGAGAATCGTCTTTATGATATACCGTTGGTTTGTGTCATCTTCCACAACGAGAACAGATCCCTTATATTTCATGAACCGGTATCCTGACAATCATTGTTGTACCCTTCTCACGCTCACTCCTGATGTGAATCGAACCACCGTGCTCCTCTATAAAACGTTTCGTAATCGCAAGCCCTATGCCTATGCCAAACTTCTTTGTCGAGTAATATGGTTCGAAAATCTTATCGATTTCCTCTGTCTTGACACCCTCCCCCGTGTCCGTCACGGAAATGTAAGAGACACGCTCCTCCCTGCCGCACTCAATGATAATCTTTCCTGCTCCGTGAATCGCCTGTACAGCATTAATAACCAGATTCGTGATGCATATGCGCGTATATTCCCTGTCACAATACAGATTTCCGTCTTTGTACACAGTATTGATTTGTATGCCGGCAGGTACTTTGTCACGAATTAACGAGAGGACTTCATCAACAAGTGATTCAGCTGACACGCTTTCTTTATGCAGCTTTATCTGCTTGCCGAGAAACAAGAAATTATGGATGAGGTCATTTACTTTGTGTATTTCCTTCAACAGATTATCAAGCAATGCCTGTAATTCAGGCTTATTTTCTACAGTCGCGCCCTCGATCACTTCCTTAATGTGTCCTATGGAAAGCGACAGAAAGTTAAGCGGATTACGTATCTCGTGTGCAATCCCCGACGAAAGCTGCCCTATCATGGAAAACTGTTCCGTCTTCTTAAGTTTTTCTTCAAGCTGCATGCGTTCGCCTAGTTTATCCACCATCTCGTTGAAGCTCTTAATCAGTATGCCGATCTCATCTCCGCGCTCTTTCTCCCGAATTTTGACGAGTTTCCCTTCTGCTATCGTTCTACTCGCATTCGCTATCTTTTTTATCGGGTCTGTATATTTTTCCGCGATTAAAAGACAGATAATGATGCCGATACTGAACGCAAAAACCATGCTCAGAATTCTCTTGATATGTCCCTGTCTCCTGAGCAATGCGTAATCATCCAGGGCCATATTGATGTGTATGTAGCCGACACTCTGACCTTTTATAGCGACCGGCATAATAATATTGTACAACTTCTGTGTTTCAGTTAATCGATCATCACCGAGACGTGCTACAAACATGAGTCCCTTCTTGCGTCCCCTCTTCTTCTGGTCTATTGTCTCTTTTGTGCCTATCTTTTGCGGGTTGGAGCTGGCAATCACCTCAGAGGTATCACTAAGTATTGAGATCTCTTTGATACCTTTTTGGTTCAGCATGTTTACATAACTTTTTAGTCTCTCAGTGCTGTCTCCTTTCAGTGTCAACTCTTCAACGCTGATCTGGATAGCCTTCGTGATATCATCAATATTGTCAGTTAGCTTATCTATCAGTTGCTCTTCGCTACGCGAATAAAGGACGGTGAGTGAACCGATTGAGATCAGGAGTAGGAAGAGCAGTATGAGAAGCAATTGCGTCCGCAGGGACATACTGCGGAAAATCTTTTTTGTTTTTATCCATGCGAATTCCGGTCCGTTCATTCTACTTATCGTCTGATAGCTTCGTTCAGCATCATTCTTCAGCATGAACTCTCTTGTCAGCGACAACTTCCAACCTGCCGGTAATCACTTCAGCTGGCACAAGTTCGGCCAAGGCGGCGAGAGGAGGACCATTTGTCCGTCCGGTAATCACTATGCGCAGCAGCATAAAAATGTCTTTCTTCTTAACGTGATAGGTATCGGTTAGCCTCCGTACCACGTCTTCTACAGATGGCCGCTGATCCTTGCCATACATATCGCCAATTGCTGCAAGAAGCCCGTCCGGAATACTGATTCTATCAAGATACAACTGCGCCTGATCATTAATCGCGGGACTGCCGAAAATGGCGAGGTACTCTTTCATTTCTTTTAAGTTGATGGCATTTTCACGCAGTACAGAGATGCGTTCCGTAAAATCATCAGGCAGCTCAAGGTATGACAACAGCTGATCCATGGAGAGACTCCGCATGTATTCCTTGTTAAACCAGTAAAGTTTTTCGAAATCAAAAAAGGAGTTAGTACGGGAAAGAGAGTCGAGAGAAAAGGTGCTGACAAGTTCGTCCATGTTCATCAATTCTTTCGGGACACTTCTACCAATCGTGCAGAGGTAATTACGCAACGCATCAGGCAGGATGCCCATTTCCTGGAAATCCTTTATTCTGGTAACCCCGTGTCTCTTGCTCAACGGCTTATCATCCTCGCCGACAAGCAGCGACAGATGTCCATAAGCCGGGGGGTTGGCTCCAAGCGCCTCAAACAACATGATCTGTTTCGGTGTGTTGGAAAGATGGTCGGCGCCTCTTATTACATGTGTGATGCCCATAAGCAAATCATCCACAGCTGCCGCAAAATTATAGGAAGGAGTACCGGTGTTTTTCATTAGAATGAAGTCGTCAACATGGTTGAACGGAAACGAGATGTCCCCATGGATTGCGTCGGTAAATCTTATCTGTTTGTTCATGGAGCTAAATCTAAGGACATGCGGCGTTCCGCTATTCTCGAGACGCGTAATTTCCTGCTCGTCAAGTTCCTTGCACCTGCCATCGTATCTGGGCGGCTCCCCCCTCTTTCGCGATGTCTCACGCATGTGCTCAAGAATGTCAGGGCTGCAGAAACATTTGTACGCTGCACCTTTCCCCAACAGGTTGTCAGCATAAGATCGGTATACATCGAATCGATCGGTCTGGCGAATGGGTCCCTCGTCCCATGTTATTCCCAGCCATTTTAGGTCTTCGATAATTGACTGTTCGTAGGAATCATCGGACCGTTCCAGGTCAGTATCCTCTATCCTCAGGATAAATCGGCCCTTCTCCTTTTGGGCAAACAAAAAATTTACGAGTGCTATTTTTGCGTTTCCGACATGTAAATACCCAGTCGGACTTGGAGCAAACCGTACCCTAACTTCCATGCAGGTCTCCTGTAACTGACAGCCAGTAATTGGTTAGGACTTCGTAAGGAGTACAACGGCTTCAGCTGCTATGCCTTCTTTTCTGCCCGTGAAGCCGAGCCCCTCAGTTGTTTTCCCCTTGACACTGATCGAACCTTGATCAATCCCGAGTATTTCCGCGAGGCTGCTAATAATCGTCTTGCGATACCTATGAATTTTCGGCTCTTCCGTGATTACTACAGCGTCAAGGTTCTGTATATTGTAGCCTTTCTTCTTGATCAGTTCAGCGGCAGCAGCCAGTATCTTGCCGCTCTGAATACCTTTAATGTTCATATCTGTATCCGGAAAATGAGTGCCGATATCACCCTCAGCAATTGCTCCAAGTATCGCGTCCGCAACGGCATGGATCAACACGTCCCCGTCTGAATTTCCAAGGAGTCCCTTGTTGAAGGGGATCTCAACGCCGCCAAGAAACAAGGGCCTTCCTTCCACGAAGCGATGCACATCAAAACCCAGGCCGATTCTCATTGGTTTCCTTTAAGTTGTGAAATAATACCTTGAGCCATAATCAGGTCTTCAGGAGTTGTGATCTTGATATTATAGGGCGAGCCTTCTATTACTTTTACTTTCTTACCAAAATGCTCAACGAACGAAGCGTCGTCATACCCATGCACCTTGTTTGCCATACCATTATTGTATGCCTTCACTATGAGCTCACTCCTGAATGTCTGAGGTGTCTGGATTTGCCACAAGCCCTCTCTTTCGAGCGTTTTAGAGATAAAACCCTCCTTTGAGACGATTTTGATCGTGTCTTTTGCAGGCAATGCGGGGACAACAGCATCAAATACTTCCATCAATGAAACCCCCTTCTCGATAAACGAGGGCGCAATTAACGGTCTGGCTCCGTCATGTATGATGATTATGTCGCTCGGATGTTCTATTGCTTCCAACGCGTTTCTTACGGAATCCTGCCGCAGTCTGCCTCCAATTACCAGTTTGAGCAGTTTCGAGAATTTGTAGGTCTCAAGAATTTCTTCCTGAATGAGCTTCAAATCTTTCTGGTTCACAACCAGATACATGCCATCGACAGATCTGCAATCTTCGAAAGTTTGTAACGTATGGACAATAATAGGTTTGTTGTCGATCAGCAGAAACTGTTTGTTAGTGGTCGCACCCATCCTTTTACCCGCGCCACCAGCGAGTATAATAGCCAGCGTTCTCATGTTTCTAGTTTACCTGTTCTTCAACTTGCTGATATTCACCGGGGAAATAAGCGTCTTTTTCTGCATTCTCTTTTAATCGGGCAAAAATCATTCTGCCTGATGTTGTCTGAAGCACGCTTGTTACAACGATGTCTATGGGTTTGCCGACAAGTTTCTTCGCATCATCCACCACTATCATGGTTCCATCATCAAGATAGCCAATGCCTTGACCATGTTCCTTACCCTCTTTGAGGATCTTGATATTCATCTGTTCACCCGGCAGCATCGGCGGACGAAGGGCTGTTGCAAGCTGGTTAATATTGAGTACTTCTATACCCTGTAGTTCAGATACTTTGTTGAGGTTGTAATCATTCGTCACAATTTTCGCGGACATCCTTTTTGCGAGGGCTATGAGTTTCGAATCCACGTCTTTCAGTTTTGGAAAATCGTAATCAATGATCTTTACCTTCAGAAAGGTCTGTTTCTGCAGGCGATGCAGTATATCGAGGCCTCTTCTGCCACGGGTTCTTTTTACCGTGTCCGGGTGATCCGCTATGTGTTGGATTTCATAGAGTACGAATTGCGGAATAATGAAAGTTCCTTCCAAAAATCCGGTTTCGCAGATATCCACAATCCTTCCGTCTATGATTGTGCTCGTGTCGAGTATTTTCGCCCCCTCGTTATCCTCCAGCTTATCAAATAAGGGTACCTTCGACAAATCGAGTGTCTTGCTCTTTTCCATACCGATCTTAAATCCGAGATAGCCGGTGACAACGTAGATAAGAATATAGATCGGCACCGTTATTGGAATATCTCTCATGAGGGCAAGAAGAAGGTTCGAAATAAAAAGGTTCGTAACCAAAAGGCTGACCGTGATGCCCAGCAGGCTTCCGATAATAATTTTCAGAGAAACGTTCTTCAGCTTGTCTTCTGTTTTAATGATGACATAACCGAGCACAAGACCACAGACGGCCCCTACTAACGACCATACCGTGCTGAGAAATGTTTCCTTGAATATGAAATAGCCTGCTAGCGTGGTTACTACGACGAGAATTATCTGAAATATTATATTCAACTATTGGGCCCTTGTGCTTATCTTGCCTTTGACGGCACCGTTTCCCTTGCTGCCACCGTTTCCCTTGTTTGTACCGGCCTTAAGTTCATTGCTGCTGCTTTCGATAGCGGAAAAGATTTTGTCAATTTCCCGTTCTATCTTCATTTCCTCTTTCGACAAAGCTATAGAAAGTTCTTTCGTAATCAGCCCTCTCGCTATCTCAAACATTTTCTTCTCTCCAAACGAAAGTTCTTTCCAGTGCCGCAGGTTGTAAAGTTCTTTGAGAACTGTCGCGACTTCGTAAATCGATCCGCTTTTGATTCTTTCCATGTACTCTTTGTATCTTCTGTTCCAGGGCGAGTTATCATAGGTAACGTTCTTTTCTTTTAAAATCTCATACACTTTTGTGACTTTGTTGGATTCTATGACGCACCTGAGACCGGCATTTTGCGCACCATCGATGGGAATCATAATAGTCATATCGGTATCAAGGATCCTAATGATGTAAAAAGACTGTTTAGTGCCCGAAAACTCCTTCTCTTCTATTGATTCAATTCTTCCGACGCCATGACCAGGATATACTGCAACTTCACCTATTTGAAACATCTTACCTCCAGTACAACGATTGTCTTTTATCGGCAGAATCTCCACATAAGACGCTTATATAGTACCATATTCCGGCATCAAAACCAATAAGTAATTGTTATTACGTGATTATCCGATGCAGGAGGCACGTGTCCACGAGATCGTTTGCACGTTTATTGATATCAGTCTCTGTTCGATTTTGTGCATCGAGGAAGGTCTGCCAGACGCGGAATGATTCTGCCGATTTGTGGCCCTGGACAAGCAGAACGTAACGGGAAATGTATTGATGATGCTGATGTTTTCCTTTATAATCAACTACAATCTTTTTCGGAGGACCTAATGGTCAAAACACGTTTCGCGCCCAGCCCCACAGGAAACTTACACATTGGAGGGGCAAGGACCGCACTTTTCAGCTACCTGTACGCAAAGCATAATGATGGCTCAATGGTGCTCCGAATTGAGGACACGGACCTCGAACGTTCGAAACAGGAATACGTAGACGACATACTGGAAGGGCTCGCGTGGCTCGGCATAAAATGGGATGAGGGCCCCCTGTTTCAGAAGGACCGGATGCATATCTATCAGGAGCATGCCCATAGACTGCTCGAGTCCGGCCATGCGTACAAATGCTATTGCAGTGTCGAAATGCTGGAAGAGAAGAGAAAAGCGGCCTTGAAGGAAGGTAGAAAACCTGTTTATGACCGGACTTGCAGAGAACTTTCTCGGGAGAACGTCGAGAATAACCGGCCATTTGTCATCAGGTTCAGGAACCCGATTCATGGAGAAGTCAGCTTTGATGATCTGGTGAGGGGAAAGATTACTTTCAACTGCGAAGAGCTGGACGACCTGATTATACTCAGGACGGACAACTCTCCAACATATAATTTCACTGTCGTCATCGATGACGCACTCATGGGTATAACACACATAATACGTGGGGATGACCACATCAACAACACACCTCGTCAGATCCTTATTTATGAGGCGCTTGGTTACCC
>CAYYLU010000007.1:0-58309 GCA_964472475.1 uncultured Syntrophus sp. | reverse complement strand
GAGGCAATGCTTATTGCTTTATCGAACGTGACAACGGCGAAATAACGGCATTGTGGCCACTTCACCCGGACAAGATAACCGTTGAGATAAAGGGCCGCGAACTGATTTACAAATATCAGAATGATGGTGATGAAAAGACCTATGCAATGGCGGACGTGTTGCACATACGGGGCTTGTCGTCAGATGGTATTATGGGTTTATCGCCATTGGTTTTACTCCGGGACGCCTTCGGGTATGCGAAAGCGGTTAGTGAATATTCGTCATCGTATTTCAAAAACGATGCTACACCGGGCGGGATATTAAGTACACCAAATGCTCTAAACGCCCAAGCAATGACGAATTTACGTCAATCGTGGACAACGGGGCATGCCGGAAAGGACAAGCACCATAGAGTGGCAATCCTGGACAATGGGCTACAATGGCAAAATATCGGAGTATCGCCGCAGGATTCACAGTTGATCGAGTCACAAAAATTCAGTGTTGTAGAAATTGCCAGGGTGTTTCGCGTTCCTCTTAACTTGGTTATGGACTATGAACGGTCCACATATTCAAACGTGACAGAGCAAAACCGATCCTTCCTTACGCATACTCTTCAACCCTGGCTAACCCGGATTGAACAATCAATGATGAAGTCATTGCTTACCGAGTCGGAAACGAAAAAGTATTTCATCGAACATTTAACGCAAGGGTTTTTAAAGGCCGATACAAAGACGCGCTTCGAGTCCTACAAGATTGCGATTGAAGCGGGATTCTTAACCGTCGATGAGGTGCGGCAGCTTGAAAACATGAATGCTAAAACGGAATAGGTGAGGCTATGACTTGCACGGAATGCAGAGATAGAAAGCATTGTGAAAGTCCATGTAAACCCGTGAAAAACATTCTCTGGAAAGATAACCGCATAATGGAACGGGTATATCACGATATGATCGTTACTTACCCTCAAGGGCACGAAACCCGTTTCAGTGAGGCAAAGGCACCAGGGCGGATTGTGCGGGATTTTGATATTGAGGACATCCCGGACACTGCCACTATCCAGTGGAGCAGCGGAGATTGCCGTCTGCGAAAGACAGCAGTCTTCATTGAACGGTTTTTCAATAAGACCCCGTATAAAGACCTTGCCGAGACTTTCGGGGTGCCGGAGAATACGGTTATCACAATGTATAAGCAGGCTTTAGAGCAAGTGCAGCGAATTATCGAGGCCCTTGACAGTAGGCGCGAAGGGTTGAAGGCCACAAAGGGCGATAAGTTTACAGAGGATCAGAAATATTTTCTCCTGGCATCGGTCTTCGGTTTCAACGGCAGGGAGATCGCCCAAATGTTCAATAAAGACCGGACATCCATCAACATGAAAATCAAGCGCATGGCCGATAAATACGGCGCTCTCTTTTCCGGCCAGGAGCAGCAAGAGGTCTCCATTCAAGATCCACCGATCAATGCAAAACTTACGCGGTCCCATATTATTGCCGCGGTCGATGCTTACACGGAGCAAGGGTTATCCCACAGACAAGCATTTAAGAGGATTGCAGAAAGGCAAGGCGAACTTATGGGCAGGGCGGTAAATGTCCGGGCGGTTGAATCCCGGTATTATAAGGCAATGAAGGACCAGCCCAAAAAATCGGCATATGATGGGCTTTCTGTCGAGGAAATAAAGCAGCGTATGACCGTATCTTAAACCACAAGGCCCCGGAAAACGGGGCTTTTTTTATTGTCATATTTTACGGAAAGATGAGAACTCCCGGACCTGCATGTCAAGGTTGGGGATCTGGGAAGAGCAGGACCCGGAAGTTGGGGGGCGTGTTTATGTGCTTACACTTTGCTTACACAAAAGTCATTAATCGAAGAAACCTGTTTCAATTGCTTACATAGTGCTTACATTTACTCAAAGGAAAGTCTAAAAAATACTGTATATCTCTGTAAACCCTTGATAATTAATGCCCGGGACGGGGCTTGAACCCGTACAGAGCTGAGCTCCGAGGGATTTTAAGTCCCTTGCGTCTGCCAATTCCGCCACCCAGGCATTGAAACGATTAGCTTGTTTTCTTCTTGACCGGATCTTTAGGTTGGCCGACAAGATTGGGATCAATATTTCCGGCGCCGCCACAGTCCGGTATGTAACAGCTTACATCCCGAAACGTGCAGTTCTCTTTGCATGATGGGCAGGCATCCGGAGGCACTTCAGCACCGAATGTATATCCGCAGTTTGAACATTGCCATTGAGTCATGTTTCACCTCATCATCAGCGCAGTAACTTTGAATATGTTTATAGCAGGAATTGTAAAGCTTGTAAAGTACGAAGGTGATGGTCATGACGGCACAGAATGATTGATTGATGCTGATGAACCTGACCCCCGTCTTCAAATTCCGAATTGCGTGACCCGTATTCTGAATTTGAAATTCGAATTGCTATTTCCGTCTATATTCCGATTCTATTTTCCGTTCCGGAAAGTAGTCTTTTGATGTTTGCGTAATGCTTGATATACACACCCGCACCGATTACCAACGAGAGTCCGATGAACACAGGTGGTTCTCTGAAGATGATGAAACAGACTACTATGCTGAGTGTGCCCAGAAGAGAACCAAGAGAAACATATCTCCAGATCAGAAAGGCAACAGCAAAAACGACGAAACTCACAAGCATGGTAAGAGGCCCTATCGCAAGAAATACACCGGAACCTGTGGCTACACCTTTGCCACCTTTGAACTTGAGAAATATCGGGAACAGGTGCCCGAGGAACGCAGCAAAACCAATCAACGCGATGACGACATCGGGTTCTTTCAAAAGAACGGAAGTGAATACAGGAATAAAGCCTTTCAATATGTCTCCAATAAGAGTCAACATTCCCGTGACCTTCCCGGCTGACCTCATCACGTTTGTGGCGCCTATGTTACCACTTCCTGTTTTCCTCGGATCCTTGCCCTTCAGCCGTGCAAGCAGCACTCCCACCGGAATGGATCCGATCAGGTATGCAGCAATCATCAGCAGTGCGGAGGTCATTTCGGTTAAAATATTAAAATGTCACTGATTTATTGTCAACCATTGCATTGCGAGATTCGTCGAGTCTCAGATTGAGGGCAGGCAGGAAAACGGAAACGCGAATGCCGGCACCCTGTCACGAAAAGTCAGCGGATATGTCTTCTACCCTTTTTTAATTGATTCACCGAATTCCGAATTCCGATTTTCCGGTGCAATCCCGTGCAAGCTCTATTTGACGAAGAGCGGTACCAGTTGTTTTTTCTTGACGTTCGCTAAGCCTTTGTCAGTAATACGCAGATATGGCAGTCCGGTAAACGGGATAGTCTGTATATTTAAGAAAGGCTTCTGAAGATGCGCGCCGATAGATTTCAGTTTATCCTCGAGCCCCCTGATCTTTCCCGCAATCTTTTCCATTGGCATGAGAGGCATTACCCCGAACAGCTCCATCCGAAATTCGTAGATGACTTTGCCATTCTTCACGATGACGATTCCTCCCTGGAGTTCTACGATCCTATTGGCGGCAGTCGCCATATCTTCTTCAGTACTGCCTATCACAAGTATATTTCCCGTATCCCAGGTGAGCGTTGTTGTAACGGCGCCATTCTTAATGCCTGTACCTTTGATTAGTCCTTTTCCCATCTGGCGTGGATTTCTCCTGTTAATCATTGCGACGGGAATAATATCGTTGGCAACATCTGTCTGTACAAAGCCGTCCATTACAACTGCCGGCGCGTGGGTTTCTTTTGTGATTGTGGGATTTACAATTTCAATCACGCGCACTGTGCCATTCCGTTTGCCGGCCCGTATTTTAAAGTCCTTCGCGGTAAACCTCGAATCACGAACCGTATGTTTCAGCTTCTCGGGATAGGTATGGCGGCGCAGCCTTGGCTTGAATGTGCCCGATTCCATAACAACCTCTCCGTTAGCCATGACCTTTTCTATCGTGATCTGCTCAAGATCACTGAGGAATAGCATGTCCGCATATCGGAGCGGAGCGATGGCGCCCAGGTAGCGCAGACCATAATAGTCGGCAGGATTTATGGTCATCATCTTGATTGTCTCAATTGGTGAGATGCCAAATGCATTCGCTTTACGGCCGATGAAATCGAGATAGCCATTTTCCGTGAGCATAACCGCATCGAAAAAGTCCGAGACCAGTATGATCCGTCTGGTGTCGAGACTCAGGTCTTTTATTTTGGAAAGCTCCGGCAATTCCTGCCGGATCGACCCTTCACGAATCATTACGTACATTCCGATTTTAAGCTTCTCGAGGAGTTCTTCCATCGAAATGGATTCATGGCATGATGTGATGCCCGTGAGGGCGTACTCAATAAGTCTTTTCCCGCGTGCGCCCGCAGCGTGCCCGTCCAGACGCTTATTGACTGCCAGTGCGGCCGATACCTGATCCAATATCTGTTTGTCTGCATCGACGACACGCGTCCAGTATGCCTCTCCGATGCCGACAAAGTCATCTCTTTTGAGCAGGCCGGCAAATTCTCTGATAGTGAGGCCAAGCGAATTCTCCAACTTCGGAAAGGGAGGTGTGAGCGGCGGTACCAGAAAGAAAGCGCGCACCGGGTAACCCGTCATGCCGTCCATGAGCGCCCGAATTCCCTTCATGCCTGCCGCACAACAGGTGGCGCTCGTTTCCGTGACGACCGTCGTCGTACCTCCGTGTATGCAATAAGGGACGAACTCTCTGAACGGATACGTGCCGTCAATATGTGTGTGTGCGTCAATAAACCCCGGGCAAAGGTACAGACCGTTTGCATCGATCGTTTTCTCAGGTTTGTACGTTTCCGCAAGCGTCTCCTGTTCTACCGACGCAATCATGCCATCCTTTATAATTACACTCTGTCCTTCATCAATGGTATTTGTGAAGACGTTTACGATCTTAGCGTTCTTTATGACTGTGTCGGGTGGTACGGCGCCTCTTACAACATTCAGCAGTATCTTTATTCGTTTTTGCATGGCGGTTTTCCTCTCGGTGTATTCGCAGGTGATTTATTGTACTAGAAAGTCAAGTCCTTTGCACATTATTTCTTTGAAAGCGTAAATGGATCCGTGATACATCAAAGCATGAAAGAAACAGTCCCGCACAGATGGTGGATATTCGGTATCCTGGCGGCTCAGTACCTTGTAGTCTACTTTCAGAGAGTTTCGCCTGCTGTTGTAGCCGGTCAACTGGCTGGCACATTCGGAATATCAGCGGTATCATTGGGTCTGCTCAGTTCAGCCTATTTTTACACGTATGCAGTGATGCAGATTCCAGTGGGTGTTCTGGTCGATACGTGGGGGCCCAAGAAGACAATTCTTGTTTTCGGCCTGATTGCCTCTTTTGGAGCGATAGCATTCGGGTGTTCTCCTAATTATGTGTGGGCAATTATCTCGAGAGGGATCATAGGGTTCGGTTTGTCCGCCATATTTATTGCGATTATGAAGACGCTGATGCGGCTATTTCATGCGACGGAATTAGCCAGGGCTTCAGGGGTTCTCATAGCAGTCGGCGGGGCAGGATGGTTCCTGGCGACCGCGCCGCTTGCTTTTTCTTCACAGGTGTTTGGGTGGAGAACATCAGTTTCGGCCATAGGCGTTATATCCGCTGTTCTCATTTTCATTACGTGGTTGAGTGTGAAGGATCCATTCTCCAGTTACGAGAAGGACAAACGACCGTCTGATCTGATCCCGGATTTACGGAATACAATGCAGGGTATGAAAGTCATACTCAGGAATCGTTCCTTCTGGTCCATAGGTGTGTGGTTTGTAATGCGCGGCGGCGTTCTATTCGGTTTTTTCGGACTGTGGGCCGGTCCGTATCTCAGGACTGTTCACGGTTTATCGGCAACGCAAACCGGTAATGTGCTATCCATGATTGCCCTTGCAATGATTATCATGAGTCCGATAGTGGGTCACCTTTCGGACAGAATAGGCAGCAGAAGAAAGGTTCTGATCTGGACGTCTGTACTCGATGTCGCGTGCTGGCTTGTCATGGTTGCGTTTTTTGAGAGACTTTCTCCAGGGGCCTTGATGATGTTCTTCTTTTTGATAGGTGTTACAACCAGTTCCATAGGTGCTATTGCTATCATCATGGCAACGGAGCCTTTCCCGCACGCACTTGCCGGCACGTCTATGGGCGCGACAAACCTGTTTCCGTTCGTGGGCGCTATCGTTTTCCAGCCTCTCATGGGATATGTGCTTGACCGGGGAGGTGGGATAAACGGCGTGTATACGACAGATTCGTACCGGGTACTGTTGTGGATGCTTTTGCTGTTAAGTCTGATCGCGCTATTCAGTATTACACAGTCGAAAGATAGGTCCGGCAGCAAATGAATGATCTCGATGTATCAGCGACTCGAAACGCTTAACATACGCGTCCCGAATTGATATATTAAAGTAGATGTATAGCGGCATATGATAAGCAGAACTGAAATACTTACCGATTGTACGCTCTGTTACCACAGTTGCGGCACCATGGTAACTGTGGAGAACGGCATAGCAACAGCTGTCAAAGGCTTACGAACCCATCCTCTGAACAAAGGGATGCTTTGTCCTAAGGGCAGGGCGGTCCTCTCGAATGTCTATGATCCCGCTCGTCTGAAATATCCGTTAAAAAAAGCCGGTGCTACTTTTCAGAGAATCGCCTGGGAACAGGCGCTTGATGAAATAAGTGAGAAGTTACTGAGGTTAAAAGATGCATATGGACCCTCTGTACTTGGCGTTTTTAGTGGTTCTATTGGTGTCGAGAATATCGAGATGGCTGGATTGACCCACCGTCTTGAAGCCGCTTTTGGTTCTCCGAATTATTTTTCTGTCGAAAGCATTTGTTATCGGATGAGGATCAGAACACGTCAAATCACGTTCGGAAAGTATCCCACTGAGGAATTGGACTCCAACTTGTATGTGCTCTGGGGACATAACCCGATTGAATCTGATTTTCCGCTCGCACTTGCGATGCAGGAAAATCTTAGAAAGGGCGCAAAGTTGATCGTCATCGATCCGAAAAAAATATCAATCGCGGATCGTGCTGACCTGTACGTGCGCATAAGACCGGGCACAGATGGTGCACTCGCGCTGGCGGTGATTCACACCATCGTGAATGAGAGCTTATACGATGAGGCTTTTGTAAAGAAATACACGACGGGTTTCGAAGAATTAGTCCGGCACATACAGGAATATACACCCGAATGGGCAGAGAAGATCACCTGGGTACCCGCGTCAGATATACGAACGCTTGCAAGGATGATCGCGAATACGAACGGGGCTTCTATCTATCAGGGTACCTGCACGCAGGACCAGACGGCGAACGGAACCCAAAACAGCCGTGCCTTTTCCATTATCCAGATCATTACGGGAAATGTGAACGTTCCGGGCGGATGGGTGTTTAACCCTGTGCTGCCGCTTGGGAATGTTGGCATGAATGTGGATGCGGAACCGCTAGGTGCCGACCGTTACCCGCTGTTTTATGAGATGAGGGGAAAAAAGAGCCACTTTGGAGTTGTCACATGTGTCCCGGAGAGTATTCCTGAAAAGATAAAGGCATTCCTTGTTGTGGGTGGAAACCCTCTCGTTTCAATGGCAGACACGAATGCCTTCAGAGAATCATTCCGGAGATTGGATCTTCTTGTGGTGCACGATCTTTTCATGACGGAGACCGGGGAGAATGCCCACTACGTCCTGCCTGCGTGCTCGCATCTCGAAAAATGGGGATTGGCATACTCGTATAATGTATGCCATGGTCTCCCGTATCTGATGCTCCGAAAGAAGGCGATAGAACCGGTTGGTGAGAGCTGGTCGGAATTCAGATTATTTACAGAACTTGCAGAGAGGCTCGGACTCGCCGACCTATTCCCGTGGAGATCGGAAGAAGATCTGATTCAATACGAACTGGGACCCACAGGTCTCACTTTTCAGCAGCTCCTCACGGAAAAACCTGAGGGTACATTTTTTAAGGAGAAAACGTATGACATAAAAGAGAACGGATTCTCAACACCTTCGGGCAAACTGGAAATTTACAGTGACATACTGGCGAAGGCCGGATTTGATCCGCTCCCCACGTACACTGAGCCGGCCCGAAGTCCTATGAATTCCACACTTTATGACAAGTATCCTCTGATACTATCCACCGGCAACCGGAATCGTTACTACACACATGGACAGCTGAGAAGGGTTGATTCGCTGCACAGGCAAAGTCCTGAGCCACTGGCCGAGATCGGACCGAAGACCGCACATGATTGCTCTGTCAATGACAATGATTTTGTTATAATCGAGACAAACAGAGGTTCCGTAACAATGAAAGCGCGCGTCAGTGACAGGATAGCTGAAGGCACTGTGCTGGTCCCTCACGGGTGGCCGAAAGATGCAAATGTAAACCTGTTAACAGACACGAAGTGCAGGGAACCGGTTATGGGTTATCCCGAAGTGAAGGCCCTTCTGTGCCGTCTGCGGAAGGCCTGAAGAATTCTCATCCACATATGGAGGTATTTTAGATGAACGTGCTTAGCATCCCGGTGTTCAAATACTCGGACACGGTCTCTTCGAAGACGGATGAAAACGTCGCCATAGAAGAACCGCTTGAAATATTCATTAATGATGAATCATTCTACATGACAATGAGAATGCCCGGAGAGGAAATACCTTTGTCTCTGGGCCTTTGTTTTACTGAGGGGATAATTGAATCGATGGACGACGTTGCCGGTGCTAATTACTGCAGCGATCTTTCAGCAAATAAGATCAACGTCTATCTGAGCGAAAAAAGAAAGCAGCAGGGCGCGATAAGCCAGCGACAGAAAAGATTTACTACGTACTCAAGCTGCGGAATTTGCGGATCGGAAATGATTGAAGAGCTCGGGAAAACGACATTTCGGATTCAGAAGAAATCACATATGCACATATCTACTCTTTCCGTCCTGCAGGATGCTCTGACAGCCAAACAGGACGCATATCATGGTACCGGAGGAACCCATGCAGCCGGGATCTTCAATTCCGCCGGTGACCTTCTTTCCTTTTCGGAAGACGTGGGAAGGCACAACGCCCTTGACAAATCCATTGGCAAACTCCTGTTTGCGGGAAAAATCAGGGAAGCTTCTATAGTGATGCTGAGCTCCCGTCTCAGTTACGAAATGGTGATGAAATGTGCCCGACTCGGCGTCGAAATTCTTGCCGGCTTTTCGGCCCCGACATCTCTTGGCGTGCAGTTGGCAAATACGATGGGTATCACTCTGGTGGGGCTTGTCAGAGGCAATAAGGGAAATATATACACGCATAATGATCGGATCCAATTCGGCTAGTCTTTGACGCCGGTTGCGAATGATCGGGAAATCTTATATCATTGCACCATGAAAAAAAGCGCGTGTGAGACGTGATGTGAATGTGTTGTAAGCATGAAGAAAAAGAAGCGGAAAAAATCGAATCTATTCTATCTGGTGTGGCTGCTTGTATTATCGGGCATATTTCTTGTTTCCGGATTTGTTGTTTACATCTTCAATGACATTCCTTCCGTGAAGGTCTTGAAGAACCTGAAGAATAAGCCTGTGACCAGTGTCTACGATGCCAACGACCAACTCATATATCTGTTTGTGCCGGATAACAGGGTATTTGTTGCCTACAACAGGATACCAAAACACGTCAGAAATCCGTTCATAGCAGCGGAGGATGCCGAGTTTTTTGAACATGGCGGTGTTGATCCTATCAGTATCATACGAGCCTTTGTCAAGGATCTGGCATATGGACGGCTGGCGCAGGGAGGCAGCACAATAACCCAGCAGGTTGTTAAATCACTTCTGCTCGGTCCTGAGAAAAACCTCATCCGCAAAGTACGGGAAGTCATTCTGGCGTACAGGCTGGAAAATTCGCTCACAAAACATGAGATACTGAATCTCTATCTCAATAACATCTATATGGGGCATGGCATTTATGGCGTGGAAGCGGCGTCACAGGTATATTTCGGGAAACATGTCTGGAACATCACACCGGCAGAAGCGGCACTCCTGGCAGGCCTGGTACAGGCCCCTTCACGGTATACTCCAAAGAAACATCCCGGCAGCGCACGTGCCCGTCAGGAATATGTAATTCACCAGTTGCAGGATAAGAAGTTCATAGACAGCAAGACAAGCCTGAGTATGCTGGCGGAGAAGATACAGATCCGGGAAAGCGACGGGGTGTTCGCTGATACCTACTATAAGGATTATATTTTCAAATATGTTGAAGATAAATATGGGGAAGGGGTAACCTCGAAGAGAGGGCTCAAAATTTATGCGGCAGTCGATACCCAGTTCCAGAGAGCAGGAGAGAATGCCGTAAAAAGAGGGCTTTTGCTTTACTCGCAAAGAAAAGGTGCATATGAAGCCGGGCAGCATCTGAACCGGTTCAGATGGGATGACTTTGTCAAATCCGAGCAGAAGGATATTGAGTTCACAGGTCTGCGCAGTGGAAACACATACCGGGTGCTCATTACCGAGCAGTTGAAAGAGGGGTACAGCATCTTCGCAGGTAAGCAAAAAGGTATTTTGAAAATGGACACCTTTCCGTTTAAGCCGGGAGACGTTGTCAAGGCGTCGTATTCAGGGATCAATAAAAAAAAGAACCATATGTTTGAGCCGGTGCGGAGCCTTAATGTTGAAGGGGCCCTTGTCTGCATGGACGTGCAGACCGGTTATGTGTATGCGATGGTGGGAGGGAAGGATTTTGAGAGCAGTCCCTATAACAGGGCTGTTTCTGCCCGGGTTCAGTCCGGGAGCGCGTTCAAACCGTTTATTTATGTCACTGCTTTGAAAAAGGGGTACGAGCCCGATACCCTTATTCCGGACGAGCCGAAGCAGTATTCGTCAGGGCTGGGCAGAACATGGACCCCAAGGAATTATGACGGGGTGTATGCCGGCCAGATCAGCATGCAGGATGCCATCGCTTATTCAAAGAATGCTGCGACTGTGAGACTGCTTGAAGAGGTCGGAATAGCCGCGGTAAAAGATACTGTCCGTGATCTGGGGATAGAAGCGAACCTGGAGAATAACCTGTCAATCGCCCTCGGGACATCGGGCTTGACGTTACTTGATGTTGTAAAGGGCTTCTCGGCTTTCGCGAATGGCGGGAGTCGCATAAAGCCATTGTTTATTCGAAAGATAACAGATGCTGACGGGAATGTGCTTGAAGAAAACGGGATTCAGAAAGAGCGGGTTCTACCGGAGGAAATAGCCGCTAAGATGAATATGCTTTTGAAGGGTCCAACCGATTACGGCACAGCAAAGGGCATTGCTGCCCGTCTTGGATATCCCGTCGCGGGGAAGACGGGGACAACAAACAACTACAACGATGCCCTCTTCGTTGGTTACTCCCCGCATATCGCAGCAGGAGTATGGGTGGGGTTCGATGCACGCGCCTCCCTGGGTCAGGGCGAAAGCGGTGCAAAGGTCTGTCTTCCTATATGGATGAGTTTCATGGGTTCGGCCTTAAAACGGTATGCCCCTGATGACTTTGCGCCTGTTGAAACAAATCCTTTTGACATGATTCTGCAACATTTTCGTTGAACAATTTTCTGCTGTAATTTTGAATGTAAAAACGGTAAGCTTAGTAGAATGTTGGACTTTAAAGGAGATTTTATGAAATCATTCCACTGGATACTGATAATAGCATGTTCTAGTCTGCTCACACTCTCTTGTGCCAGCATCTCCCAGGGTGCCGAGTGGAAATTTTATTATCAGACAGAGGTGGAAAAAGACGGAAGAAAAATCACCCAGAAGCTTTATTATGACGACTCAAGCGTAGAACAAGCCCAAAAAGGAATCGTAAGGGTGGCGCTAAAGACTGTCAAAGTCATTGGCAACGAAAACGAATCCGACCTGACGACCAAAGTTGCGGAGATAAATTGTTCATCACGCAAATATCGCTACCTCGTTGTCACGGAACTGGAGGAAGAAACCGGAAAGGTACTGTCGGAAGAAAAGACTCCGGATGCCCCATGGACCAAATTTGGATATGAATCGGCAGCAGGCGGCCTCTCGGCCAACGTCTGCTACGCGAAGAAGGTATCAAAAGAAACTGCAAAGAAGCCGGACGAAAAATAGAGTTTGTGCGCGGTATTCATTTTCCGATGCAAAAACGACCGAAAATATCTTCCAGAATCTGATCCGTGTAGACTTCGCCTACGATCTCAGCCAAATGGTTCAGACTTTCGCGCAGCTCAAAGGCTACAAGTTCGAGAGGCGCATCTTGATGTGCCATGAGAGCCGCTCTATTCATACACTCGCTTGTCTTTAGAAGGCTATCCCTGTGCCTGGCATGTGTAAGCATAAGGCTATTGTGTCGCGTGTTTTCGTTTGACGTAAAATGGTCGGTTATCCGCTGTCGCAGATGTTTCAGTCCTAGCTGTGTAAGCGCGGATATTTCGATAGGATTCTGAGATTTCTCTCCGATCTCATCATGATCGAGTATACGTGGCAGGTCAGTCTTGTTTATGACCACCAGTATCGGACGGCCTTGGATATACCGGAGGACTTCTTCATCATCCGCATCGTAGGGCTGCGATCCATCAAGAACCCATATAACCAGATCGGATTCCGGTACTTTGGCTTTCACCTTGCGTATGCCTTCTTCCTCGACGACGTTATCGGGTTCTCGTATGCCCGCTGTGTCAATAAGTCTCATTTTCATACCGCTGAGATAAATCGTGTCCTCGATCAGGTCTCTTGTTGTGCCCGGGACATCAGTCACTATTGCTCTCTCTTTCAGGAGTAATGCATTCATCAGACTGGACTTGCCTACATTGGCCTTTCCGGCTATGAGTATCTGGAAACCTTCCCGTATTCCCTGGCCCTGATAATAGGACTCAGTCAGCTGATCGATTTCTGCACGCACATCCTGTAATGGTTCCACGATTCGGACCGGATCCAGGCCAAGCTCTTCATCGGGGAACTCTATCATAGCTTCTATGCCTGCGAGGGCTTCCCGGATCTTCGTCTGAAAAGCATGCATGCTTTTCGATAACGTGCCGTTCAGATACTGCATCGCAGAAAAAAGCTCTTCGTCGGTCTCGCTCCGGATGACATCGATAACGGACTCTGCCTGCAGGAGATCGATCCTCCCGTTTAGAAATGCCCTTTTTGTAAACTCACCTGCTTTTGCCGGTCTTGCACCGGTTTCGACAGCTAAAGACAGTACTTTTTTCTGAACGGCATATCCCCCGTGGGTATGTATCTCGGCCATGTCCTCGCATGTGTATGTACCCGGGGCCTTGGCAAAGAACACAAGTACTTCGTCCACGGGCGCATCGCCGTCCGAATCGACAATATCTCCCAGATAGAGTGTCCTCGGCTCAAAAACCGTCCTCGGTTTTCTGGGTCGGAAAATGGATTTTGTTATGCTATGAGCCTTCGATCCGCTCAGACGGATGATGCCGATCCCCCCCTGTCCGACCGGTGTTGAAATCGCGCAAATTGTATCAGCGTCTTCCATGGACTCCACGGGTGTTTGTGCCGCTGCTGACCGGAGAAATGATGACTTTCTTAGTATGTCCTTCACCCTCGCTCTTTGTGATAATATTCTTATTATGTTTGAAAAGCGTGTGTATAATTCGCCTTTCGTAGGGGTTGAGAGGGTCGGTTTTATGTTTCCGTCCAGTTTTTTTTGCCTTATCTGCAAGCCTCTTGGCCATAACGGTGAGACTATTTTTCCTTTTTTCTCTGTAGCCGTTTATGTCTACAAGCACTCTCAGATTTTCTTTGAATTTCTTCACTATGGCGAGCCTTAGAACATGCTGCAAAGCCTCCAGTATCTCGCCATCTTTTCCTATGAGTATGTCACCATCGTTGCATTGCACTAAGAAGACTATCCTATCCAGTTTTTCATTTATCTGAGAAACCTTCACATTGAAGACCAGGCCGATTTTCTCACCTATGTCACTCAGGAACTTTATGCCGAATTCTTCCGGTGAACCGGTATCCCTGATCTTTGCGGAAATCCTGACTTTTTTTGTGCCCAGTAATCCGAGAATGCCTTTTGTATCGACCTCTTTTACTTCGATATCGAGGTTCTTCTCCTCGGTTTTCAGCTCTATGCAGGCTTTTTTTATAGCTTCCTCATATGTTTTGCCTTCAACTTCCACGAAATCCATGCAGCCTCCTCACTTCACCTGTTTGTTAATGTAATACTGCTGCCCTATTGAGATCACGTTATTCACCAACCAATAGAGTACAAGACCGGATGGAAATCCCCAGAAGAGGAATGTAAAGAAGATGGGCATAAATAGCATCATCTTCTCCTGCAGGGGATCCATACTGGTAGGGGTCATTTTTTGCTGAATTACCTGTGTAACTCCCATAATCAACGGCAATATCCTGATCGGGAGTGTGTAACCGAGAACCGTGAAAGAAAACAGATCTTCGGGTGAAGACAGGTCGTTAATCCACCACATGAACGGAGCGTGTCGCAGTTCGATCGCTCCCGAGAGTCCTTTATAAAGTGCAAAGAAAACAGGTATTTGAATAATCATAGGCAGACACCCGCCCATGGGATTAATACCCCTCGTCTTGTAGATCTGCATCATTTCCTGATTCAGTTTCTGTTTGTCATTCGGATATTTTTCTCGCAGCTGTTTTATAAAGGGTTGCAGCTCCTGCATCTTCTTCATGCTTCTGTAACTCTTAACGCTGAGAGGATGAAAAATGAGCTTGATGAGAATAGTAAGAAGTATGATATCGATGCCGTAGTTGTGGGTAAACCTGTTGAGAAACTTCAGTGCAAGTATGAGAGGTTTGGCTATTATATCAAACCAGCCAAAATCGATTATCTTCTGGGCATTTATGTTAAGTCCTTTCAGTACATTAGAATCCTTTGGCCCGAAGTACATCTTTCCCGTGAGCGACGGTGAAGTTGCTGAGCATCTCAGGACAGGAATGTTGGTGTTTGTCTTAAATACCGAGATCGCAGGTTTCAGATCATTCTCCGGTATCCATATAAAAGCAAAGAATCCTTCGTCGAAACCGGCATATGAGTAGTTCTTTCCGAAATCCTCCGGTTCGTTGATTTTGTCTATCTGTTTTAACTTGTTGTTGTACACAAAAGGACCCTTGAATACGTAAGCAGACTCCTTTTTGTCGGAGATTACCGTAAAATCCGCGGAAAGACCTGTTTCAGCTTTGCTTTGCGCAGTCGCGTTTAATCCGACGACGTATCCCTCGGGATAAAACGTATATTTCTTGGTAAGCTGAGTGCCATCGCTCATGTTACCCGTCAAAGTAATACTGGCCGAATCACCTGCCACATTCAGGTACTCTCTGTCCGCGGAAAAATATACTGTTTCGTCGGAGTTCGTGCCCGTCGAAATGTGTTGTGACACTCTTGGCACATAGGTGTAGGGCTTAATATTCTCTACTACTTCTTTGTAATCAGTTCCTTTAACTTTGGCTTTGTAGTTTTTTAACTGAACGCTCGAAATGCCGCCTCCGAGATCATCAAGGGGGTCTCGGCTACGAAGCGTTTCGCAACCTTTTTCTCCGTTTGGACCGGAGCAGGTGATTCTTTTGCTTCACCACCTGTTTGAGCGGGGGCTGCCTTTTCCGGGGCGGCCACTTCTTTTGACGGCGTGTCGGTCTTGGGTTGTGTTTGAACCGGTGCCTGCTGTGGTGCTTTTGGCAGGAAATATGCCTGAAATATAAAAAGTATAGCCAGGGTAAGCCCCAGCGCTAACATCGTGCGTTTATCCATTTTCCCTCCATCATTTTACCGGATCATATCCGCCGGGGAAGAGTGGATTGCATTTCAGAATTCTCTTTGAACCCGCTGCAATGCCTCTCAAGATCCCCTTCTTTTCAATTGCTTCCTGCATGTAATGGGAACATGTCGGGTAATACCTGCATTCGCCTGGTACAAATGGCGCAAAAAACCTGTAGAAACGTATAAGGCAAATAATGGCTTTCTTCATTATCTATAGACGTACTGTCGCCTTCGCGAGCAGAGTGGCTAATTCCTCCCAGACATCTGTGAGATTCAACTTATCGGGCGCGCTTTTTACCTTCACCATGTTATCATAACCGCTGCAGAAATGCTCTTTGTGGAGTCTGAATGACTCGCGGATTAAGCGTTTAATCCGGTTTCTTACAACAGCGTGACCGACCCGCTTTCTTATGGTGACAGCAATTCGTCTTAAGTTGTACTCATTCCTATGCACAAGGAGAGCAAAATGGGGCGTGTCTGAACACCTGATCCACCGTGTGTTCCTGAAATCCCCCCTTTGGAGCCTTTCATCTTTCACAAGAGAGAAAGAAGTCATGAAAATGAGCTGTCAATCCTTACAATCGAAGTACAACACTTGAAGATCACGGAAACTCCCCGAGTAATCACCTCTCTGATACCGGATTTACACCGAAAGGCTTTTTCTCCCTTTCGCCCGTCGTCTTCTGATTACATCTCTACCTGAAGCAGTCCTCATTCTCACAAGAAATCCATGCGTCCTTTTCCTGCTCTTATTGTGAGGTTGGTACGTCCTTTTCATGCTCTTTCACCTCGTTCGAATTTTGAAGTATTACTTAAACATAAAAACGTGATGGAGTCAATAATTACATGGGATTAAGCGTCATACCGGGAACTGTCACGCGCAGCAGACATATTTGAAGTTTAGGGCTTGATTTATCAGGCTGACTAATGTTAAATTCACACAATTTCATTGACTTTACAATACCGCAAGAGAAGGAGATTACATGAAAAAGTATGAGCCTGACGCAATTCGAAATGTAGGCATTTTTTCGCATGGAGGAGAAGGTAAAACGTCGATTGTGGAGGCAATGCTTTTTCTGGCAGGAGAAAATACCAGACTTGGCAACGTTAATGACGGCACATCACTGATGGACTATGAGCCGGAAGAAGTAGAGCGCAAAATAACTATCTCTTCATCTTTTGCCTGTTTCGAGTGGGGGAAGACCAAGATAAATTTCCTGGATACTCCGGGAGATGACAACTTCATATCCGACGCGAAGCTTTGCATGAGAGTTGTGGACGGGGCTGTTGTGGTGGCCAGTGCCGTGTCCGGTGTCAAGGTGCAAACAGAAAAGGTTTGGGAGTACGCAAATGAGTTTTCTGTGCCGGTGGCGGTTTTTATTAACAAGATGGACCGGGAGAGGGCTGATTTCAGCAGAACGGTGGAAGACCTCAGAAAAAACCTCACGGACAAGTCGATGGTCGTAGTCCAGATACCTATAGGCGCTGAAGAAAAGTTCAGCGGCGTTATAGATCTGCTGAGCATGAAGGCGTACGTATATAAAAATGACGGCAGCGGTGGCTTTACCGTAGGTGAAATCCCGGCAGAGAATCTGGATGAAGCTAAGCAGTATCGTGAAAACCTGATTGAAACTGCCGTTGAAATGAATGATGAAATCATGGAGCGTTACCTGAACGGGGACGCAGTGAAAGACGAGGAGATCGAGCAGTGTCTCAAAGACGGTGTCTGGGCCCGTAAAATCGCTCCTGTGTTCTGTGGCTCCGCTGTCACAAACATAGGCATTGCCAATCTCCTTGATAATATCATTAAGTATTTTCCGCCGCCGAACTACAGGAAAGAGATAGAAGGCGTTAATGTAAAAACCGGGGAGAAGATTATCCGTGGGGCTTCGGCAGACAAGCCGTTCAGCGCCTTTATCTTCAAGACCTTCACGGACCCGTTTGCCGGCAAACTGACGCTCTTCAGGGTTTACTCCGGCGAAGTGCATCCGGACATGACTGTCCTGAATGTCACGAAGGATGAGAAGGAAAGAATTGGACAGATTTTCTATCTCGTGGGGAAGAAGCAGAAGCCTGCAGGTTTAGCGAGTGCCGGCGACATCGCTGTAGTGGCGAAACTGAAAGAAGCAGGTACCGGGGATACTCTGTGTGATGAGAAGTCGCCGATCAAATATGAAAGCGTAAAGCTGTCACAGCCGGTCATCTCATTTTCTTTGCAGCCCAAAGCAAAAGGTGATGAGGACAAACTCAATACATCTCTTGCAAGGCTCATTGAAGAAGACCAGACGATCAGATACTCCAGAGACGAACAGACGAAGGAATTTCTGTTGTCAGGAATGGGACAGGTTCATATAGAAGTTATAGTCGAAAAGATGAAGAGAAAATTCGGAGTTGAAGTTGAGTTAAAAGAGCCAAAAGTGCCGTACAAAGAGACGATAAAGGGTACATGTAAGGTACAGGGGAAATACAAAAAACAATCGGGCGGCAAAGGTCAGTACGGTGATACGTGGCTCGAAATGGGTCCGCTGCCAAGAGGCACGGGTTTTGAATTCATTGACAAGGTTGTCGGAGGATCAGTGCCGAGACAATACATCCCTGCCGTTGAAAAAGGTATCGTGGAAGCAATGCACCAGGGTATGCTTGCTGGTTTTCCCGTTGTGGATTTTAAAGTTGCACTCTACGATGGTTCATATCATGACGTAGATTCATCAGAAATGGCGTTTAAGATTGCGGCTTCAATGGGTTTCAAGAAAGGACTTGAGCAGTGTAAACCCGTTCTTCTGGAACCGATCATGAAAATAGAAGTAATAGTCCCTGATGAGTATATGGGGGACATCATGGGTGACATGAACTCCCGCAGAGGCAAGATTATCGGTGTTGAAAGCAGGGGCAGCAATCAGGTAGTGAAGGCTGCAGTTCCAATGGCGGAGATATTAAGGTATGCACCCGACCTAAGGTCCATGACCGGTGGCAGAGGCACTTTCACGATGGAATATGATCATTACGAAGAAGTGCCCGGCCAGATAGCTGAAAAAATCATCGACGCAGCCAAGAGGGAGAAAGAAGCTCTCGAAAAACAATAGCGGCATGCGCGGGGTAATTCAGAGAGTCAGAGAAGCCTCGGTACGGGTTGATAATAGAACAGTAGGCGCCATAGACAGAGGCATGCTCGTTTTGGCTGGTTTTCACAGGGAGGATACAGCAGAGGACATTCCCTGGTTTGTCGACAAGATACTGAACTTGAGGATCTTTGAGCAGGAGGGACGATTTGACAGGTCGCTCATAGATATCAAGGGTGGCATCCTGCTCGTCCCGCAGTTCACTCTGTATGCAGATTGTTCGAGGGGGCGCCGGCCTTCTTTCGCGGATGCCATGGAACCTGTTCATGCGAAGATGTTCTTCGAGAAATTGGTTGAAAGAGCCCGTCGGAATATAGCACGTGTAGAATGCGGTATTTTTCAAGCTTCGATGGATGTCACACTCGTCAATGAAGGCCCGGTCACAATCGTTCTCGATTCAAGAAGACCTCATAGCACGCGCTGAGTCCGCCACCGGTGTGTCTGAGTACAATTAACTTGACACATTATCGTATTCTTCAATATACTTTACCATCTTCGGGTATGTAAAACGTGTGAGTATGTGGAAGGCAACGATGTTTGTCTTCTGACGGAATAATGCATGGAGCGATGTAGACATCTCGGTTCCGATCAGGAACTGCTGTTGTTGTGCGAAAATTTTGTGCTTTAGTCGCCACATGCAATTAAGACAAGGGTTTCTATCGGTCCGCATTGTATGAGCGCTCCAGACAAAGATGGTACAGGACCAGCTTCGAAAAACGGTACATTTGATGCCAGGCCTTCGTACTCAGAGACAATCGATTCTGCGATTCGCTACCTGATCGCCCGACAACGCGAAGACGGTGGTTGGGGTGAATTCGAAGACGGCGAAAGCACGGTCTATTCCACCTCACTCGTTTCGTTTTTTCTCAAACCTTTTGAACAGTCACATCAGCTTGCCGATACATTATCAAAGGCATGTTTGTATATTCTTCGGAAACAAGGTGAAGACGGTCAATTTGGAACCAGTCCAGCGGAACTGTTGGAGACAGCCCTGGCCACTCTTGCGCTTTCCGGCAAAGAGGGAGATGCGCCAATCAAGAAAGCCTTTGACTATCTACTCGCAAAACGGCTTGCCGATGGTTCGTGGAATAATGATCCGGTTTGCACAGTGCTGGTCACGACGGCTCTGTGTAGTCGAGGCGCGCATCGGATTGAGACCGTTTCTTTGTCGGAAGAAATCGAGAGCGACGACGGGCGCACAAAGGTGTGGGTTCCCTCGAAAGATGCCGGGGCTGTAAAGGGCCAAATTGTTGATGTGTCTACCGGGGCGCCAATCACAGGTACAACGGTATTTGTCAAATCTGATCCAAATCTCAAGGATATCTCCGATGAATCAGGCTATTTCCTTATCGGAGAAGTAACTCCTGGACCCCAAAAAATTAAGGTAATGACATCAGATTACATGCAACAGGTTATTCTGATCGATGTTGAACGTGAATCTGTTGCAGACCTCGGCGTCATTTCACTCGCGCCGTTATCAGCTTTTGAATTCGTCGATTTTGGAAAGAATCCGAACGAGGGACAGCCGGATCGTGATGTTAAAAAAGACCAGAAGAGAAAGGTTTCTTTAGCAATAAGGAGAAAGAGGGAAGACCATGATCCCAAATTGCCAGCCTATATAAATGGGAATGTGTTTGACCTGGTGACGAAAAGGCCCATAGGGAAAGCATCAGTGGTATTCGCCGGGCGAGCACCGGTAACAACTGATGATCAGGGCACGTTTTTCATCCGAAACGTTGAAGCTGGTGAGTGTCAGATAAACATATCGAGTGATGGCTATAGAGAACAGCTTTATACCGGATCTATCCATTCAGGTCAGGTGAAGGACATCCTCGTGTATCTCACCCCTGAACGCGTTGATCACACGAGCGAAGAGTTGTCTGCCCCGATCCGGGATATCGAGAGTACGGATTTCGACAACGAAAGCCCATTAACAAACAGTGCGGCGAGCGATGAAACTGAAACGTATGGTAGACAGCCGAACGCCTCTCTTGACATCACGCAGGCTTGTGAACCTGCGATCATAGACGGCGGAATACGCTTCAATATATGGCTGAGAGCGTCTAAAACTCAGGGTAAACCGGCTCTGCTATCCGCATATACGAACTCTGCAGGAGACAGGATCACGTTATGTTGTGACAGACCCATGTCATCACCGGGTGAGAAGTATTCGTCTTTTGTAGCACATGTGAATGGACGAGAGCATGCGACTATTACCACTTCTGTGAACAGATCGGACAGTACGAAGGTGGATCTGGCTCTCTCAACGCCGATAAGAGCTGGTCAGACAGTCACATTAACCCATGTTGTTGATTATGCCCATTCGTCGGGAGACCATGAATTGTCTGCTTTTCTGGAGTACCCGGTGGTCAACAACGTTCTACCGCTTCTTCATGCGCAGGACGGATTTGGATATAGCGGGCTGATTGCCGGAAAACCGATAGCCGAAACGGTATTCATGAGCGCCTTTAACCAGTGGCCTTCAGGTTTCTACAAGAACGTCCTTGCTTTTGCGGGAGCGGTCTACGACGGTCAGCATATTTGGATGATCCCGGCAAATGCAGATAGTGTCATTCGAATCAGCAAAGAAACAGGGGTAATGAAATCCTACAACAATTGGCCGCCCGGTTTTAGAAAAGGAAATCTTTCCTTTGAAGGTGGTGTATTTGACGGTCAGCATATCTGGATGATACCCGCGAACGCTGACAGCGTTTTAAGAATAGATAAGGATTCAGGAGTAATGACGGAGTATAAGGATTGGCCTCCTGATTTCAAGAAAGGAGGGCACGCATTTGCCGGAGGTGTGTTTGATGGCCAATACGTTTGGATGGTCCCCTCCTATGCTGAAAGCGTAGTGAAGGTCGACACGGGTACCGGTGTAATGACCGGCTATAATAACTGGCCGGCATCGTTCAAGAAGGGCGGGTATGCATTTGCCGGAGGTGTGTTTGACGGCCAATGCATCTGGATGATTCCTGCCAATGCAGACAGTATCGTGAAGATCGATAAAGATACCGGAGTCATGACGGAATATAACAGTTGGCCTTTTGAATTCAAGAAAGGGAGCCATGCATTTGCCGGAGGTGTCTTCGATGGACAACGAGTCTGGATGGTGCCGTATTATGCCGACAGGGTCGTGACAGTTGATTCTGTAACGGGTGAAATGAGCTGGTTCCATCAGAGACCGACTGAATTTACGAATGTCGAATATGCATTTACCGGTGGTGTTTTCGACGGAGAGAATGTCTGGTTGATACCTCTGAATGCCGACAGCGTGGTACGAATCAACACAATCACTGGTTCGATCAAAGGTCTGAATCATTGGCCGGTCGGTTTCAGTAAAGGTGTAAACGCGTTTTCAGGAGGTGTTTTCGATGGTGAAGCGATTTGGATGATACCATCTTCAGCGGACAAGGTAGTTAGATTCTCGTCTTTCAGCCAACTGTCGGTATCATCTAACATAACATCTAATGATTATTTTAACTTATATATAAGTCAGGATAAATCAAATGAAGGATTATTTTCAGGTCACGGTAATAATTGGTCTTCTGTTTATTCTTTTAACTCCAAGCTGGTCCCCGGCGTAACCAATTATCTCCACATAAAATGTGTCGATCAAACCGGTCCCGTAGCGGGTCTGATCGGAGATTTCACGTTAAATGATCAGAAATTTTCCTTTGAGAACCATACGCAGCACTGCGTGACCGGAGAGGATTGTTGGAATGTGTACACGGACAAGTTCGGCGGGAACGTTGAACAGATCAGCCCAATTTGTAAGAACGGAATGGGCAAATGGTCCACCAGATTTGGTATCGACCTGAACGCTCAATGGATCTGGACCAACTGGGGTAAAGACTATGACACACGCTATTTCTCCACGCCGATCTACTATTCCCCAGAACCGTCAGATATATTGACGAATGTGAGAGTAGTGACTTCTCTCCCGTCCAATAATGTTGTCATAGAAGAGAATTCATTCACTAAAGAGCCTGATATAATTACAAAAGATGCCGGTAAGACTCTGATCGAATGGAGGTTCGGAAAAGTTGAAGTGAATAAAATGGAAGGACTTTCCTTCAGCCTGAGGCTAAAGGATGTTGTCCCCGGTTCTGAAACCTATATCAGTCACGGTACAGAGGTTTACTATGAAGACGCAAACGGGAGGCAGGTAAAAACGGAACTCGGGCCATGTATTGTCCCGGTACCTGAGGCTGTGGCATCATCCCGGCAAAATGAGTCTTTACGGCAGACGGGTGCGGTCGAGGATATCGACAAAGAACAGACTTCCGCCGATATGTCCACCGGGTCCGAAAAGGTGGCACCTCGTCCTGTTGAATCCATACAAGAGACCGAGCATGCGGACCTAACAGAATCGCTGCCCGTAAGAGATACTGAAGAAGAAATAAAATATTTATGTTCTGGAAAGATAAACGTACAACCTAATCCAGTTTATCAAGGATTAGCTGTAAATATTACATATAAAATTGATAAGGCATGCCTAAAGACGTCAGAGAATGTCGTGTACAGTATCGATGTGGCCAATGTCGTAACCGGAGAGACAAAGAAGACGTTTGATGTGCAATTCAAATCAGAAAGAACAAACGTCGCCGAAGGCAACTTTGTGCTGTCAATGACCGGTTTCACGCCCGGCAGATACGAAGCAGTACTCAATGCCGGCGAAGAAAAGACTGCTCGCCAATCAGTAGCACGAGCCGAGTTCGAAGTACGTCAGATCGATGTCATCGTGACCTAACCGCCCTTGCCGCGATCACCCATCCTGTTAGCTTTTGTTTTTTAAATCAAATAATTGCAGAGAATAGCTATCTATCCATTTAGAGAAGGATTGCATCTAATAAGAAATGCTTCGGGTTCCATGCTTGAGTAGTTCGCTTTTACATTATCGATCAAGTTCGTCCGTTGACAGAATTGTTGCCGATGCCTCTTTGGACACGCTGTCTTCCTGCTGCTCGTCGGGGTTCTTCAGTTCGATCCATTCTGTGAGGCTTTTGTTGATCGCAAGAAATCCGATCGGCACGTCACGTACCCGCGTTTCTTCAAAGGCATTGGACAGAATAATAAAATGCCTTTCATCATTTATGATGTCACTAGCCCTATAAAAGTTCTCAGGCAGGAATATATCTCCAAAATATACCTTCTCCCCTGCCTTCAGACGTACTTTTATCGGGCGGCCCTTCTTGTCTTTGACGAGATCTTTCAGATCGCTGTGGCAATACCTGCATATTTTTGCCATTGCCTTTATTTCTTCACCGCAGAACGGGCATTCCCTCAAATTATCCATTACAATCCTCCTTCTCCAGCAACAGGCATGACATCGCTCACTTTGTATTTTTAAGACAATGTATTTTATATTCTGCTTGAAACGCGAACAATATGCAAACCTTATTTTGGCATTCTATATCAGAGTCGGAACCTGTGACTTGGGATAGCAGGATGACAGGGGTTGCATGCCGGGTTGTGTGAATATGTGTTATAATAACCTAAAGGTGGTTGGTTATACATGAAATCATTGAGAGAGTCGGCAGTGGACGGCATGTTTTACCCGGAGAACAAAGCGGCACTGCTGCGTGAAATAGACGAATATCTCCAAAAGGCGGACGTCAAAGACACCCCCGAGTCAACAATCGGGATTGTTGCTCCGCATGCGGGCTACATGTATTCCGGGCAAGTGGCCGCGTATTCCTATAAGGCAATTGAAGGGAAACCTTACGAACTCGTCTATGTCGTAGGCCCTTCGCACCGGGCGCGTTTTAACGGTGTAGCGGTATGGGATAAAGGGGCCTTTGAAACCCCCATAGGCAAAATCACTATTGACGAGTATATGGTGGAACAGATCATAGCCTCACACGGCATTGTCATGGCAAACAGGGACGTCCATCTTGAGGAACATTCCCTGGAGGTCCAACTTCCGTTCTTACAGAGAACGCTGGGTACATTCAGTTTGGTACCGCTTGTCATGGGTGTACAAACGCCTGAAGTCTGCGAAGAGCTTGCCCAGTTGTTATTCGGGATCATACAGAAGAACAGTGGTGTGAATACCCTCATAGTGTGCAGCACTGATCTCTCGCACTATTATTCATACGAACGGTCAAAAATCCTGGATAGTGTTGTTCTGGGAGATTTAAACGCTTTTGATGTGTCTGCAATGATACACGACACTGAGTCCGGCAGGACCGAAGCCTGCGGAGCAGGCGCTCTCATTTCTGTCATGATGCTTTGCCAGATGTTGGGAGCGAATCGCGGCAAGGTTTTGAGCTATGCCAATTCAGGAGATATATCGGGAGACCAGAGTGCGGTAGTAGGATACGTTTCGGCAGTGTTCTATAAAGAATCGCATTAAGAGGACGATAAATGGATCTGACGATCGCTGAGAAAGAGCAGTTAAAACAGCTCGCGCGTCGAAGCATAGAAAGTGTTCTTTTCGGGAAGGATGTGCCCGAATTCACGCCGACTGAGGTATTGGGCGAGGAGCGCGGAGCCTTCGTCACATTAACAAGAAAGGGCGAATTGCGGGGATGCATCGGTTACATACAGGCTATTCTGCCGCTTTACAAAACAATAAAGGAGGCGGCCGTTCAGGCCGCTTTTCGTGATCCGCGATTCAATCCTGTGCAGAAGAGCGAATGGAAGGACATTGACATTGAAATTTCCGTTCTGTCACCGCTGAGACAAATTAAAGACATACATGAGATTGAAGTGGGGGTACATGGCCTCTTCATAGAAAAAGGTGGATACTCCGGACTTCTTTTGCCTCAAGTGGCGACCGAACATCGATGGGACAGGGTTGTCTTTCTCGAAAATACATGTTATAAAGCGGGACTACCGCCAGATGCATGGAAATCTTCAGAAACTAACATCTACACATTTTCGGCTGACATTTTCTGATCGGATTGAATAAGACCGGTTTTGGGGAGACGGATAATGATTGAAAAAGAGACACGAATTACCGACCTGATAAAGGACCACCCGGAAACCAGAGATGTCTTCGAAAAATATGGACTCGGATGTATGGGATGCAAAGCCGCCCTGTTTGAGAATATCGAACAGGGAGCCGCTGTTCATAATATGAATGTTGAGACCCTCCTTAGCATCCTGAACGACAGTATAAAGAAACCATAACCAGTCCCATCATTTTCCGTTCACAATAGTGACAGGGTTTATACACGGTCCGTACATGTCATGACAAAAATACTTGGTCGGTTCTCGGGATGAGCATGAAGGAATACAAGTCTGTTATTCTTGCCGCCGGAATTTCAAAACGGCTTGGCTTCAACAAGCTGAAAGTACGTATTGATGGAGAACGGGTAATACGAAAGGCGGTCAGGCCATTCCTGGATGCAGGTGTAGGGGAGGTTATTGTCGTCACGGGTACGGATCCGGATATTCGGAACGAATTCATCCGGGACCAGGTAGTTGTGGTAGAGAATAGAAATTACATGTCAGGCATGTCTACGTCGGTTACGGCAGCGCTGCCTTTCGTGCAGGGGTCATTTGGAGTTTTTTTTCATCTTGGCGACAAACCGTTTATTGAAAAAAGTATTATTGAGGACATGGCCCGTATTTATGAAAAGAGCGGGAAACAGACTGTGGTCCCCGTCTTTCGTGAAATGAAAGGACATCCGATATTGATGGATGTACAACAATATCTGGGTGAGATAGACCACATATCCGGAGACAAAGGGCTCAGGGAAATAATAGAAAAACATACTGAAGATATGATATTTATTAAAGGCGATGAAGGTGCCGTATTTGACCTGGATACGCTTGAGGATGTTGAATACTTAATAAGAAAGGGACACAAAATTGAAAAAAGTTAAGGTTGAAGAAGCTCTGGGTCTTATACTGGCCCACGACATAACTGAAATCATACCGGGCAAGAAGAAAGATGCTGCGTTTCGCAGGGGTCAGGTCATTGAAAGCGGAGATATTGAACGCTTGCTGGATCTTGGCAAAAGGCATCTGTATGTGTTCTCCGGAGAGACAAAGGGTATTCATGAAGATGAGGCCGGAGTGCGTATTGCCCGGGCCGTTTCCGGCGAAAACATTGAAGTCATCCCTGCTAAAGAGGGGAAGGCAAACCTCAGGAGCACTGTGGATGGTTTGTTTTATGTTGACGATAAACAGCTGTACAGGGTGAACCGGGTGGAAGACGTTCTCCTTAGCTCTATTGCAAACAGATATCCCGTGAAAGCAGGCGATGTTGTTGCTGCGGCGAGAATAATTCCTCTGTACATCGAGGAACAGCAGCTGCGCAAAGTTGAAGAGATAGGAAAGAAGACTGTTTTTTCCATACGCCCTTTCAAAAACATGAATCTCGGCATGGTTATAACGGGAAGTGAAGTCTACGAGGGGAGAATAAAAGACGGTTCCGATGCGGTTAAAGAAAGAATGGAGGCGTACGGTTTAAACGTTGTGGATAGGAGAATCGTTACTGATGACATAACGATGATCCGGGACGCGATTGTGGACCAATTTGCAGCGGGCGCCGACATAGTCCTTACGACGGCCGGACTCTCCGTCGATCCCGATGATGTTACCAGGGAAGGCATAGAGGCAACGGGAGCGCGCGTACTCTTCTACGGTACCCCGGTTTTTCCGGGTGCGATGTTCCTTTTGGCCGTTTTGAAAGGCAGGTACATTCTCGGTGCGCCTGCATGCGTCTATTATAATAGCCGGACTGTGCTGGATATACTCGTCCTGAGAATACTTGCCGGCGAACGCATTCAGAAGAAAGACATCGTGAAGCTGTCATATGGAGGACATTGCATGTATTGTCCCCAGTGTCACTATCCTGCTTGTCCTCTGGGGAAAGCTCCATGACAGAATTAACAGGATTGAAAATCCTCATCAAAGGTGCCGGTGAAATGGCATCCGGTATTGCGCACCGGCTGTACATGTCCGGTTTCAGGCGCATAACTATGACGGAAATACCCGAACCTCTTTGCGTGAGACGCACGGTTTCTTTTTGCGAAGCATTATATACGGGTGAAACGGAAGTGGAAGGCGTCTGGGCCGAACACGCACATGATATGAGGCTGATCGGTTCAATCTGGGAAAAAGACAGAATACCCGTGATCATCGATCCAGAGTGGCGATCAATATCGTTTGTGCGGCCGGATGTTGTAATTGACTCGACAATGGTCAAGAGGAATATCGGAACGAGAAAGGAAGAAGCTCAGCTTGTGATTGGGGTAGGGCCGGGTTTTTGTGCCGGAGACGACGTCCACATAGTTATCGAGAGTAACAGGGGCCATGATCTGGGAAGAGTATTCTATTCGGGCTCGGCGGAACCTTATACCGGTATACCGGGAAGCATGATGGGATACGGAAAAGAAAGGGTGCTGAGAGCTCCGGTTTCCGGAAGGGTAAAACATTTGCGAAAAATTGGTGACGATGTTCAGAAAGACGATATTATCGTTACCATTGATGGTGCGATAGTAGCCGCTCCTATGGATGGAGTGCTGAGAGGTCTTATACGTGAGATTGTCGTTGAAAAGGGCGAAAAAGTCGGTGATGTTGATCCGACGGGTATTAAGCAACACTGCTACACTATAACGGAAAAGGCGCGTGCTATAGCCGGCGGAGTTTTGGAAGCGGTTATGCACACATACAACAGCGCCGTCCGGGTGACAGAAACGAATTGATTCAGGAGAAAATATGAGGTTGTACGAATATATTGAAAGATATCTCGCTTCAAAAAAGCGTGCAATTCTTGTGACTGTAATAGCGAGCTTCGGATCCACACCGAGGGACGTTGGTGCGAGAATGCTGGTAGGCGATGACGGAGAGCTTTTGGGCACGATAGGCGGGGGACGTCTCGAACACGACGCATATAATGATGCGATGGGGCTAATGGGAGCCGATTGCGCGAGGATTCTTCATGTCGGTATGAACTCGGCGGAGGTTGCCTCAAGCGGGATGATCTGCGGTGGCGATGTCGACCTCCTGTTCGAACCTGTTCTGGAACACTACGGAGAAGTATATCGGCGAATAGATTCTGCGCAGCAGGAGGAGAAACGTGGACTGATGATCACCTGTTTCGGAGAAAAGTTCTCGAAGACGTTTGTTGAAGATGATATGTCTACTGCCGGAGACGATCTGCCGCAGGACATCATGCCCAATTTGCAGGAATATTTCCGGGCAAAGAGACCTTTTGTAACGGATGGCATGGTGATCGAACCCGTTCAAGCGTCATCGCGATTGTATATTTTCGGCGCAGGGCATGTGTCTCAATACATTTCCAGAATTGCCGGCATAGTCGATTTCTCTGTTACCGTCATAGACGACAGAAAGGAGTTTGCGAATCAGCAAAGATTTCCCGAGGCAGACAACATTATCGTACGGAATTTTTCGGATGCAATCAACGAGCTCAGGTTTACGGGCAGAGAGTATGTGGCCATTGTTACCAGGGGGCACCAGTATGACGCAGCAGTGTTGCAGGATGTGTTGAAGAAGAAAACGAAGTACATCGGTATGATCGGGAGCAGACGAAAAGTAGGAATGATATTTGATCATATTAAAGAAGCAGGATTCAACGAGGAGGCAATCGGGACGGTTCATGCACCGATAGGGCTCCCCATATCTGCGGAGACTCCGCAGGAGATAGCCGTAAGCATTGTCGCCGAGCTGATAAAGACGCGAGGAGAAGAATAACCGGAATGGAAGATCTTGTACCTGACGAAGAACACAACATAATGATTCCGGGCAGGACCGAAGGTGATTCATCACTTCCGACCCCTTACGATCCTCTCAAGATGTATTTATCCGAAGTGTCCAAATATCCGGTGCTGTCACGAGACGAAGAACTCGAAGTAGCGAAAAGAATTTACGAAAAGAAAGACAAAGCTGCAGTGCAGAAGCTGGTCGTATCGAACTTGAAGCTTGTGGTGAAAATTGCACTTGAATATTACAGTACTTATGTCAATATCCTTGATTTGATTCAGGAAGGCAATGTGGGACTGTTACATGCCGTCAAGAAATACAATCCATATAAGGGAACAAAATTTTCAACGTATTCTTCGTTCTGGATCCGCGCGTACATTCTCAAGTACATAATGGATTCCTGGAGCCTGGTTAAGATTGGGACGACACAAAGCCAAAGGAAACTGTTCTACCGGCTCAACAAGGAAAAACAGAAGCTTGAGGCACTTGGCGTATTTCCTGCGCCGAAACTTCTGGCGAGTACGCTTGAAGTGAAAGAAGAAGAAGTCGAGGATATGGAAAAACGCCTTGCATTTTCGGATATTTCACTTGAGACTCCGTTGAAAGATGATGGTGATGACACCATCATGCATATAATAGGTTCCGACGATAACGTAGAAGAAATGATCGCGGAAAAAGATAAGGATAATATCATTGTGTCGAGAGTTGCCGATTTCAAGAAGACGCTGAGTGAAAAGGAATTGTACGTCTTCAACAACCGGATACTCTCAGAGGAACCCTCTACATTGCAGGAAATCGGAACTCACTTTAACATGTCCAGGGAGAGGGCACGGCAGATAGAGAATAAGGTGCTGAAAAAATTTAAAGACCGGTTCAAGACAGAATTTGAGAATTTTGATTTTTGAGCGAAAGACCTGCGTACCAATCAACGAATATCCAGAGGTTTACGGGAAGCACCATATCTGTTAATATGTAACCGGACCTTCTGCTTTGCTCTCGCATACGTTTTTATAATGTGTCTGTTCGTGAAGGATGGCGGTTTGTATGGAGAAAACTGAAGAGCGGTTTCCAGAACAACTGCACCTGTTCCGTGCTCTCATGGATAACCTCCCCAACCCTGTTTACTACAAAGATACTTCAGGTGTTTATCTTGGTTACAACAAAGCTTTTCAGGAGTATTTCGGGCTCAAACAGGTGGACCATGTCGGGAAAACTGTTTTTGATATTCCGATCAGCAGGGATGAGGCAGTAATGCACCACATGGTGGATACTGAACTGCTCCGGCTCTCAGGAAACAGGGAGTATGAAGCATCTGTAACAAGCCCTGACGGCTCAGTGAGACACATTATCGCCAGGAAGGCTGCATTCCGAAAGACTGACGGCAGTATCGGCGGGATCATAGGCACAGTGACAGATATAACGGCAATCAAGAAAGCCGAAGAAGCGCTCAGGGAGACAAATGCAAGGCTGCAGGATCTGTCCGAGGCCTCCTTTGAGGCAATTGTGTTTATCGAAAACGGTATCATTGCGGATGCAAACAGAATTTTTTATCAGCTTTTTGAATATGAAACAGGAGAGATTGTTGGTAAACCGCTTCTCAGTCTGATTTTTCCCGGTATGCAAGAAGAAGCACAGATTACAATGAATACTGTAGATGACAGAACGTTTGAAACCACCGGGCTTAAGAAAAACGGGACGACTTTTCCCATGGAAGTTCACCCGAGAGATATCTACCTTCGCGGAAGGAACCTGAAAATTGCGGTGATCCGGGACATCTCCGGGCGAAAGCATATGGAGGAGGAGATCCTCAAATCAAAGAACCTTCAATCCATAGGTACCCTTGCAGGTGGAATTGCGCACGATTTCAACAATCTTCTCATGGCAATTGTTGGAAATCTGTCGTTGGCAAGAATGAATGTTCCGCCGGACGCGAAAATTGCGGAATTCTTGAGCGAGGCCGAACGAATTGTCTTCATGGGGAAGAATCTCACGCAACAGCTTCTGACCTTCTCCCGTGGGGGAGATCCGGTCCGGAAAACGGTGCATCTGGAGCCTATGTTGAGAGATGCTACGGAAAAGGTCGTCAGAGGATCATCCGTTCGGCCGAGGTATGTTTTTCCGACGGATCTTTGTCCGGTTGAAATTGACGAGGAACGGATGCGACAGGTGATCGAGAATATTGTTCTCAACGCGAAAGAGGCAATGCCTGCGGGAGGTACACTTGTTGTCAGCTGTGAGAATGTGAGTGTCACACCACAGGGCAAGCTTCCGCTCATCAAAGAAGCCCATGTGAAGATTTCGGTGCGTGACGAAGGCATCGGTATCCGTGAAGAAAATATGTCAAAGATTTTTGACCCGTATTTCACTACGAAGGGTTTTGGTTCACAGAAGGGTGTTGGGCTTGCATTGGCGATCTGCTATTCCATTGTCAGAAGCCACAACGGGTATATTCAAGTCGACTCGGTAGCGGGTTCGGGTACTGTATTTCAGATATATCTTCCTTCTGGCAAGAAGGAAATATCCAGCGCGTTGGTCGAGGACAGTCCGTTGCCCCATGACAAGGGCCGTATACTCATTATGGATGATGAAGAAATGATTTTGAAAATAGCCCGGGAACTCCTCACGCTTATGGGGTATGAGGCAATAACCACGCAGAATGGTGAAGAGACGATCCGGTTTTACCGACAAGCCATGGAGCTGAATAGACCTTTCGACGCGGTGATATTGGACCTTGCAATCCCCGGCGGAATGGGGGGTAAGGAGGTGATACAGGAGTTGATTGCCATCGATAAGAACGTCAAGGCCGTAATATCCAGTGGTTACCTGAACGATCCTGTAGTGAAGGAATTCAAAAAATATGGTTTTTCAGGTATGTTGACAAAGCCGTACGAAGCTGATGAGCTCGATGATAAACTTCAGAGTGTAATCAGGGGACCATTAAGAGGGCCAGCTCCTGTTCTCCGGAGTGAAACCGGGTTGTCCCATCAAAACAAATAGAATCTCAAGCTCCAATATCCAAATCACAAGTAAGAAGCCAGGATCAGAAATAATCTACGGGACCACATCTTATCGAGTCGCTGAGGTTGGTTCTATCGCTGCCGTTGCGTTGTGTCCACCATTTACTTTGTATAAGTCTTGAACGTGCGGTAGCGTATCCTTGTTCCGTCCGAACAGAGACTGATCATTCCGTCTCTATCCGTGCGCAGCAGTGGAATTGATGAGCCGGCATAGCGACGAATTATTTGATCCGAGGGAATTCCGGTTATTCCGGGACCAACGCTCAGTATTGCTAAGGCTGGATCCACTGCTTTGACAAACGATTTGCTGCTGGAGTACCTGCTCCCATGGTGAGGGACTTTCAGCACATCGGCATGTATTGTTGAACTTGAGAAAATGATTTGCTCCTCTGCTGCCGAGTCTATATCACCGGCCATCAGAAAACTATTGCTGCCGTGGGTCAATAACAAAACAAGTGAGCTCTTGTTGAGATTATCTGTATGCATGTCTGCAGGCGGATGCAGGACACTGAGGGTTGTTCTCACATTCAGACGCACAACATCTCCTTTTCTCCAGAATTCAACGGGTATTCCCTTAGTTCTCGCAATCGAAATCAATCCGGAAAACTCCTCATTCGATCCAGCATTCAGTGTTGTTGCCAAACGCCTGACGTCAAAATTATTCAGAATGTAAGATAACCCTGAGATATGGTCTTTGTGCGGATGGGTCAGGATGACGTAGTCAATTGTCCGCACTTTCCTTGAAAGGATAACCGGGGCTACCACGTACTTACCGATGTCAAAATCTCCTGAATAGACACCTCCCCCGTCAAGAAGAAGTCTTAAACCACCGGGCGCCTCCACAAAAATGGCGTCTCCAAGTCCCACGTCCAGGACATTCACACACATTGTTCTGTTAAAGAATCTGTCGTGAACCGCTATCGATGCATAGATAAGCGTTAATGGCAGAATAATTCCAAAAAGAAGAACTCTCGCCGTCCGCGCCTTGACTGAGAAAAGCGCGATAAGCATGACAAAGTACATTAGTGTTTCAATGAGATTTGGACGAACAACGGGATGAAGATAGGCAATATTCAGATGGTGTAACAGGGACAATGTGAACGCAATTGTCTCCCCTGAGAGACGCAGCAGATATTCGCCGAAAGGTGCCAACATTCCGACAAAGGCAAGTGGAGTAGCGGCAGCACACATGAGCGGCACAGCAAAAATGTTGTATAAAAAAGTGAGCGGGTTGAAACCGTGGAAATGGTAAAGAATGACGGGAAGAGTTCCTATCATCGCCGACAGACTTATAACAACGGATGAAAATAACCATCGGAAGACCGGGTGCCAGCTCCTCGAGAAGGGTAACAAAGCCCGTGTAAACAGCACAATTGAAAACACGCAGATAAAAGTAAGCTGAAAACCGGGTGTGAAAAGGGAATGAGGATAGACGAGAAGAATCACAAGGGCGCTTACAGCAAGAGAATTGTCGAGGTGCCTCGCACGGCCGAAGAACAGGGCTAACATATAGATGATGATCATGATAGTCGCGCGTATGGTAGGTATGCCTGATCCTGCCGTAAGCATAAAGAAAAGAACGAAGGGGATAGTGAGCAGGGCAGCGTACCGTCTATCGTCTCCACGAAGCTTCAGGACGGTCGAGCATCTCATAAGGAATCGTAGGAGAAAAAAGAAGAACGATGTCACAATAGCAATGTTTGACCCGGATATTGCAAGAATGTGAGAAGTACCGGTTTCCGAAAATGTCTGTTTTATACCGGGGTCGATACCCGAGGTATCACCTATAGTGAGTGCCTTCAAGATACCCTGGTGCTTTGCCCCTGAACTCTCAATTCTGTGAGAAAGATATCGTCTCCACGATTCCGTAATACTTGTTCCCCGAACAACAGATGTTATTTCTCCGCTCAACCGGTGCGAGATACCGTCCAGTCTTCTGAGCCAGTTTGATGAAATGAGAGACGGATTTTTGTAGTTTGTTGTGAGCTCTTTTATTCTTCCGTGTATCGTTACGCGATCGTTTATGGTGATATTTTCGGAGCTCGACAGTATTACCCTTACACCCTTTAATTGTCTGGGAGAAACCAGTTTCAAAATTTTTACATTCGGTGAGGCTTCAGTGATTATTCCTTCATATACATGCGGAACTTCCGGCCGGTTTAACTGCTGCGAAGCGTAAATTGCCACCGGGTCCTCGCGAACTGTTCCGAGTCTCGTCATTCCGGTAAGCACAAAACAGAAGAGCAGGCAGATACAGGCTGTCCTGCGTGCATGTGCAAAAAGAAACGGGGTCGCAACGAGCAGCAAGGCACTTGCCGCACACACATACACAACCGGTGCTCGATACAGGGCCTGCAGGTAGATGCCGAGTGAGAAGGCAAGAACTCCAAGAAAAAACAACGAACCATATCGGTATTCAGATTGTGCAGGTGGCAATAATATTGTTTAAAACATACTGCGTTCTTTAAGTCAACAACGCATTGCACCGAAAGCCGCAGAGATTCTGCAGGATTGAGTGGTCTACAAAAATGTTGTATAGTTACAGCAAATGAAAAGAATAGTCATAGGGACTGCCGGTCACATAGACCATGGTAAGACGGCGCTTATACGCTCGCTTACCGGTATAGATTGCGATAGATTGAAGGAAGAAAAGGAAAGAGGGATAACAACCGAACTTGGTTTCGCACATTACCGTATAGGCAGTGATCTGCTTGTCGGCATTGTGGATGTTCCCGGCCACGAGAGGTTTATACGGCACATGGTGGCAGGCGCCTGGGGCATTGACATGGTGCTTTTCGTGATCGCGGCCGATGAAGGTGTAATGCCGCAGACTCGAGAGCACATGGATATCTGTGACATGCTCGGTGTAAGCAAAGGCATCATGGTGATCACCAAAACGGACCTTGTCGATGCTGATATGGTCGATCTTGTTCGTGAAGATGTGAAAGACTTTGTCGCCGGAAGACCTCTCGAACATGCACCGGTAATTGCTGTATCCGCAAACACCGGGGAAGGTATGGACGCTCTCAAGGAACAGATTGCCGACATCGCGCAGCAAATAGAAGAAAGGTCGCGTGAGGGGATTTTCCGTTTACCGGTAGACAGAATCTTTACTATTCGTGGTCTCGGAACTGTAGTAACAGGTACCTGCATCTCGGGTTCTGTGCGAACCGGTGATGAAATCGAAATTTTTCCTCTTTCAATAGAAACCAGAGTGAAAAATGTACAGGCATATCATGAGGATGCTCACGAGGCGATCGCAGGACAAAGAGTTGCCCTGAATCTGCAGAGCGTCGAAAAGAACGATATTACGCGCGGTGTCATCATCGGAAGACCGGGAACGCTCATGTACAGCCACCGGGTAGATGCAAGTCTGAAGTATTTGAAGCTGCCGTTTAAGCCAATCAAGAATGACACGATTCTACGACTTCACATTGCCGCAACACAGGTCGAAGCAAGACTCGTAATACTTGACAGGGATGCTATAGAGCCGGGAGAAGAACTTTTCGTCCAGTTCGTGTTTAAAGAACCTCTTGTGGCGCTTCCGGGCGATCGTTTTATCCTTAGAGGTTCCTACGCAATCCAGACGATCGGCGGAGGCAGGATTGTGGATATCATGCCCAGACGGCACAGGCGTAAAATGGAGGGTCTTCAGAAAACGTATGCCGTATTATCAGGGAATGATGACTTAGAAAAGATCCTGTATCATACGGGCAAGTTTGAATTTGCAGGCATTGATGAGGGGATGCTTTCAATCTTAATCGGCAAAGACAACACGCAAACACGTGAACTGATTCAAAGGCTCACCGCTGCCCACAAAGTCAGAGTGGTCGGGAGAATGGTTCTCCAGGAAGAGATGTTCAAGGTGTACAGGAACCAGCTGTTTTCAATTCTGAAGGACTTTGTGGACAAGAACCCGCTGAAAGCAGGAATGTCAAAAGAAGAGCTCAGAACAAGACTTCCGAAAACTGATGCGAATATCTTTCAAAACGCTATTGACGAAATGATCAGAGACAGCAGGGTCGAAGTGGAAAAAGATAAAGTCAAAATCAGAGACTCTTCAGACACTGCACAATCGCGGAAATCCGGCGACGCTGACAACGTGATTCTGAAAACACTGATGAAGTACGGGCTTGCAACCCCATCTTTGAGGGAGTTAGCCACTGAAACGGGTAAGACCGAGAGAGACCTCAGGGATATTCTCAACCGGCTCAGCTTTGAGGGAAGGATCGTAAAATTAAAAGGTGAGATGTATTTTCACTCTGAAGTAATTGAAGGTCTTAAGAAATCTGCAGTAACATACCTGAAATCCCATAAAGAGATGACCCCGTCCGATTTCAAATCAGTCGTGGATGTTTCACGTAAGTACATGATTCCCCTTCTCGAATATCTCGATTCAATAAAGCTGACCATCAGGGTGGGAGACAAAAGGGTCCTGAGAAGCTGATCCCGTTTACTGCTTTATCGTTGTGACAACTACCACCCTGTCGGAAATCCAGCCTTCGCGGTCGTTATATAGCAGCACCTTATACCATTTCATGCCGGAGTGATCAGTGGCCTCATCCTCGATCGGCAGCATTTCGCCTTTGTAGATCGTAAGAATGCGCTGCGAGTCGGAGTAGGGAGCACTTCTGATGGTTGCTCCGTCCGTGTTGACAATAGCCGCGCGCATGAATTTCTGCCGGCTTTCCTCTTCTTTTTGTACGGGAGCAGTTTCTTTTGAAACATTTGTGCCGGCTTCCGTAGACTGTGTGCCGGACGCGGCGGCTGGATTTAACTGGCGCGGATTACTCGCGGGCGGACCAACCGTCGGATTTGCTGTGCTCGATTCATCAGTTTTTGAAGCAGCGGGAACTTCATCAATCGTAGCCTTCGACGGAGCAAGTATTCGTTGTCCCAGGGCTCCCAAAAGAACCAGGGAAATCACTGCCGCTGCCATAATGACAGGCCTTGTGTACCGATGGGATTTGAGGTTTACTGCAACGGATCCGATAATCTGGGCGGGGCTTTTCACATGTTCCTCTTCAGGCAGTCTTATCGGTGTTTCTCTTCTGTCGTCAAGCCGGTCCTGCATCACATAAGACATACTGTCGCCTTTGCCGTTCATCGCGCCGATTGCTTTGGAGACTTCTTTGAAAGTGATCTTGCGGCTCTTGTCCGTAAAGCCGTTCAGGAGTGCCAGATCGGAAATCGCGATGATCGTTCTTGGAAGCCCTTTAGACTGTCTGTGGATGACCTCAATTGCTTCATCGGTGAAGATCTCCCTCGCAACGTCCAGTCCTGCCTTGTTCAAGCGATAGCGTATCAGTTCTCTTGTTTCCTCAAAACGCAATGGTGTAAAGTAGTATCTCACCGGCAGCCTCTGCCAGAACTCCGGAATGCCCTGGAGTGTTTCCCATAACGCCTTCTGTCCGGATAGCACAAAAGTATGAAGATACTCATTGTTATGAGTAAGATTGATAAGGACTCTCAGTTCCTGCAGCACCTCAGGTGAGTTGCAGAGCATCTGGCCTTCGTCTATAGCAATGATACTCCTGCCACCCTCACGCTTGGCCTGTATGAGGCATGCCTTGAGTCTCTGGAGGTTTTTCAATTTATCGCCGGAGGGCATTTCTCCCGTAATAAAACCGGTAATTTCCTCGACTAATTGATTTGCGGTGAGCGTCGGGTGGTCAATATAGGCAAACCTGAAGTTCGCGCCGTGCTCTTCTTTCATTTCGTCAATGAGCCTCAGGATTGTTGTTGTTTTGCCCAGTCCGGCTTCCTCCGATACAATCAGAACTCCGCCCTTATTTGTATTGACAGCATACCGGAGCCTTTCGAGGCATTCGAAATATTGTCCGGTTACATACATCATTCTGCTGTTGGGTGCAAGCAGAAAGGGATGCTCCGTTAAACCCCAGTATCGTATGTATTCTTCGTTCATGGTTTGCACGTTTTGTCCGGTATATAACCGATCTTGATTGCATCGGCGCGGCGCCGGAATATGATTTTACTCTTTTCAGGAATTTTGGCAACATTGCTGCAGGAGGGGCGGTGAAAACCGTAGGTCCTTTTATTGCCTATGTAGAATTCCTCCGTGTCTTTTTTGGCCTCCTGCCAGAGCCCTCGTTCGTTTTGCCGTGCCTGTCTTTCGGCATCAGTCAAAAGACTTTTGTATCTGTCGTTCGGCGAGGTAACGCGTGCCTTTGCATACCCAAGCCTTATGAGTTCAGCATTCACGAATACGTTTTTTACATACACGTATGCGAGCAGGTTCCCTTTGGAGTCCTTCTTTTCTCTGTCGAATTCGAGTCTGACTTTTTTCAATTGCACCAGCTTCTGATTGTATCTCGCCGCCTGTCGTGCGAAGAACTCAGAACCGCCTTCTTTCAGATTCAACTCAGGCGTATCTACACCAATATACTTCACCATTTCACCTGTTTCAAGTTGGACAAGATCCCCGCTTATAACCTTTCGGACAACAGTCTCACGGGCATATGCGGTAATAGTAGAAAACAGGAGCGTTACTGCGAGAAGAATCGCCCAAGTCCTGTGCATGATGGTATGATTTTACAATATTTTGGAACTTCGTTAAAGAGATAAGAAAGAAAAAAGCGGAGACACGTACGTGTCTCCGCCGGTCAATTCATCAATATTTCCTTAGCTGACTTTGAAAATCATAGATGCGCCGGTGTCGCCAGCCGCACATCCTGCCCAGAGGCAATAGCCGCCGCCGAGCATTACGGTCTCTTCCAGCATTTCAGCAATGATTCTTCCACCTGTTGGCGCCTGTGGGTGACCATAGATCAGAGATGATCCATAATTGTTCATCTTGTTGATGTCGTTACCCATCTTCTTTGCGAAGTTCAGGTCATTGGCACAGAACGGATTGTGGCTCTTGATAGTCGTCATATCGGATATCTTGAGCCCTGCGTTTGCGAGTGCCATCTGTGCTGCCGGGACAGGGGCCGCTGCCATGAAACCGGGATCGACCCTGGAGAAACCAAAAGATATGATCTGGATCTCGACTTTCGGATCTGCGCTGAGTTCTTTTGCTTTGTCGCGAGTGGTGACGATGAAGCCGCAGTTTCCGTCTGCGGGGAAGGTCTGCGCTGCAAAGCTGTGTATGCCGCCTTTCTCTGCGGGTCCGAGTTTCGCAAGGCCTTCAGCGGTTGTAGGGGTTGCTCCCTCGTCTTTCTCTACAAGCATTGTTTTCTTCTTTGATACTTTTACTTCCGCGGGGAACATATAGCGTTTCTGGAATTCACGGTCATTGGCAAGTGCCATCTGATACTGTTCATAACGTCTGAGGACCAGTTCATCAGACTGTTCTTTCGTGAAGCCTTCAACTTTTGCTACATTCTCAGCAGTCTGCACCATTTTGAGAGGTGGATAGACGTTTGGATCGCTGTTGAAATTGTCCATCAGCCAGTTTTCGGAAATTACTTCACCGCCCGGACCCATCGGGTTAGGCCAGATAGTGTGTGCGCCGTTTGATGTACGGTCGGCCATCAGACCGAAGCCTACTTCGAATGAGCCTACCTCAACTGCCTGAGCCGCAAGATTGAGGATGGTCGTCGATGTCGTACACGCCTGATTGACCATTACGCCGGGCAGATTCTTCTTGTTGTCTGTAAGTATGCCTGCTGCCCAGTTGTGGCTGTAGAACAGGTGATGCTGCGTAATGGAAATACCGAAATACAGATAATCAAGGATTGCCGGATCGATCTTCTTCTTTTCCAGGAACCATCTCCGTGCCGTTTTACCGGCGAGTTCAATTGAGTTTTCATTCTGCATCGATCCCTGCCAACGGGTAAAAGGAGTTGAATAATATCCGTTGTAAGGGATATATGCCTTTGTAAAAGTCTTCATGTAAAAACCTCCTGTTATAGTTTGATACTTATTGTAGCTGAGCTGTTCATCTCCATGTGCATCACTTGCCTTTGTAAACGGGTTTTCGCTTTTCTACGAATGCGTTTATGCCTTCACGTCCGTCTTCAGAGGTGAACGCGATGGAGAAACAGTTCATTTCCATTGTTACTCCGGAAGAGAGGTCCATATCAAGACCGTTGTCAACGCACTTCTTGATCATCGCAAGAGCGGCCTTAGGCCTGCTCGCCAGCTTCTTCGCGAGTGCCATTGTCTCTTCCATCAACTTGTCCTTCGGGACTACTTTGTTTACCAGGCCGACGCGGTATGCCTCGCCAGCGCTGATAGTCTCACCGAGGAACAACAGCTCTTTTGCTTTTGCGGTGCCTATCAGTCTGGGGAGTCTCTGTGTTCCACCGGATCCCGGCATAATACCAAGCGTAATTTCGGGCAATCCGAAGACTGCATCTTCGGACGCGACTCGTAAGTCACAGCAGAGAGCGACCTCGCATCCTCCGCCGAGAGCAAGACCAAAGACGGCAGCTATCGTTGGTTTGTCGGTGCCGGTCAATCTGTCAAAGGCCTTGCGTGGCCCTTTCCAGCAGAAGTCAAGTATATCGACCACTGATTTGCCCATCACGTCCTTTATGTCCAGACCCGCCGCGAATGCCTTGTCTCCGCCGCCCGTAATGACGATGGCTCCTACAGCGGAGTCGCTGTCCAGTTCATTCACTGCCTCATACAGGTCAAGATACATTTGAGTATTGAGGGGGTTAACCGGCGGTCTGTTCAACTTGATTATGCCTACGCCGTCCGTTTTTTCAATTATTAAGGTCTCATAACCCATTAAGATCTCCTCACGTTGCAATTATTTGGAATAATCGTACCAGCCCTTGCCTGTTTTTCTGCCGAGAAGACCGGCGCGGACCATGTTTTTAATGAAGAGTGGCGGATCCCATTTATTCTCTTTCGGCAGTTCTTTGTAGAAGTAATCCATTACATGGTAGTTAATATCAATACCGGTAAGATCCATCAGTTCAAAAGGACCCATCGGATAATTCAGACCCAGTTTTGCGGCCTTGTCGATGTCTTCTTTTGAAGCGATTCCCTGTTCGTACAGCTTGATTGCCTCGATTGCGACGGCGATCATCAGTCTGTTTGCGAGGAAGCCCGGGACGTCGACTTTGACTTCGACCGGCTCTTTGCCGAGTTTCTTGGTAAGCTCGAGTATGGTTGCAGTTGTCTCATCGCTTGTGCGAATGCCGCGTATGATTTCTACGAGCTTCATAAGAGGAACCGGATTGAAGAAGTGCATTCCGACTACCTTGTCCGGCCTTTTTGTTGCGGCTGCTATCTCGGTAATTGACATGGATGAAGTATTTGAAGCAAGAATGACGTCAGGGCCGCAAATTCCGTCAAGTTCGGCAAAGACTTTCTTTTTGACATCCATAACTTCGATAATCACCTCGATGACAAGGTCGGCATTCTTCATCTCGTTTATGTCTGTCGTTCCTTTGATTTTTCCCATGACTCCGGCCATCTGGTCAGCCGTCATCTTCCCTTTTTCAACGCTTTTTGAGAGGAACTTCTCAATGTTTTTCAAGCCGCCCTGCACGAATCTGTCTTCAATGTCGCGCATGATAACGTTGTAGCCGGCCTGTGCAGCCACCTGAGCTATGCCGTTTCCCATTACGCCGGCACCCAGGACTCCGATTGTTTTAATCTCCATGCTCAACCTCCTGAATTAGTGTATTTTATGAAAATTAAGAAATTCACATGAATTCTAACTAACGGTATTATATACAACAATAGAATAGAATAATCAAGCACATTTGCAGAAAACAAGCGGTGAATCCGCCTTCATTCCGGCTGAATTCAGTTTTGAAACTGAGTGCCGAACATGTGCCCGTCAGAGTCCAAAAAGCTGTTCACGGGATCGCTTTAGATACCGCATAACTATCAGGAGGGTGCGGCTACGTTTCATTGACACTGCCCATCGTCCGGTTCCGGTATGTTCGAGCTAGAGCAATTCGCATCCCGATGTTCGAAGGCGACGCGAGTGTTAAAGGGGCTGGACATAACCAACACTTTGCCATATTCTGTAGCCTGTAGTCTGTTGGTTCGAACGCACCATGCCGATGCGCAGTAAATGTATGTCATTATAGAAAATTAGCTTGACTGGGAAAACCGCTTTTGCTAATATTGGTTGTTCATTGTTTCACAATTTCGTAAGAAAAGGAGAGGACATTATGGATTTTAAAATTTCCGATGAATTGGAATCAATGCGGAAGATGGCTTACGATTTTGCAGTAAAGAATGTTAAACCGACAATGGAAGAAGATGAGAAGGAGCACAAGTATCGTCCGGAATTAATGAAGAAGATGGGCGATCAGGGTATGTTTGCCTGTATAGCACCAGAGCAGTTTGGGGGACTTGGTCTGGAGGACGGCAATATGGCGGCTACGCTCATGGCAACAGAAGTTGCGAGAGTGAGCCCTTCATGGGGCCTCCCTTTTAATCTTCAGATGAACGGTCCCCAGAATGTTCTTCTCAAGTTCGGCAGTGATGCCCTGAAAGAGCAGTTTCTTCCCGGATTGATTTCCGGCACCGTCGGAGGCTGTTTTGCGATTACTGAGCCGAACTCTGGTTCCGATGTCGCCAGTATGAAGACAACTGCTACGGAAGTGGATGACGGTTTTATCCTGAACGGAAGCAAGACCTGGATTTCAGGCGTGCCTTATTGCGGTTGCGGAGTTGTGTACGCTATGACCGACAAGGCGGCAAAGCACAAAGGTATGTCGGCGTTCTTTGTTGATTTTGCCAAAACGCAGGGTATAACACAGAGAGCAATCACAACGAAGCTTGGTCTACACTGTGCTCCTACAGGAGAGATCTTTTTTGAAGAAGCAAAAATTCCGAAGAGCGCACTCGTCGGAAAACTCGGACAGGGTTTCGCTATCTGTATGACGATGTTGAATTTCACCCGACTCAGCTCCGCTGCAAGGGCTGTGGGTGTAGCGCAGGCATGTATTGACGAGGCCTGCAAGTATGCCAACGAACGAGAGCAGTTCGGCCAGTCTATCGGACAGTTTCAAATGGTCCAGGAACAGATTGGAAGAATGTCAGTGGAACATGAAGCAGCCAAATTGCTCGTACTGAAGGCCGCATGGCAGAAGGACCAGGGAATAAACAATACGCTTGAAACCTCCATGGCCAAGTACTATGCCGCTGAATCAGCAAACTTCTGTGCATCAGAAGCCGTGAAGATCTTCGGTTCCTACGGGTTCTCCTCCGAATATCCTGTAGAGAGATATCTGAGAGACGCCAAGTCATATCAGATAGTCGAAGGTACTTCAAACGTTCAGAAGATGATTATTGCCCAGTTCGCATTGGGATACAGGAAAGCGTGATTACTCCGCAGCGAGTAAAATTTAAGGAGGTAATAACATGGCTACAGAAGTAACCGTTCCCATGGTTGGGAAAATAGTGGGTGTTAATGTCAAAGTTGGTGATACGGTGGCTGAGGATGATCAGATTGCCACCCTGGAAGCAATGAAAATGGAAATGCCCATTGTGGCCCCCGCTGCAGGCGTTATTAAAGAAATCAAAGTAGCAGCCGGTCAGGAAGTTGAGGCAGACGCTGTTCTGGCGATTATTGAGTAGAGAGGTATCGTATTGCTTGCCGCTGGTATTGACATAGGCTCCATTACCACCGAAGCGCTGCTTCTGGATAAGGAGAGCGGTATTCGAAAGTATGCGATCCTGCAAACTGGTGCTGATTCAAGGAAGACGGCCGATGCAGCATTGGAGACAGTGCTGCTAGGTCAGGACCTTGCTGTATCTGATCTTAAAGGTATTGTTGCGACAGGATGCGGGAGAAAGCGTGCCCTGTTCACACAGCAGACTGTAACCGAAATTACCTGCATAGCCAAAGGTGTGCATTACTTGTTTCCGGATGCGCGGATCATTATCGATATCGGTGGACAAGACACGAAAGCAATCAAAATAGATAACAGAGGCAGGGTCACAGAGTTCGAGATGAATGATAAGTGCGCTGCCGGTACGGGAAGATTTATAGAAGTAATGGCAAAGGCTCTGGACGTTGAACTTTCTAAAATCGGCGGACTTTCCCTCGAACATAAGAAAGAATTGACTATCAGCAGTATCTGCACTGTCTTCGCAGAATCAGAGGTGGTTTCTCTGGTGAGCGAAGGAGAAGAACTTCAGGACATTCTCTATGGTATTCACAAAGCGATTGCCGGCAGGACCATGGGGCTTATCGCGCGGCTCGGTAGCATTGAAGGTGAAGTCGTCATGACCGGGGGAGTGGCCAAGAACATAGGAGTTGTGAAGGCACTCGAAGCGGCACTGCAGAGCAAAATTAATATTTACAACGAACCTCAGATTGTTGGGGCTCTTGGAGCGGCAATACTCGCGCTGGAGAAAGCCGCGGAATAGAGAAGAACAGCAGGCACTGACGGCCGGCAAGTGCCGGCCTTTTTGTATTCATCTGGATTCACGTTCATGTCATGGAGCCCTGTGGAGGCCGGGTCTGGTGCATCGGTCCGGTTCTCTTACCTTCCAGGTTTCGCTTCCGATGAGAAGAGTGAGTCGGGGAGTTGAGCAAGGCGTCTGATATTTCCCGCAAGAATGTGTTCTTTGGAGATATCAGGTATAGGCAGCCGAATCACTTTCGACAGCTCGGTTTTCATCGAACCAAATGGTACGTCGGAGCCAAATAATAAGCGTTCAGCCCCGATAGTATGCACAAACCTCAAAATCATATCGTATGAACCGAGCGCCGTATCGAAAAATATGTTCTCTTGATTTCTGAACGTGTCCAGAAAGTCTGAGGGATCGCCTCCAAGCAGGCCCAGGTGCGGAATGATGAGTGAAATATCGGGAAACATTTTGACAAACGTTTTTGTAAATGCAAGCTCCTCTTCGAAGATGACGGGTCTGCCCGACACGGCTATTTTTTGGGTGAGAGTCCCCAGCGCGGGATCATCCAGGACGCCGTAATTCGAGCTGATATCCTGCACGCCTCTCATCCAGTGCCATTTGCCGCCAAAGAAGGGTGCCGGGATAGGATCAAAATCTACCCCTGCGTAATCTTCCCGTATGTAATGATACGGTATAAACTCGCGAATACACGCTGTTTCTGTAAGCAACTTTTCATTGATCATGTTACTCTCAATGGCCGTGGATGGAAACGGCATTATGATCACATGTGTGACACCCGATTCCGTCTGCTGGTTTTTGAGTTCTCGCGTAGATACGGTTGTGCCCATTGTAATTGAAGGTCCCCAATGGGTATGGCTATCGATGATGACTTTAAATCCGTGCATTGCATGTGCATATCACACGTGATATAAGCTTGTAAACAATTTGCAGATAAACCTCTTAACGAGACGGGATTTGCTACAGGAGGGATTTCAGATGGGGACCATCAGAACACCACTTTTGACTGTTGACGCAATCATCCGTTACGAGGGAGGAATAGTATTAATCGAACGGAAGAACCCGCCGTACGGATGGGCACTCCCGGGAGGTTTCGTAGAAATAGGAGAATCACTTGAACAGGCCGTTGCCCGTGAAGCCGAAGAAGAGACCTCTTTAAAGATCACTTTGATTGAACAGCTTCATGCCTATTCCGAGCCCAAGCGTGATCCGCGGTTCCACACAGTCAGTGTAGTGTTTATTGCCGATGGAAAAGGAGAATTGCGGGGCGCCGATGACGCAAGGAACGCATCCGTGTTTTCGATGAGATCCTTACCTGTCGTGTTGGCATTCGATCATGGGAAAATACTGGAAGACTATTCAGTCTATACGAACACCGGCAGACGGCCGTCTTAAGCATTTAGTACAACCGGGTCATGAAAAAGTAGCCGGAACATATCATGGATCCACCGGGTCCATCACTCGAGAAACAATACGGTGTGCTAAAATTGGGCTCACCGGCCCCGAATCCGGCAATATCGATTCCCCGGGTCCTCAATTCCTTCTCCTCTGTGGCGATAGCAGGGGTAGGGGACGGCTTTATTGGCGCGCTCTTTCTGATGACATTGTAGTCCCTTATCTATTGAAAACAAGCTAAAATAGAGTAGTCTTTACGCCATTCAAAACGAGGTCATCAATCAAATTGAAAGAGAGCTAAGAGCTCTGAGAAATAGGTTTTACTGCAATCTTTAACTTTTTCTTTGTACTGTCTGTAATCTTGAAACGATCATCAATGCGTATTCCGGTTATCCAGACGATATCGCCGTCAGAGCAAAGCAGAGGAATCGATTTCCTTTGCTCCCGTGGTATCTTCAGCGATATAAAAAAATCCTTTAGCTTGACCGATGACTTCATACCTAATGGCACGAAACGATCACCATTCATAAAGGTACGGACCGTAAGTCTGCCCAATTTATCTGCATCCAGATAAGCGATGTTCGGATTCGCCCCTCCCAGATTGAGCGGTTTTCGGACGTGCGATATGGTGAGATTCGCCCCGAACGGTTCAAGCCTATTCACTCCAATTGATACCGGAAGACGAACGTCAATGTCAGGTACTGTTGCTTTTGTAGTCAGTATAAGACTATCATATATTTTTTTTACTTTTATGCCGTTCGGCAGATAAAGGACCGCGTTAGGCTTTGCTCCCATGACTATCCTGCTTATCTGGCGGAAATGTTCTCGCAGCAGCATAACTGAACTGTCAAGGGCAGCTATACAGTCGGAGATGATCCTGTATTTTATTTCATCATCGATCTGTCTCAGTTTGTTTACGTTCAACATGATGTCTCCGTCTCTGTGCAGAACATGATTGCTGCAGAATGATTGTGCCTGTGTAAGAAAGAGCCGGTTTACATCGGACAGTTCGCTGAGAAGAGCAAACAGCTTCTCTTTGACTTTTGGATTCAGTCTTTCCATCTGCGGAATGATCTCTTTCCTGACAAAGTTCCGTTCGTAGACAGTCTTTGAATTGGAGGAGTCTTCGACGAACGAGATATGCTTCCGTCCGGCGAATAGTGCGATTTCGCTCCGATAGGTGTGCAGAAGGGGCCTGATGATGGCATCCCTCTTTATCGGAATGGCAGAAATTCCTCTTAGCCCTGAGCCCTTGATAGAACGAAGCAGGAAAGTCTCCACCTGATCATCGAGATTATGGGCAACCGCTATCCGGGTGTATCCATGTTTAGCTAATAAGGTGTTGAAGAAACCATATCTAGCCTCTCTGCCCGCATGCTGAAGAGACAGATGGTGCCTTAGTGCAATGTCCCTCACGTCTGCACGCTGAACAAAAAGTCGAAGGCCCAATCTTTTTGAGAGTTTCCTTACAAACGTTTCATCTCTTTGTGATTCTCTGCCGCGCAGCTGATGATTTACGTGGGCGAGCGCAATCTCGAAGGGGATTGTTTCTCTGATTTCAAGCAGAAGGAACAGCAGAACCGTAGAATCGATCCCGCCGGATACAGCAAGGAGGACCCTATCTCCCTCTTGTATAAGATCCTCGTGAATGATTAAATCACGTACACGTCTAACGAGTTTATCAGTGCGCTCGTCATACTTTATTGCGCGTGTATTGTCTGATCTTGGCAATATTTCAGGACCCACAGCTCGAACAATTCGAGGAGCCGCAGCTTGCGCATGATGATCCGGAACCGCCGGAAGAGGATGATTTGAATTTGTAGCCGACAGAAAAACCAAATGATGACATCTTTCTGCTGGGATCTTTTGCGCCGCATTCAGGACATTCAGGTGCATCCTCGCGGTTGAACTGTATAACCTCAAACTCCTTTTCGCACTTTGTGCAAACATATTCGTAGATAGGCATTGTACAACTCCTTTAGTTCGCGTGTTTCTTTTTGATTTCTCTTGAGACATCTGCAATAAGTCTGTTCAGCGGTTCGGCATAGGTGAGCTTCACCTTTTCATCTGTCTTGAGGTGCTTTGCTTTTTCAGCAAGCATCAATGCTTTTGTGAACATGTTTTTGAAATAAAAGTAATATGCCGAAGCATACATATACAAGAACGCCGCTGTTGTGTCCGTATTATTCATATGGGCGGCTTTCTTGAAGAGAAGGCGCGCTGTTTCATAGTATTGACTTTCAAGATAGCTCTGTGCTGCTTTGAAGACGAGCAAATATCGCCCGTCTGAATAGAGTTCCTTGAGAAGCGCCTCAAATCCTCTCTTCCCGTATATTTTCGTCAAGGTAGTATCATTTTCAAAAACAAAACGAGGGAGAAGGTAGTTGTCTTTGTACAGTACCATGAGGTCTCTCAATTGTCCGACAAGCTGATTCATGAGCACCTTTATCTCTTTGAAAGCCTCTTTGATCCTTGTTTGCGTCCTTGCGACCAGCGTGGCCATTTCGTGCACTATTTTCCTTTCCTGGTCGGTCATCTTGTCCAATGATATATCGCATTGAGGCATGTAGTACTCAAGCTGATACATATTCTCTCTGAGCTTCATCGCCTCGTGAAACATATAACCCATAGTTATATCGTAGAGCTTCTCTTTGAAGCTTGCATCATCGCTGTTCCTGAAGAGTTCATGACTCATTTCTTTGAGATGGAAGAGGTGACTTCTTCCTCTGTCGTCTACGAATTCATCTACGTCGGAGAACCGGAGATTGCCACGTAAGAAAACAGACCGGCACTCGGTACACTTCTGATACACTCTGATAGACTCTCTGATCAGATCAATTTGTTTCTTGTCGAGGTTTGTTCTCTCCATAATCACCTGTATATTCCTGAAGGATGTTCCTCAGCGCCTCACCGTCGATGGTTTCCTTCTCAAGCAGTGTATTAGCAACACGATCCAGTATCTCCTTCTTCTGAGTGAGTATGCTCTTGACGTTGATATAGGCTTTATCCATAATTTGTTTCATTTCCCGATCGATCTCTTTTGCTGTCTCTTCGCTGTAGTCCTTGCCACCAACGGACTGTTCGAAATTAAGAAAAAGCGGTTTCCGGTCTCTCTCAAAGGTTATCAGACCCAGTGTTTTACTCATTCCGTACTCTTTTATCATGGACTTCGCGATGTCAGTTGCTCGGCTGAGGTCGTTTTGTGCTCCGGTTGACACTTCCCCGAATTTGATCTCTTCAGCCACTCTGCCTCCAAGAAGCACGGCGAGCCTGTCGAGAAGCTCCTTTTCCGTCATCAAATACCGGTCTTCGGTGGGAAGTTGCATTGTGTACCCAAGTGCTGCAATACCTCTCGGTATGATGGATATCTTATGTACCCGATCCGGCGTTTCAAGAAACTCTGCCATAAGAGCATGGCCCGTCTCATGGTATGCTACGATCTCTTTTTCCTTTTTACTCATCACGCGTTTTTTCTTCTCGAGGCCTGCAGTCACCCTGTCAATCGCTTCTTCGAGTTCCTCCATAGTGACCATGCTTTTGCCCTTACGAGCGGCGAGCAGGGCGGATTCATTGATAAGATTTGCGAGATCAGCCCCCACAAACCCCGGAGTCCTCGCGGCCACGACTTTCAGGTCTACCTCGTCCGCGATTTTCACTCCTTTGATGTGTATCTTCAGAATCTCTTCTCTTCCACGGATATCCGGTCTGTCGACAAGTACGTGCCGGTCGAATCTCCCCGGTCTGAGGAGCGCTGGATCGAGGATCTCAGGCCTGTTTGTAGCTCCCATGATAATTACGCCTGTTTTTGTGTCAAAGCCGTCCATTTCTGCCAGAAGCTGGTTTAATGTCTGTTCACGTTCATCATTTGAAGACATCGGGTTCATGCCTCTTGCCTTGCCAAGCGCATCCAACTCGTCAATAAAGATAATACAGGGAGACTTTTCCTGCGCCTGCGAAAACAGGTCGCGTACGCGGGAAGCGCCAACGCCGACGAACATTTCTACAAAATCGGAGCCGCTCATACTGAAGAACGGGACCTTTGCCTCTCCTGCAACAGCTTTGGCAAGGAGCGTCTTCCCGGTTCCCGGCGGACCAACGAGGAGTATGCCTTTCGGAATTTTTCCACCGATATCGAGGAATTTTTGAGGATAGCGCAGGTATTCAATAATTTCTTTCAGCTCTTCTTCTGCTTCTTCAACTCCGGCCGTATCCTCAAACGTGATTTTGATCTCATCCTCTCCGTAAATCCTGCCTCTGCTCTTACCGAAACTCAGAATACCGGAAGATGCTCCCCCCATCCTTCTCATGAGCAGGTTCCATATGAGAAACATGAGGGCAAGGGGTAGTACCCATGAAATGATGGTGGATAGGAACTTGTTCTCCGAACGTCCCGAGTAGTTGATGCGGGACTTCTCAAGGTCCTTAATGAGTTCAGGGTCTTCTACCTTGACTGTATTGAACCTGGTTTTCTTACCGTCTTCGAGTGTGAGGTCCCCTTGTATAGTCTCCTTGTCGATACTCACATTTGCTATTTTCCCTTGTGCTATGAATTGCTTCAGTTCACTGTATTGAATTGTCCGCACTTCTCCTTTGGTGAAGAAGTAGCTGTTGAGAACTCCAACGACTATCAAGACAACAATGAAATACAGGTACGTGAAGCTGCGCGTTTTGCTCGACTTGTTCTTATTCTTTAGCTCCAGAATAATGTTTTTCTTCTTTTCACGTTCGTTCTTGTTTGTTATCATGCACAAAGTCTAGCAAAAAAAAGGGTTTATTTAAATATAATTCGGGTTTTTAGAGTTGTCTTATACTGCTTTGGACGGTAGTGAACCTCCTTCGCAATCACCGGGCAAATAGACTGTTCCTTTGTGTCCGTTACCGGTTCCACTACGGACGGTGTCATGCCGGTATGCTCCGATGCAGGACGAAGAATGTTTTCCCTAGAGAGCGGGTTGGTAACAACATACTTCGTCGATTGATGTGCGCAAGTGTTTCTGTGCTCAAGCGCGTAGGGTGCAATATTGATGAAGAGATACGAGTCGGGTTTGCCTTATGGCGTACTATTGCTGACACAGCGTGGGCGAATCTGTTCCTGATGACTACTGCAATTATGCGGACCCTTCGTTGACATCGAAATACGGCAGTGAAGCACGAAAGGCGCTGTTTAGCAATACAGGTTACAATTGAATCTCTTTTGCCTCAATCATTCCGTCTATGGAGAGGATCTCTTTTGTTACGGCACTGCCTATCGAGCCGTCAACGGAGACAAACGCTGCCTCTTCGCCGTTCGGTTGCCGCGACAGATGGAAGCCTGAGATGTTTATGTTATTGCTGCCGAGAATAGTTGCGACTTTTCCTATGATGCCGGGCCTGTCAAATATCCTGAAGTGAAGGAAGTTGCCCTCGGGTATCACATCAAGATGAAAACGGTCGAGCAGCACGATGCGGCCGAGTTTATCGGAAAAAACGGTACCTGCAATGAGCTTTTCCTCCTTGTCCGTTTTCACAATGAAGAGTATCAGATCGTTAAATTTATCAAACTGATCCGTTTTTGACTCTTCAACCACAATATTACGATCCATTGCCACATAGGGTGCATTAATATGTGTTACGGTTTCTTTCAGACATACTTCGAGAAAGCCTTTGATGCCCCCGATTGTGAACGGCTGATAACTGAAGGGGACATCAAACTTCCGCTCACAAAGGTCTTCTTCAAAATTCTTACCAACCATGACGACAGATATTTTTTCAGGTCGCCCCTCTGTTATTTGAGCAGCCAGTTTACCCATTTTCTCCGCGAGATCGAAATAGAGGCGAAACTGTTCGGGCAGTTGCGATTTAAGGAACGGGATGTTGACAGCATTCTGATAGGCCCTGCCGTGGAGAGCATTGAGGACCTGTTCGGCTATGATGACGGCAACTGCCTCCTGTCCTTCCATTGTGTTGGCGCCGATGTGAGGAGTTGCAAAGGCGTTCTCAAGTTGCAGGAGCTTCGTATGTGTCGGGGGCTCCTCTACAAACACGTCAACACCCGCGGCAAAGACTTGACCGGATTTCAAGGCTTCATAAAGGTCTGTTTCGTTCACGATACCGCCGCGCGCACAATTGACGAAAATGACATTGTCCTTCATGAGAGAGATCTCTTTTGCTGCGATCATATTCTTCGTGTTGCTTGTAAGAGGTGTATGAAACGTGATTACGTCGACTTCTTTGAGGAGGTCTTCCAATCTGTCGTATAATGTGACACCAAGAGAATCGGCCTTACTTTTCTTGATATACGGATCGTAAGCGATAACTTTCATCCCGAAGCTCTTCGCCCGGATTGCGACATTGCTTCCTATTCTGCCAAGGCCCACCACGCCAAGCGTTTTATTGTACAACTCGATTCCCATGAACCTCTTTCTATCCCATTTACCCTGCTTCAGAGAATCATTTGCCAGCGGGATCTTTCGCGCGGCTGCGAGCATGATGCCCATCGTCAGTTCCGTTGCCGCAAGCGTATTTCCTGTAGGAGCGTTGAGGACTATTATGCCTTTCCTACTCGCGGCTTCTATATCTATGTTATCGACTCCGACACCTGCGCGACCGATGACTTTGAGCTTCCCCGGGGTTTCCAGAAGAGAATTAGTGATAGGCGTACCGCTGCGCGTAATAAGACAGTCGTATTGGCCGATAATCTTTTTTAATTCATCGGGTTTGATACCCGCCTGCACATCAACAACAACAGCCTTGTCTTTGTGCAGGATATTGAGTCCTTCCTCGGATAGATTATCTGTAACAAGAATATGAAATTGTGTCATTGCGCACCTGCCTAACAGAATATGTCGATCTGGTAAGCCCGACCTGAAGCCTACATGGTGATAAAACCTACCATTTGGATGACGAAAAAGCAAGACTGCTTTGTAATTCCCGGGACCCAGGAAGTGTGGTTTGTCCCACACACCGGACGTGTCTGAGGATTTTGAATAACCGGCGTACGGTATTCCGGTTCAGGGCTGTCAATCCATCGCCAGGCTATTGTTATTAGTAAACTTTTCCTTGACTTGGCCATCGAAATATATTAAGTTAGACAAATTTTTTTGAAGGTGAAAAAAGGATGAAGACATATTTTCCCAAAGACGGTGATGTTACAAAAAATTGGTATGTTGTGAATGCTGAAGGAGCTGTTCTCGGTCGGCTGGCAGCTCAGGTTGCCGCAATCCTGCGGGGTAAGACCAAACCCGTGTATACACCTCATGCAGATACCGGTGATTTTATCATCGTTGTAAATGCCGAAAAGGTAAAGCTGACGGGAAACAAGCTTTCGCAGAAAATGTATATGAAACACAGCAATTATCCGGGAGGTTTACGTACGGTAAACGCCAGGACGATGCTTGAGAAGAAACCGGTAGAGGTTGTTTATGAAGCTGTCAAGGGCATGCTCCCCAAGAACAGTCTGGGACGGCAGATGCTTAAGAAATTGAAGATTTACAAGGGCAATGAACATCCTCACAAGGCACAGATGCCAAAAGAGTTGACGGTAAAGGAGGTGCAGGTTGCCTGAGAAAAGATATTATGCCACAGGAAAGAGAAAGACTGCAGTGGCACGGGTCTGGATTAAACAGGGTGCAGGCGAGTTTGTGATCAATGGCCGGAAGATAGAAGATTACTTTCCGGTTGAGGAATTGAAGCTTGTAGTGAATAAACCGTTTGTGCTTACCGGAACGACAGGTAAATTTGACGTTGAGGCGAGCATTTACGGCGGTGGAGTACCGGCGCAGGCATGGGCGCTCGGACATGGAATAGCAAAGGCGCTTCTTGAATTTAACGCGACATTAAGAACGACACTCAAGAAACAGGGGCTTATCACAAGAGATCCGCGTGCCAAGGAAAGAAAAAAGTATGGCAAGAAGGGAGCTCGGGCAAGTTTCCAGTTCTCAAAGCGATAAAATCTGCAATGTTGAATATTGGAATTATCGGAGCGACGGGTTATACAGGTGTTGTCCTTATCTCGTCGCTCCTTTCACACCCTGATGTCCGTATTACTCTGGTGACGTCCAATACCTATAAAGGAAGAAGACTTTCCGACATATTTCCGCTGTTCAGGGGTACTTTCGAGAATACGCTTGAACCAACGGACAATGATCATCGAGGTAAGTGTGATGTATTTTTCCTTTGTCTGCCTCACGGCTCTTCAATGGAAATGGCCAGGAAGCTGTATGACGGAAAGTCGATCATCATCGACCTCAGTGCCGATTTCAGGTTCGAAGATATAACAGTATACGAAAGCGCGTATGTTCCGCATACGGCGCGAGATCTTGTCCCTCATTCAGTTTTCGGCTTACCGGAACTGTACAGAGATAGCATCAAGAGCGCAAGATTGATCGGTAATCCCGGGTGTTACCCGACGAGCGCCATCCTTGGGTTGTACCCTTTTTTGAAGAACGGGGCGATAACGGGTGACATCTTCGTTGATTCCAAATCAGGTGTAAGCGGCGCCGGTAGGGAAGCCAAGACAGGAAGTCTCTTTTGCGAAGTCTCTGAAGGGTTCAGGCCGTACGGTGTCGGTGTCCATCGGCACCAACCCGAGATCCAGAAGGAGATAGGAAAACTCTGTGATTCGCGGGTGCTCTTTGTCCCTCATCTTGTCCCGATGAACAGGGGTATTTTGACAACCGTCTACGCAAAACTGAACTCACCTCTGACTACAGGTGAGGCGATTGGGGTCCTTCGTGCAACATACAAAGATGAACCATTTGTGCGTGTACTGGATGAGGGCAGTTATCCTGATACGCGATACGTGAGGTATTCCAACTTTTGCGATATTGGCGTGAAGGCATTCGATAACGGAACAATCGTCATTCTATCAGCGATAGACAACCTGATTAAAGGCGCGTCAGGCCAGGCAGTTCAAAATATGAATATTGCGCTTGGCCTGGAAGAGACGCACGGCCTGAGTCGCATTCCGCAATTCCCGTAAACGCACCTTCAGACAGTTTCTTCAGATTCCCGTTCCATTTTCTGAATATCCTTGATCTTGAGATTCTCCTTAATCAGGAAGATGGCCCCCAATACATTGTATGGTATGTACCAGGATGCATGGAGCAGAAGCGATACGGCGAGCGAGCTTTCTCTGGGAATATGATAGATTGAGAGGAGTTGTTCAAGCACATACTGGTATACCCCTATGTACCCCGGTGAAGACGGTACGATCAGGCTCATGTTGAGCAACGCGCATATAAACGGTACTTTGAGAAAAGGCACATCAACCCGTAGTGTCAGCATGCAGAAATACAGTGCCATACTCATAAAAAACCACGTCACAAAAGCGATAGCGATAAAATAAATCAGATTCAAAGGTGAGCCTATCCGCGCCAGATTGTGTTGAATCTCAAGCACGCGCTTCGAGAGCCTGGCAATGAATGGTCTGCGAACCTTACTGAGACGGGCTGAAATCCGGTCAGCCACACCTTTTCTGCTGAACACGATGAAGATAGCCGAGCATATGATAAGGAGTCCGAGGAGCATGTAGATTGCCTTTTTAAGCGGTCCAGGAAGCGTATCCTTCGGGAGGAAGATAAACGTGATGAGAAGGAGTCCTATCAAATCGAAAAACCGGTCAACGAATACACTTGTAACGGAATACGTAAATGAAAGACCTGTCTTGCGCGAGAGAGCGTAACCTCTCGCCACTTCGCCGATCCGGGCAGGAAGCACATTATTGATGAACAACCCTATTACCACTGAGACAAAGCTCTGGCCGAAACGGACATTGTTACCGACGAGCTTTGACCACCTGTAGGAACAGAGAACGAGGGCCATTATGATGCACAACATCGGCAGAAAAGCGAACCGGAGATCCGCATTTTTCAGAGCGATCAAAAGCTGATGGAAGTCGAGTCCTCTTAACGCGAGGTACAGAAGAACAACACTGATGAGAAATCCCACAATAGTTATAATTTTCTGCTTTTTCATTATTTATGATTGGCGCAGTATATTCCGATACAAACGAGGCAAAGCCCCAGGATCAACCACGCGGTTACTTGCTCCTTAAAAAACAATACCCCGAACAAAACTCCGAACACGGGTGTTAGAAACGTAAATGCTGAAAGCTTTGCGACAGGATACGCATAAATCATTTTGAACCATACGAAATAGGAGGCAAAGGCGACTACCACTGATTGATACAACACCGACGTAATAATGTACGTGTCAATGCGTTTGACCCAGACGGGTTCGAGGAGAAGTGCACACAGAAAAATAATGGGAATTGAAAAAACAAGCTGGTACAAAAAGGTATTGATCGGATGTACCTTTTCAGCGAGGAATCTTTTGATATACAAAGTCGTTGCACCCCAGAAGATCGCACCGGCAATGGTGAGCAGGTCACCGAATAGCATATGATCGTTGTATGTGGCCGGTTTCCCTCTGAACACGAAATAGATCCCGAGGAATGCGAGCATAAGACCGATGATCTTTATTACGGTGAGCCGTTCCTTAAGAAGAAAATGTGCTCCCAGCGCTACTATGAACGGTGCGGTGTACATTAAGATCGCTGCCCTGCCTGAATCAGTGTAGAGCAGTCCGAAATACAGACACACAAATTCCAGGCCGAACAAAAAACCGACCATGATTCCGTGAAAAAGCAATATGCCTCTGTGGAACAGTTGCTGTCTAATTATTACGCAATAGAGAATACCACAGCATGATGCAATGAGAGAACGCAGGAGAGACGTAAATACAGGCGAAAGGCCGGTGTTAGAAAATTTCATTGCAGTATAATTAAATCCCCACAAAATCGTGAGGACGAGAATAGCGATGAAACCATTTGTATCGACACGGTCTTTCGTCATGGCTGTCCCATGTGTTTTAGAAAATATGGATCTATCTGTCAAGACAATTATGCGGCGGGAAATGACAGAGTCTTCATGATCACATCTCTCCTGACAATGCGCTCCCGTAGTTCCGTACACCGATGTTTTGCTTGACATTACTGACCGTTTTTTGTTCTACTAAGTCACTGTTAGAAAGCAAAAGAGGTCTTTGAATGAAGAAAATCAGTATTATCGGAACCGGATCGTACCTGCCTGAACGAGTAATGACGAATTTTGATATCGAGAAATTTCTCGATACGTCCGATGAATGGATTTATACAAGAACAGGAATCAAAGAAAGAAGAGTCGCGGATAAGGGAGTTGCTACATCCGATCTGTGTAAAAATGCCTGCGAACGGGCCATGAAGATGGCCGGTGTTCAGCCGGAGGACATCGACCTTATAGTGCTCGCGACGATCACGCCTGACACGCACTGTCCTGCCGGTGCGAACTGGCTTGAAGCAAAACTAAAATGTGGCAATGCCGTATCGTTCGATGTAACCGCGGCATGTTCTGGTTTCATATTCGCACTGCACATGGCGGATAAGCTGATCAGAGCCGGAGCAAACAAGATGGCTCTTGTTGTGGCCGGAGAGATCATGACGCGAGTGATTAACTGGAATGAAAGGGAAAGCTGTATTCTCTGGGGAGACGGGGCCGGAGCAGCGGTTGTGACCGACAGCAGGCATGGTCATGAAGTGCTTTCGACTCATATTCACACGGACGGGGCAGGGGGCGATACGCTGCTGATGCCCGGCGGCGGCTCGAAGACAACACCTATCTCTCACGAAAGTGTTGACGCGGGCTTACACTTTCTTAAAATGATTGAAGCCAACAAATCCTTTAAAGTGGCAGTGAACAGGTTCGCCGGAGCGGCAGAAGAGGCGGTGGCGGCACATGGATATACAATAGAAGATACCAGCCTGATTATTCCTCATCAGGCAAATCTGAGAATATTGCAGGCAATGGCAAAGAAACTTAATGTGTCCATGGACAAGATATACATGACCATAGAAAAATACGGCAACATCTCGTCTGCCACGGTGCCTATTGCTCTTGACGAAGCGGCACGCAGTGGTAAACTGAAGAAAGATGATCTGGCAGTCCTTGCTGCATTTGGCGGCGGACTCACGTGGGGAAGCAGCCTGATCAGGTGGTAGTTACTATTGAGTGATTTCAGCACGGAGGGATGGCTGAGCGGCCGAAAGCGGCGGTCTTGAAAACCGTTGGGCGTGCAAGCGCCCCGTGGGTTCG
>CAYYLU010000006.1:0-58624 GCA_964472475.1 uncultured Syntrophus sp. | reverse complement strand
GGTATTTGTTTTGACGACGAGGTGTGCTATGGTGATATAGTATGGAACCTCTGATAATCGCGCGTTCAGAACATGCGGTCTCGAGAAAAGCGATAAGCCCCAATGCCGTGAGGACACTATACAGACTTCGCAACCACGGATTCACCGCATATCTGGTGGGCGGCTGTGTGCGTGATCTTATTCTGGATCGTACACCGAAAGACTTCGATGTTGTTACGGATGCTACACCGGGACAGATCAGACGGCTTTTCAGAAATTGCCGGCTCATCGGCCGCCGGTTCCGCCTCGCTCATCTTCATTTTGAAAACGAAATAATAGAAGTAGCTACCTTCCGCCGGGCGGCGCTTGCCGTCTCCGAAGAACAGGAAAATTCCCAACACCCGCCCGGTCAGCCTCACCATATGAAAGATGCGCATGGCATGATTCTGCGCGATAATCTGTTCGGTACGCCGAGACAGGATGCGCTCTCAAGAGATTTTACGATCAATGCTCTATTTTATAACATTGCAGATTTCTCGATCATCGATTACAGCGGCGGTATCGCGGACCTGAACCAAAGGATCATCCGTCCTATAGGCGACCCGCTCGTCCGCTTTACAGAAGACCCGGTTCGTATGCTTCGGGCCGTCAGATTTGCAGCTTCTCACAGCTTTGACATTGAATCTGCGGCATGGGAAGCAATACGTAACCTCTCACATCTGCTAACACGCATCGATTCATCCAGACTTTATGAGGAGGTTCAGAAGACATTTCTGTCGGGCTCTGCGGCTCCTGCCTTCTCCATACTGAATAGCAGCGGCCTCTTTGCGTCACTCTTTTTACAATTACAAGACTGGCTGTACGCTAAACAGGAAAATAGGGCTCTCGTGCAGGGAAATCTTGAAATTCTCGATCAGGCTAATCGTTCTGATGGGGGCCAATCAGCGGCCATCCTTTTAGCTGCGCTGTTCGGTCCTTCTGTAGAAGAACAATCCCTGGGACTGAAACATGAAGGAGTACCCTATCAAACTGCATTGGCTACGGTCTGTGAGAACCACATGGAATCCCTGCGGGTGCGCCTGAATGTGCCGAAACGTATCTCGGCGCAGTTTCGTTCTATTCTTGCGCTGCAGAGCAGTTTGAGAAGGATACCCCCGAGACGGCCATCAGGACTCCTGCAGAAACCTGAATTCCATGAGGCATTTCTATATCTCAAAATGATGTCCCTGGTCAGGAAGGAAAATATTGACGCGGTGGATTGGTGGGACAAATACTCTCTCACAACATCAATACCTTTCATTCAAGACGCGGTTACACCCGCGCAACCACCAAAGAAAAAGAAAAGAAGGCGGAGAAGAAAGCGAACCCTTTCCCAGGGAAAAACACCGTGACATTTTCTCATACAGGATTTTAGACCTTTGGATCTGAATATCGGAATCTGGAAACCGTCAATGAGTGATACATCATTCATGGGATGGTGGATAGTCTGCCCATACTATCTATGTTCATTTATTTGTCTTATCAAGGCATTCCGGTCGGGACCATTCGTGAAACCCCTACACAACCGTGGATGATTCTCGCCGTCGTACTGACCGTTCTTGGTATGAACAAGCAGTTCCATCTTCTTAACGCTTTTACCGAGATCGGGCGGACCATTTTTGTCCATCTCAACTGGATAGAACACCGCAGGATCTTCCAGGCAGCTCTCATGGTTACGTTCTTCATAACAGGATCGATATTCCTTATTTGCTCATATCCCGGCAAAATTGGAGTCCTCCCGCGGACCACGCGCTTTGTTGTAATCGGAGCGATATATCTGGTTTTCTTTGTTATTGAGCGTTCAATTTCTCTCCATCAATTCGTGACTTTTCTCAACCACACCATAGCAGGCGTACGCATAAACTGGATTGTAGAATTGACTGGAATCTACTGGGTTCTATTCTGGCTCATTGTAGATAGCTTATCACGCATCAAGGGACAAAGCTCAGGTGATCTGTTTAGCTCTGAAACGCCAAAAAAGAAGAGCTCCAAAAATAGCGATGTACAGAATAACATTCACAAAAGGGTATATGGACCCAATCTGTCTGAAGCTGTCGCTCCCCACGAGCATTGATGCAGAATGCTGTACACCTGCCAATTTGGGCCAAAAGTAGTAGAACATTTCCCATACAGAACCCGCTGTACGTCCGCTTGTCTGCTCTGCCATTTGAACAAATTGGCTGTGGCTCAAGGAGTATATTCCTTCACCGACAAAACTTATTATCCCAATTCCAATAACCGCAAGAAACGCAAGAGCCTCCGGCATTATGAGAGTCAGGAACAGGATCGCAACTATCACGAAAAGCAAGTTAAAGATACATAATACGGAGGCTATGAAGAAATCCCCAACAAACAATCTTAGATGTATGTTCGCCGTGACCAGCAGAATGCCCTGGAGGATGAACATCAACAAAATGGAGAGTAGCCACAGACCGGACACTTTGCCCAGGATGTACTGCCATCGTGATATGGGCTTCGAAAGAACATACGACTGTGTCCCGTACTCACTATCACGTCTCATTACCCGCATCGATATTAAGGCCGTCAGGAACATTGTACCCGCCGTGACCAGCTGAAAGAGAAGCCGCGCAACGCCTTTCACGATGATCATTGACTCCAGTATTCTTCCATTTACGATATAGCTTCCCTGAAAACAACTCCGGAAAAGGAACACTATCACAGCGCAGACTGCAAACATGACGATGAACCCTTTTTGTCTGGCATCATCGGAAAAGGTGTATCGTGCTATCTTGAGTATCGGTTGAAGTTTTTGTTCTTTATACATTCAGTTCCCAACCACCCTCACATACACATCTTCCAGTGTCTGACCTTCTCTGACAAGGCTTGCAATGTTATCTCTGACGAGAAGCGTGCCTTTTTGTATGATCGCTGCATGGTCGCAGACCCTCTCGACCTCGGACAAAAAATGCGAATTGAGAAAAACCGTCACGCCTTCCGACCTTAGGGATTCGAGGAGTATACGAACGTCTCTGATGCCCATGGGATCAAGCCCCGCACCCGGTTCGTCCAACACAACCAGTCCCGGCTTTCCGATGAGCGCAGTTCCGAGACCGAGCCGTTGGATCATTCCCTTCGAGTAAGTCCCTATCTTTGACAATTCTCTCCCCTTCAGGCCTGTGAGCTCAATCAGTCGCGAGCACTCCTTTGTACCGGTTGAAGTTTCAAATCCCATAAGACTGCAACAGCGCATCAAATATTGCCATGCCGTCAGATACGGCGGCGCTCGAAAATTCTCGGGCAAATAACCAACGTCCGACCGACTACCCGGGAGTTTGGTGGGCAAACCATTTATGCGTATTGCTCCTGAATCGGGGCGAACAAAATCAAAAAGCATTTTAACTATTGTGGTTTTCCCGGCACCATTTGGACCAAGTAAGGCAAAACACTCGCCTTTGTTGACACAAAGAGAGACGTTGTCCACAGCCATCAGCGAACCATACTTTTTAGTGACGGAGTCAAGTTCTATCATGTTCAAGTACTTTTGCCCTGTCCTACCCGGTCAATCCAAGGAGATATCCGAGCAAAGTTTTCCACAGATTCACAACAATGCTATCATACTTAGAACGTTCGAAAACAACGTTGTCCGAACACACTTCAATTACAATTCGTCCTGAAAAACAACAAAGCTCTTTCGCGCGCTTCAGTCAATGATCTGCTGTTCTGTACCTGGCAGTTCAATTGATGACCAAACTTAAAGTTTGCCGCAAAGTAGTGTGTGAACTCCTTCAGTCTTCCCAAACGCCGTTCCGGTCGGTATTCTTTGGCAAGTATTTCAACGTATTGATGGTACATAGCCGCAAGTGACACCTCCGATCGCCTGTAATCCCGTTCATACACTTCGGATGCAATCTCAGAAAAGAGCCATGGTTTGACAGCTGCGCCCCTGCCGATCATTATTCCATCTGCTCCGCTCTTCCGCAGGCACTCACGCGCATCATCAACCGAGAATATTCCTCCGTTCACCACCACAGGAATACCAAGCCATTCTTTGATTCTCCCGACATATTTCCATTTGGGTATTCGTGCGAATGATTCCTTCTTAAGACGAGCATGGACATAAATCATGTCAATACCCTCGCCTTCAAGCATTCGGCAGAACGACTTTAGTTTAATATCATCAAGTTCAATGCCCAATCGTATTTTTGCCGTAAGTGGGAGTGAAGTCCTCTTCCTTGCGGCTGACACAATGGACCTGACATTGCCGGGGTTTTCCATGAGTGCGGCTCCTGCACCGTAGTTATTAATGGATCGAACGGGGCATCCCATGTTCACGTCAACCGCATCGGCACCCAACTTGTGGAGTTTGTCTATCGCAGCGGGAATATCACTATCGGACGCAATCAGAAGCTGGTACGACAGCGGCTGTTCCAAAGGACTTCTGATGAGGTATGGGGAAACGGAAGGATTCTCGTCAGGCAGACGTCGGGCGGACAGCATCTCTGTCGACAAGAGCCCCACTCCCCCAAAGCGCATTATGACCTGCCGAAAAGCACTGTGCGTCAGCCCCGCCATAGGTGCAAGTACCAGCGGCGGGTTGATTGTCAATCCCCTTATGGTAATCTCCTGTCGCATATCTTGGACTCTTGTTCTTCACCGACCAGTACTGAAGCGTGTTCGTGAATATACCCGCTGCAACCTAAAAGACACCACAACAAGTGTTACGAGGGTTTCTCTTCTTGGGACGGCTCGCGGATTGCCGCTTCTCTGCGTTTGGCCTGTATCAGATCATCCAGCCTCTGTAGGAATCGGGATCGATACTTCCTATGATATGGCGGCGAACTACCCACCATCGTTCCGGTTTCCCGCAGAAATGTCATAATGTCTCTATGCGATAGCGCCTCTCCGATGGTCTCCTCATTGAGGATGCGGCCGTTCGGATCCAGAACGACTGCGCCTTTCTTAATACACCTTGAAGAGAGGGGCACATCTGCGGATACAACAATGTCATCTTTCGCCAGATGTTCCACTATCCAATCATCGGCGGCATCCATATGATCTCCGACAATGATCTTTTCAGCACGTTCATAATCCGGCATTTTCATTTTGCAGTTTGCAACAAAGAAGACTTTCAACCCGTACCGCTTCGCAACACGCACAGTTTCACTCTTCACCGGACTTGCATCCGCATCAACGTAAATATCGATCAAGAAACTTCCCTTCCGTCATCAAAATTGAAACGTTCTATTATTCATGCGTCATTCATTCTTACAGCTTTCATGGAAAATATAGCGAAACATGTCCCAGGGTGAGCCGCGCATACTTCGATTCGGTAACGGTCTTCAGAATCCGTATTCAGGATTCAGCGTATAATTCCCTGATAGCCTTCGATTACACCCTCCGGTGTACGCAACGGAGTGCCGTTGAGAAGGCATTCTATGACAGTCCCGTCTTTCTTCTTCAATTGAGCCTTGAAGTTTTCAACAAAACCTTTTTCCTCAATGGCTTTCATATATCGCAGACAGTCTTCACGGTTGACGTACGTGTCTATCGCCCGTAGATTCCGTGTTTCTTCTTTTGTGTAACCGAATAGTTTCAGATACGCGCTATTTACATCAGTGTGTAACCCCGTGCTGTCCGTGATAAATATTGCATCTCTTGAATCTTCGAAAAGAGTTCTATACTTGCGTTCGCTTTCTTTCAGCGCCTGTTCTGATCGCATGAGTCGGGTGACATCCAGCAGAACACCTAGTACGCCGACTATGCGTCCTTCATCTCTGATGGGCGTCGTGCTGATATGGACCCAGGCTACGTCGTTTGCCGCTCTAAGATAAGAGAATTCATACGGCTCCACCTGTTCTCCGCGCACAGTCGCTTTGAAATGCTCCTCTATGCTTGCCCTCTCATGAGGCCTCACAACATCAAAAAGGGTTTTCCCCGCGTACCACTTTCGCGGATATCCCGATCTCTTGATCACAACATCATTCACGAAGGTAAAATGCCCTTCTGTGTCAAACGTGAATACGCCGTAATGCAAGTTTCGCAGGATTGTTTTGAAACCTGCTTCGCTCTTTTCTATTGAATCCAACTCTGTTTTCAGATCAGTAATATCCTGATACGCTACTACGGCGTGTGTTATTTCACCTTTTGCATTGGCATAAGGTGAATATGACACACGGTAGTACTTCGCCTCCTGGCCCGGAAATTCAAGCCAGTTCTCGTATCGCACCACATGACCGGCAAAACATCGATCAAGATTCTTTTTAATATACCTGTTGAAATTCGCTTCCCCCCAGATGTGCGACACGGGATAACCAACAACGTCTTTTCTGTCTTTTCCGTGATCGCGGCAATAAGCTTCGCTCGCAAAATCATATACGTACGACTTGTTTATGAGTGTTGAATTATCGAATGGATTTGCTGCACCTTCCTTCCTGGTCTGTTTCTCTTGATCTTGCATTACCGTTCTCCTTTAATGTGGATAGGTTAGCGACCTTTAAGTCAAATATACATCAATTCCACATACGGGTCAATGAGTTTGGGAGACACGCCGATCCACTGTTCTTACAGGAGTTTCATCGCATAGTCTAGTAAGCAGGTTTTGAACAGGATACTTGAGATAGACAGGAGCAATCTCGAGAGTATACGTCCGACCATGAATTCAGTCGTTGAGATTTTCTTAGACCCCTTGTATGATAGTAAAAAGGATTTCTGACGGTGGATTCATGACAACAAAGAAACGAATGTGTTCCTCAGGAGGGCTGCTGCTGATATCCTTCCTCGTCCTGTTAACAGCCACACCGGCTCTGGCGGAGAGAAAAATCATAAATCTGCCCGATATACCCGGGTTTGTGACTCTTAAGTGTGATTTTCACCTCCACACTGTTTTCTCGGATGGCAACATATGGCCTACCATGAGGATCGATGAAGCCCTTCGGGATGGCCTTGACGTAATCGCGATCACCGACCACCTTGGGGCTGCTACGAGAAAGGAATTTATTCCTGCGGATGAGAACGCCGGCTGGAAAATCGGCGAAAAATACGCAACAGAAAGAAACCTGATACTCGTGCATGGTACAGAGATTACAGGCAAACAGATGCCTCCGGGCCACTTCAACGCTCTCTTCATCAGGGATGCTTCACTGATATCAAAAGATAGCGTGTGGGATTCTCTTGAGGCGGCTGCACTGCAGGGAGCTTTCATTCAGTGGAACCATCCGGGATGGAAGGCACAGCAACCCGACGGAGTTCCAAAAATGTATGATATCCATAAACGGCTCATAGCGAAAGGATATCTTCACGGCATCGAATTTTTCAACCATTCGGATTCGTACCCCGCCGTTCTGGACATGTGCAGAGAACACAACCTTGCTGTTATGGGGAACAGCGACAATCATACCGTAATAAGTGAGGCATACCCAAGACCGCTAAACATTAATCGACCGATGACACTCGTAATGGCAAGAGAAAGGACACACGATGCTTTAAAAGAAGCGCTCTTCGCCGGCCGGACACTGGTGTGGTTCCGGGACATTCTCGCAGGGAAAGAGGAATACGCAAAACCGTTTTTCCATCAATGTGTGTCCGTGGGCAAACCATTTTTTCAAAACAACAGGAGTGTATTTTTTGAAGTGACAAATGTCTGTGATATTCCATTTACCCTGATCAACGGACCGTCTAAGGCACTATCTTCGGTTGTGTTACCGGCAAATTCGCGAACAAGAATGGTGATCGGCAAGAGTCTTTCTCTGCCTCTCGCGTATGATGTCAAGAACATCCTTACCGGTGGTGAGAATATGCTACGGATTGAACTGAAACAATGATTGTCTGCGTAAATTCCGGTTCCGCACTACTGCCCAGGAAGAGCTCTATACGGTTTCTCTTCGATATAGCACGTAGTAGAGTAGTATGGTAGCGAGTATTACAGCAGCAAGCATTCTATATAGCCCGGCGTAACCAACGAGGGGTATGAGCGAACCGAACAGGTAGGGACCAACCCCAAAGCCCACATCCAGGAATATGTAATATGTAGCAGTTGCCAGGCCCAGTCTGTTGGAAGGTGCACCCTTTATGGAGATCGCCTGACCGCATGAAAGAAAGTTGCCATAACCAAGGCCTATGATAGCGCCGGAGACTAATAGCGTGACCCCGCTCACTGCACTGCCAAGCAGGAACATGCCCACTCCGAAAATCAAAAGACAGGGGTACACGACCACGCTGGCGCCTCTGGCATCGAGCAGTCGACCGGAAAACGGTCTTGAGATAACGACCACGATCGCATATACAAGAAAAAAATAACTTGCCGCTCCCTCGACGTGCAGCTGTTTGCTGTATAAGGAAAGGAACGCCAAAATGACTGAATATCCAAATCCGACAATCAACACTATTGTAGAAATAGGAATCGCACTGAATTCAATAAAGTCAGACAACCTGAGATGTTTACCGTTGTGTGAAAGCATCTTTTCGGGTGCCTTGCGGCCTGGATTGGTTATTGTCAGCGAAACCGTAAAACTTATTGCCGCGATAACCGAGGTTATAATGAAAATTATTGTAAAATCAACACGCCTGCTCAGGATAATACCCAGATAAGGACCGAGCGCGGTCGCTATTATCTGACTCATGCTGTAATATCCTATGCCTTCTCCCCTTCTTTTATCAGGAATAATCTGCGCGACGATCGTTCCTGTTGCAGTGCTGGCTATGCCGTAGGCAAAACCATGAATAAATCTGATGAACACGAGGAGCGGAAGATTAACGGCGGCAAGATACAACGCGGAGGTAATGATAAAAGACAGCGTGCCCCATACCAGAATCGTTTTTCCAGCCATGTTGGCTGTTAAACGGCCTGTTCCCAACCGGCCGAACAGAATACCGATAATAAAGATGCCGGAAACCAGGCCCGCCATGCCTGTCGTGGCATGGAACCTGTCGACTGCGTACGAGGCCATGACAACCATGAGGAGATAGAACACTACATAAATCAGAAAATTAGTCAGGGCAATGGTAACAAAATCTCTTGTCCATAGCCTTTCCTGATTCATAATTTCCCCAGATGTCTCTTCAGTTCAGTTCCACAGCGCGGAGGGCTCTTTTAACCACTGGACAAAAGGTCCCGATGTTCCAATTCGTCTTTCAGGTATGGAGTTGTGTGAGAACCCACGCCATGTTACGCCCCAGCACCTGCATCGTCTCTATCCCTTCCATATCACCGCTTACCTCGCCCTTTTCTCTGCCTATACCTATGTTCCAATACCGTGATCCCGGTATAATCATTTCACTTATTAGAAAGAAGTGGTTCAATGTATCAAACGCGTGCATTGCCCCCGCCCTCCTCACGGCCACTACCGAAGCTCCCACTTTCCGCCTCAGCATGTTGTCGTTTGCCTTGGAGACATACCCCGCCCGGTCCATAAGCGCTTTGATCTGCGGTGTCACGTCAGCAAAGTAAACGGGTGACGCGAGAATGATCCCGTCCGATTCTTTCATCTTTGATATGCACTCGTTAATAATATCATCGGTATGCACACAACGGCCGTCTCGGTTCTCAAAGCATTTCCTGCACCCGATACATCCATATATCCTGTTTCCGGCCAATTGAATCAATTCAGTCTCGATACCGTCTTTTTGGAGCTGTTCAAATACAGAGTTAATAAGAATAGCCGTGTTTCCATCTTTTCGTGAACTACCATTGAATGCGACAACTTTCATGTCCGAATCCTTTCCTCATTTTTTAATACAGTCAATGTACGCCGTGTCACCATGTATGTCAACCACTGATTCAATTATTGTAGCTACATAGACTTGGCACGAAACAGTTGTCGGGTGAACTGGACATGATCCTTTTTGGGGCTACATCGATATCAACCCCAGGGGGAGCCTGAAGTGACAATCGCAAGAGATAATGAATGAAAGATATCGGGAGATGGTCTCTGAAAATCATACGGCAAATGTAAGTAACCTGCCCGGAACAGTTACATTTTAGTCGAGGACCCTTTTCCCACGTAAGACTTCAGTTTCTCTTTGAAATATGTGCCGGCATGGACAACTCCGCTCTGCATCTTTATTGTATACAGTTCACCCGACATCGAGGACCTCGTAGCACAGTATTCTATAAATTCCTCAGCCGTACTGATCTTGTTACCGGCGGCTTGAAGTTTTCTCCTCAGGTGTTTTGAGGCGGCGGCAGGATCGTATTCGGTGCCGTTCCGGATAAATTTCGCCCCTTTCAGTTCGTTGATCGATGAAATCAGATACTCTATCTTCGCCTTTTCCGCATAGTCCATTGCGTAGGTGACGTTACTCAACAAAAGAAAGCAACTAAGCACATACGTCACACATACGATACACCCTACAAGCTTCATATCATACCCTCGTCAAGTGTTTGTATTTGATTCTGTGCGGCTGATCGGCGGCCGCACCAAGCCTGGACCGCCTGTCCGCTTCATACTCGGAATAGTTTCCGTCGAACCAGACTACTTTGCTGTTACCTTCGAATGCAAGTACATGCGTCGCGATGCGATCAAGAAACCATCTGTCGTGGCTGATTACGACAACACACCCGGCAAAATTCTCCAGGGCCTCTTCGAGCGCCCGCATCGTATTGACATCGAGATCGTTTGTCGGTTCATCAAGGAGCAGCACGTTTGCTTCTTCTTTGAGCATACGTGCCAGGTGCACACGATTTCTCTCTCCGCCCGAGATCATGCCGACCTTCTTCTGCTGGTCCGCCCCGGAAAAATTAAACCTTGCAACATATCCACGTGAATTGACCTGACGTTTACCAAGCTGAATAGTTTCATCGCCGCCTGAGATTACCTCCCATATTGTCTTCTCCGGATCCAAAACGTCGCGGTTCTGGTCTACATACGCAAGTTTCACCGTCTCTCCAATTTTAAAAGAACCCGAATCGGGCGACTCCTGACCGGTTATCATACGAAAAAGCGTTGTTTTCCCGGCTCCATTTGGTCCGATAACGCCCACGATGCCGCCGGGCGGTAAAGAGAAGGACATCCCCTCGATAAGCAGGTTCTCGCCATACCCTTTCGAAACGTTGTCTGCTTCCACAACTATGTTGCCGAGTCTCTGTCCAGGCGGGATGTAGATTTCCAGTTCCCGGGCCGTTTTCTCTGTATCGCGATTGAGCAGTTCCTCGTATGAGCTGATGCGGGCCTTTGATTTTGCGTGGCGGCCTTTAGGAGACATACGAATCCATTCAAGCTCGCGGGCGAGCGTTTTCTGCCTGTCGCTCTCCGCCTTCTCCTCCAACTGAAGCCTGTTCTTTTTTTGCTCCAGCCATGAGGAATAATTTCCTCTCCATGGTATGCCCTGGCCTTTGTCCAATTCAAGGATCCACCCGGCTACATTATCAAGAAAATAGCGGTCATGAGTTACCGCTATTACGGTGCCGGCGTAGCCTTGAAGGTGATGTTCGAGCCAGGCTACCGTTTCGGCGTCAAGATGGTTCGTTGGCTCATCAAGCAGGAGGATATCCGGTTTTGTAAGAAGCAGTCTGCAGAGAGCGACCCGCCTTTTTTCACCTCCCGAGAGCACATCGACAGGAGTATCGCCGGGAGGGCACCGGAGCGCCTCCATGGCCATCTCGAGTCGCGAGTCAAGTTCCCACGCGTCCCATGCTTCCAGCTTTTCCTGGATATTCCCCTGCCGCTCCAGGAGTTCACTCATCTTATCATCCGATAACGGTTCGGCAAATTTGTCACTGATTTCGTTGTATTCGCTCAAAGCAGACACTATTTCGTGTACTCCCTCCTTAACAACCTGCAGAACGGTTTTATCCGGATCGAGTTTCGGCTCCTGTTCAAGAAACCCTATGGTGTAACCTGATGCAAGCACGACTTCTCCGTTGATCTTGGTGTCTATTCCGGCAAGAATACGCAAAAGAGTGCTCTTGCCTGATCCATTGAGACCCAGTACCCCTATTTTCGCGCCATAATAGTATGAAAGATAGATGTCCTTGATTATGGGTTTTTTATCGTAGTATTTTGATACGCCGACCATCGAGTATATTACTTTGTTCGGTTCATCAGCCATGCGCTTTTCCTTTCAGGTGAATTTGAGTGCCATAGTATACCATAGTACCTTGATCTAATACCGACCAAATACCGATATTTCTGTGAAAGACGGTGTTATTGAGGCGGGGTGGAGGTCCCGCCGTTTCGAGTCGGGGTGGGGGGGATGACTCGATCCAGGCGATCATGAAACGGCGGGGTTCAGCTTAATGCCTTTACGATCTTAATCTCATGCTGCAGAGTACTCTCTCAATTTCGTAAACCGGTCGTCAGCGGATACACGCTGCAGATTGGTTTGTTCAATGCGCTCCGCCCTCTGTTTGTTGACTGCCAGTTGACCGATAAGGATATCTCTTGTCCCCTGGACTTCAAACGCATTGATAAGCATAATGAAACGCCTGCTGCCGTTAATGACATCGCTCACTCTGTGATTTCGAGGCACAAAAACATCGCCCACATATGTCTTGCCTCCGGTTTTGACGCGAATCCGGGAAAATTCACCTTCACGTTCCGTTGGATCTTTCAGGTCAGAATAACAGTACCGGCAGACCGTTGCAGTAATCTTTATCTGGCGTGTGCAAAAGGGACATTCTTTTGTTTCATTCATTTGCATTCTCCTGTGACAATTATTCTCATGCCAGTACCCAAAGCAATACATGTGCCACAACACATCTCGCAAACTTCCTTGTGATTACAATTAGTTAATCATCGGAGGTGCCCTGGATGAACTTATCTGTCTCCCAATTTTTGTTGTTTACTACGCTCAACGTCGCTCACGGAGTTTTGGATGTTGACAAGATGAAATGTCAATTCTATTGTATACACAGCTCACACGTGATGCACATGTGTATATTTAATGGTGGAGGCAAAACAGTGATAGAACTTCTAAGAACAAGGCGCAGTGTACGAAAATATGAAAGGAAGCCGTTGTCAGCAGAGGCTCTGGACATTGTGAAGGAAGCCGTCTTACGATCTCCTTCCGGCCGCGGTGTAAACCCGTGGAAATTCATTTTTATTGATGATAAAGAATTGCTTCATAAACTCTCACAAGCAAAAGAACACGGTTCCTCTTTTCTCGAGGGGGCGGCTCTCGGAATCGTAGTCTGCGGAGACGAAACACGGACTGACGTGTGGATAGAAGACTGCTCGATCGCCGCCATTATTATACAGTTAACGGCGCATTCACTCGGTCTCGGCACCTGCTGGATCCAGATCAGAAACAGGTTTCATAACAGGACCAAGACGTCTGAAGTATACATTCAAGAACTTCTGGGCATACCTGGTAAGGTGCGCGTGGAAAGCATTATCAGCATTGGCTATCCGGCCGAGACACTCCGCCCCATTTCCAAAGCGGATCTCGCCTACACGAATATCAGCCACAATCGTTATGATTGATTGCCAACCACCCCTCCAAACAAGTTGCAAATATCATGCGCGAGCACAGGGAGGGATGGGTCTCTGGCCCCCATCAGAAGGACACAGTCACCCGCGGAAGTCTTTTCCCGCAAGAGCGACAACAGGTGTTCCCGGTCTCTCGCCGACTCCGTATGAAACGTTACTTGTGCCTGTTTCAGGTCAAGGACAATATCGTCTGAAGAGATGTCTTTTACGGCAGTACCACCCGCATAATAGATCGGCAGCAGGATCAGTACATCGCTATATCCGAAAATCTCCCTAAAAGTAGCGAGATACTCCTGTCGCAGAAATCTTGTCGGTCCGTAGCCGTGGGGCTGGTAAACCGCTAAAAGTCGTGATGCTAATCCTCTCGCAGCCCGCACAACAGCCGATATCTTTGCGGGGTTATGAGCAAAATCGTCCACAACGTACACGTGTTCGTGTGTCTCAAAGACCGTGAAGCGACGTGATACACCCTCAAATGTTTTGACCGCGTCAGCAAGCTGCGTTCCTTCACAGCCAAGGTGTTCGCAAACACATAAAGCCGCCCGGAGGTTTTCAAGGCTGTGCCTGCCGGGGTATTGCAGATCATAAACAAATCCCTGCCGGTACAACTTTACCGACCTCGGCAGCAATACCTGTCGGTCGGCGCGCCATGAAGCCGAACTTCCCTCTCCGAAAGTGGTGTCGGAGACAATGTCTGCAAGCAGCGGGTCATCGGCGTTCGTCACCGTCCACGCCGAACGTGAGACCAGCACCTTGAAGAACTCCCGGATTTCCTCAACATCACGATGGTCCTTGGATATATTGAGTACAACGGATATTCTTGGTCTATACTTTACCAGCGTTCCGTCACTCTCATCAGCCTCGACAACAAGCAGTTCAGAGGCACCGCTGTAAGCGTTTCCAACCAGCCCTTGCCTCTCAAGTCTGCAGAGCGGAGCTCCGCTTACAAGTGACGGCGATTTACCGCACGCAGTCAAGAACTCGAATATCATCGCTGTTACTGTGGATTTACCGCTCGTCCCTGCAACAGCAATAGTTTCCTTCGATTCTATGATGGCGGCCAGCAGGTCAGAGCGATGAATTACGGGGATGGCATACTCTCTCGCCCTGACTATCTCCGGGTTCGTTTCCTCGATTGCCGTTGAAACACAGACTACATCGGCGCTCTCATGAACACCGCTCCCGTCCTGAACCATAATTGAGCATCCAATATCCTCCAGCGATGCACGCATCTTCTCTGTGTCACGACTATTCAGCAGCCGGTCGGAACCGCTGACAACAATCCCACTAAACCGCAGGTATTGAGCCAATGCACTCATACCGGTCCCGAAAATACCGACCAGGTGAATACTCCTGCAGTTTGTGCCGTTAATTTTCAACGGCGGGGGTTGAACATAAACAAGTGTTCCAATCTCGACGGATGTGAATAACCGAACAATATCCCTGTTCCTCATAACGATGCACCCATGGGACAAGGGTGTGCCGATCATTTCCTCCTGGTTCGTTCCATGTATATAAATGAAACGACCATACGAATCGACTCCCGCTCCCCGGTTTATTCCGGGTTCGAGGCCTTCCAACCGGAGAATACGGGTAAGAATCAGATTTTCCTCGGTTGAAACGCCGTCCCAATCACTTCCTGTATCTCTGCGGCCCCTAAATATACGACCTTCCGGAGCATCGGAACCAATCCTATCACTTATGCGGTGCAAACCCGGCGGCGTTTTGAAAGAATTCTCGCGTATGCCCGTTCCAAACCGGGATGTAGAGGCATCGTACTCTTCAACGAGATCATTCCCTTGACACACAGATAGTTTTTGATCTTCTATCGACTGGACCAGATACACTTCATCGGGCCTGCTCAGAAGTTTTGCGAGACGTTGATATATGAGAATTCGATCACGTTCTTTCATCCGCGGTATGCTAACACGAGCCTTTGACAAAGGCAAGACGAGGTGGAGACAGGGTACGAGGCTGGAGGGTAAAGACTCGATTTATACATCACAGTGTACAACCTGCTCCGGTTGAAAATCTCAAATCGCAATATTCAAATCACAAGCAAACAACAAAATACAAGCTGAAGCACAGTCTCGTGTGGGTGCGGCGTTCGGATACTCAAATTAAAGAGCCAATAGCCTGTCTCGGACCTAAGACTTGAGTTTAGCAAGGCCTTGCAAAGGGCGGTCCTTAGTTCTTCCGTCCGACGGAGAGCTCCACCATTTTCTCCGGCAACAGATATTTTCCGGCAACCCTGTTAACATCTTCTTTCGTGACTTTACCGATTCGTGCCGGATATTCCTTGAAGGATCCAGGCTTCATGCCATACAGTGTGTCGAAACACATACTCGTAGCTATAGCGCTATTTGACTGCATCCGAATGTAATGATTGCCAACAAGATAGTTTTTCCCATCCTCAACATCCTTGTCGCTGAAGCCATCTCGCGCTATGTTTTCAATTTCCGCTCTTGCTATCCGCTGAACGTCTTTCATGTAAGTGGCGTCTGTTCCAATGTAAATACCCAATGCCGAGGTCTCGTATGCCTGCTGATTGAAAAACGTGACAGCGTATGCGTACGGGTTTTCCTCTCTCAAAACCCTGTGAATACGGCCTCCCATCCCCGAGAGAATGCCGTCCAGTACCTCTGCCGCGAACCGGTCCTCATCGATAAGTCCCGGTCCCTCAAAACCGAATATCATATGTGTCTGCATGATTTTTTTCTCAATGGAAACGGTTTGCCTCACAATGGTCGGCCGTTTCTCGACAACGCCGCTGCCCTCACCTTTCCAGCCGGTGAACATTTCCTTTACAAGCCTGAATACTTCGTTTTCGTCAACATCCCCGGATATGGCAATTACCAGTTGCCGGGGGCTGATAAAGCGTTTATAGAAGGTATCCAGGTCCCTCAGCGTGATGCTCTCAACATCCTTCTCCGTTCCCATTGCGTCTTTGGCATAGGGGTGCCCATTGTAGAACAACTCGTTAAATCGGTTGAACGTAAAACCCACCGGGTCATCATCTCTCTGACGAATATCCGAAAGAACCTCCTCTTTTACCTTCTTCAGTTCCTCATTTTTCATGTCTGTTTCCATCAACAATTCTCTTGTCAGAGAGAGAACTGTTTTGAGATCTTTGTTGAGAAATTTACCTGAGAGCCCGAAAATATTGCGTCCATTATAGGGACCGATTTCACCGGCAAGAAAATCGATTTCACGGGCGATGGCACTTGCACCCTTCTTTTTTGTACCCTTGAGCAGCATCTTTGAGAGTACGTTAAAAATCCCATTCTTTCCTTCAGGCTCTTCCTTCAGACCGCCGGAAAATCCTACTCTGAAAGAAAAACTGGGCGCCGCCTTGTTATTGTTGACAACACATTTGAGACCGTTTGGCAGTTCCAGCGTAAACGGATTATGTTTCTGCCCGGGCTTCTGCTGCACCGTCGCCTCCGGTTTCATGAACACGATCTTCCCTTTCTTGCGCTCAATGTATGTATTAAAAACCCGCCGTACGTCCTCCACGGTGACTTTGTCGATCTTTTTCAAGTATTTTCCCGGAAATAGCGGGTCTCCAATCAGCGTCTGATAATTACCAAGCTGGCGCGCTTTACCCTGCACCGTTTCTTCCGAATATATGTATGATGCCTTCAACATGTTCTTTGCTTTATCAATCTCCCATTTTGAGATTGCACCTCTTTTTAGTTTCTTCATCTCATTCTGAATCTCCGCGACAACCGGCACATAATCGCCCTGTTTGAAAGTTGCGTATACAACGAAAAGGCCGTTCTCTCTGGGGCTGAACGTATAATCCGCTATTCCCGTGACAATACCTTTCTTTCTCTTCAAAGATTCGGAAAAGCGTGAACTGTCCCCGGCACCAAGTATTGTGCACATTACCTCGAGTGCAGGCATATCTTTGTGACTCAACTGCGGGATGGGGTAGGAGACGGCGATGTAATTCTCTCTCACGTTTCTTTCGATTACACGAATATCGGCGTCCTTTTCCCCAACTGTGCGTCTGGAATCAGCGCCGGGTGAGAATGCAATGGTCTGTTTGCCCAGCGTATTCTGCACCATCTCTTTGGCCTTCGTTTCATCGAAGTCTCCGACGATAACGACAGTCGTGTTCGCTGGCACATAATGCGCTTTGTAGTACTCTAGAATTTCAGATCTGCCGATGCCTTTCACCGAATCTTCAAACCCGATTATGGGGCGGGAATACGGGTGTCCCTGATAACTGACGCTGAAGAGTTCACTAAAAAGCTTTCTCTGTGGATCATCTTCACCCATCTTGATTTCTTCGAGTATAACTTTTCGCTCTTTCTCGATTTCATCCGGGGGGAAAGCCGGATGCTGCACGGACTCGATCAGAAGGCCAAAGCCTTCCTCAAATGCCTTTTTCGGCACAATAATGTGGTAGACCGTATTGTCATAGGAGGTGAAAGCGTTGACTGTGCCTCCGAGGGATTCAATACGCGCGGCAAATGCATTACCGGGCAATCTCTCGGTACCCTTGAATATGAGATGCTCAATAAAATGCGTTATCCCTGCTACCTTCTCTTCTTCATACTTGCTACCCACTTTGACCCAGATCTGGGCTGCTACGACGCCACTCCCTTCCCGCTTTTCAAAAATATTCTGTAAACCGTTCGGTAACGAAAAAGCATTCATAGCGTAGGTCCTTTGCTGGAGAAATATGCTGAAAAATAAGAAACAGCAGACGACAAAAACCGTAATAAAAAAAGAACGATTCTTTCTAAGATACATCTTTTGATCCCAAAAACTCTATTATCCGATAGGCCCCCTCAAGTCCCCTGTGCACATTATCTACAGAAATACGCTCATTTCTGCCATGCATCCTGAGAATATCATCTCCAGACAGTACAAAAGGAAAGAATCCATAGGCCGTAATACCATTGTCTCTGAAGTATCTCAAATCCGTAGCACCAGTTGTGATGTATGGCAGAACCGCTACCGAGCTTCCCGCCATATGCCGGATCACTTCCCTGATCCCTTTGTAGTAAACGCTGTTGTAGCCCGACGGAGCAGGTTTACCGGTGTATTCGCTTACCCTTTCAACAGCGACATCCTTGCCTGCCAGCGATTTTATTTTTCGAAAGAACTTCTCATGATTTTCGCTGGGCAGCAGACGTGCATCGAAAGAGACTGACGATTCCGTTGGTATTACATTGATCTTTTCTCCGCCCCTCAGGATCGTGGGCGTAACCGTGTTTCTCAACAAAGCACTGTACAAAGGTACATCTTCAATATGGTCTCTGAACTTTTTATCATGTAGGGCTTCGCGCAGGTCCTTGAATCCGGTCCAACACCTTTCTCTATTGAGAACACCTTTCATATATGCCGACGCAACAGGGGTTGGCTTCAGGGGCCAGGAGTATGAAAGAATATTTCCCGCCGCCCTGATGGCCTTTTCATTCGCGATATCCTTGTGCGGGATTGATCCATGCCCTCCGGTTCCGGACGCCCTGATAACAAACTGGCTCAATCTCTTTTCTGAAACAGAAATCTGGGCATGTACAAAACCATCTGCTTCTTTTATGAATCCGCCTTCACTGAACACGAATGCCGCATTCTTCAGTGCAGGAATCTTTCTCAACATATATTCAACGCCAAAAATACCGCCCACTTCTTCATCACAGGTTGCAAGATAAATAATGTCTCTTTCCGGTTGCGGGCCTTCGACGGCGTATCTGATGAATGAAAGAAGCTGACAGATCGCCTGGGTTTTCATATCGATTGCGCCGCGACCATAAATGTAACCTTCAATCACTTCGGCTCCGAACGGATCCACATCCCACTCGTCAGGATTGGCCGGAACTACATCGATGTGGCTGAGCAGGATGATCGGTTTGCCCCTCTTCTTACCCCGTATGCGCGATATAATATTTGCGCGCCGCGGCTGCGGCAAATACATTTTACAGTCCAGCCCTGCTTTTCTTAGTATATCCTCAATGAAGAGAGCGGCCTCTTCTTCATTGCCTGGCGGATTTGATGTGTTGATTTTCAGGAAATTTCTGACGATATCCACAATCTCAGCTTTACTGTACATAACAAGTCCTGTTTCTCCCTTCTTTTTTTGCCCTGTAAAGACAATCATCAGCCATTTTGATCATGAGCTGTGTGTCTCCACCCTCCCGGTACGTAGCCACGCCAATGCTGATGGTTATATGTATGGCCTTACCGTCATGGACAAATCGTTCCGCTTCCACAGCAGAACGAAGCCTCTCCGCAGCGTTCACGGCAGCTTCACTGTCTGTCTGCGGCAATATGACAATGAATTCCTCTCCTCCATATCTTCCAACAACATCAATCTCCCGCAACGTTTCTCCAAAAATTTTTGCGATACCCCTGAGTATAAAATCACCCGCAAGGTGACCATAAGTGTCGTTAACGTCTTTAAAATTGTCTACGTCTACAAGAACAGTCGAGAACGTGACACCATATCTTTCTGCTCTCGCCACTTCAAGATCCATTACGTCAAGCGCATATACGTGATTAAACGCCCCTGTCAAACCATCATGTATTGAAAGCATCTTGATTTCGTTAAAGAGGCTGATCTTCTCCAGAATCGGGGCGATATGGGAACAAAAACGATTAAATATCAGCTCAGCCTGCGGTTCGACGGGTAGCGCCCTGAATATGCCCGCGTATCCGTAAACCTTTTTGGCGGTCGCAAGCTCGCATATAGCACATCCCGGGTCCTGCGCGGGTGCAGAGTTCAGTTCGTGCTCCTTTTCCTGCACAACTAATCTTACTATTCCGTCTCGTGCCGATTGAGGAATGCTATTCATCAGACAATGCACAATCGGACCTGCAACAGCATCACTCCCCGGATCAGGGAATATCTCAATTCTCGCAGTGTCACCTTCGGGAACCAGTGTGGCAAAGTTGTCAAATCCCAGAAAATTCTGCAGAAGTGTTGAGACATTCTTGAATACAGTAGCCGGTTCCTCCGTTTCACCGATCATGTGCTGAAGACTCTTAAGGAAGTCAAGTTCCAACAGGTTCATGCGTTCTCGTCTGTACCTTTCTTCGACTTCAACACTCAACTCCTGTGTCCTTATTATCTCCAGGTGATGGTTCATGGCATTGTTAATCGTATGATAAAGCTCTTCCAGGTTCGTAAAGGGCTTTGTCAACAGAGAGTAAGCACCGTTTCTCAGGGCTTCCAGTCGCCTGGCGTCATCGGCGAACCCCGTCATCATGATAACCGGCATTCTTGGATCAATGTTTTTTATCTTCTTCAGGATTTCTATACCTGAAACGCGTGGCATCAGAATGTCTAAAAGTACTGCATGAGGGTTTTTTTGTTTCAACTCGCTTTCAAGGTCCGGAATAGATTCGTACGTGAATACCTTCAACCCGCATTCTTCGAGATAGTCCTGCAACACGAACAGCAAGGATTTCTCGTCGTCAATTATAATCAGGGATTTTTCTGAGTTCATGCCAATTCTTATTAAACCTATTTCGCCAAAGGCTAAAGAATATGCCCGCAGATTGGAGCATGTGTTTTGGAAATTACGTTAAACCGCAATTACCTCTTTAATTTCCGGGATCTCCTGTTTCAATTGCCGTTCAACACCCATTTTCAAAGTCATGGCACTCATAGGGCAGCTCCCACATGCACCCTGAAGCTTTACCTTTACAATTCCATCGAGCACATCGATCAGTTGTATGTCTCCGCCATCTCTCTGTAACATCGGGCGGATCTTTTCGATCACTTCCTGGACACGTTCCTTCATTTGAACCTCCTCTGCCGCTTAATTGCAGGCAACGCGGTCACTTATATTATCATATATCCGTATTTTGTAAATACAAAAGGGGCAGCAAAAACGATCACCACTATCAAATTGGTTACATTTCAGCAACCCTCTTCCAGAAACTGATAATCCCGGACGGATGGAATATCAGCTGAACGAGTTCCCATCCTTCCTCACCCATACCGTTCAATACGGATGATAGTATGTCAAGCTGCTCTACTTTTACGTCGTGTACCTCACAGGAACCATCAGTCCTGCACGCATATATGAGATTATTTTCTGAATCAACAGCAACACCCTTCTCTTCCAGTTCTTTCAATGAGAATATCTTAACCGTGTATTCGAATTTCATGCCTCACCTTCCCGTGTCTTCAATAGCATATATGTATCTAATGTAAGGCAGATATGCACATTTTTAAAGTCCACAGGTCAGGAGTCGTACGGAGAGTAGCCTTAATTGTCCAGCCTTTTTCGAAGAATATCGTTTGCTTTCAGAACTTCTTTCGTGTCTTTTCCGGAAATTTCCCAGCTGTATCCTTTCACGTCCTTCTTCACTTTGATCCTGACTTCTTCACGTATGCTGTCCCTTATTTCTTCACGTTCTTTATTGTATTGTTCTTCGGTCTTCAACTGCGGCTCCGCCTTTCTCTCAACCGGAACATCGACCCTTCCGCACGAGCACAAAACCAGGACTGCAACGCTTAATCCGATCAAGTATTTCATGTACGCGTATCTTACCCTATTTTTCTTATAGCTGCAATATTCAATAATCTTGGAGTATTATACCTGACAAATGTGTTCTCAATTGCCCTGAAATGCTGTATCTTAGACAAGAGGACGAAAGGATCACATGAAAAACCCCGTTTACAATATAACCGCCGAAAAACAGAGACAGTTGTCTGATAAAATGAAAGAGCTCGGGATCAAAGAATCCGATATCGTGGAGCGTTTCATTCGTTCACAGGGACATGGCGGGCAGAAAGTCAACAAAACCTCCACATGTGTATATCTGAAACATCTGCCCACCGGCATTGAAGTGAAGTGTCAGCAGGAACGTTCTCAATCGCTGAATCGCTACCTCGCCCGCAGAATTCTCGCCGGCAAAGTGGAAGCGATGATCACGGACAAAGAAAGTGACGAACAGAAAAAGATAGAGAAGCTGAGAAGACAGAAACGGAGAAGGTCCAGAAAGGCGAAGGAAAAAGTCCTCAGACTAAAACATCTCCAGGCTGAAAAAAAGAAAACACGCTCAGAAAAGCCCGATCCGTTCACGGAATAGGAGGGGTCCTCAGTTGCCTGGTACACGACAATCCGGAACAAGCGGTGCTCGGCTGTCCTGGCCCATTTCAGCGACAAATTTCTAAAGTACGTTAAACTTTTAGACGATAAGTGATATATAGCTATGAGTCTGCAAACACCTTCAAAGGAAAAACTGCTCAAGACGTCCGTCGCATCCTTCGTTGAGGCCCACCCTGAAGCATCAATGCACAATATTGCCGTACTTTTTACCGATGTCGTAGGTTCAACAAAGTACTTCAAGAAACATGGGGACATAAAAGGTCGGGAAATGCTTAGGCGGCACCACAGGATAGCCATTTCCATAGTTGAGGAATTTGGCGGCTCGCTAATTAAAGAAGTGGGCGACTCGGTGATGGTATACTTCCCTGATGCCCTGAATGCGCTGAAGGCCGGCATTAAGATGCAGCACCAGTTTAATTTGCATAACAAGACTGCGGATTCGCAAAATCAAATCCGCATCAGGGTTGGAATACACTACGGAAAGGTTATAGTCGAGGAAAAAGACATTTATGGAGATGTGGTAAACGTGGCGTCCAAGCTTACAAACCTTGCGAACGGCGATCAGCTGTTTGTTTCGCACGTGATATATGAAATGACAAAGAACACATCAGGGGCCAAGTATGAATTGATTAATTTCTGGAACCTGAAGAATGTCCCGATAGGACTGACCATATACAAGGTCGTTTGGGAGGATTCACCTGTAACAGAGGCGGAGAAGATGGCCATCGTCCAATTCCGCCTGAAAGAAAACGCTGCAGCTGAAGGTTTCAGCTATTTCAATCGTATATGGCAGACATTTGTTGATAAGAAGGACTCTTTTCTTGCCGGCACCCACAATTCTGAATACCTCTCCCCGGAAGGAACGTTAGTCGTGTCGTTTAAAGACAGCACCATGGCGCTTAACCTCGCCGAGCGCACACTTGAATATCTGATTGCGGAAATGAAAAACACGGGTTCCGACCAGAAACCGCCCGTACATATAGTAATCACAAAAGACACGCACCCCAAAGGCAATCTTCTGCCTATCCAAAAATCGAAAATTGATGTACAGGCCTTCAGTCCCGGCGACATTTACATGTCAAAGAGCATATTCGACGATGTGCGAAAACAAAGAGTAATGTCATCCACTCCACCACCTATTGAGCACCGCGGTAAAGCCTTCTACAGACATGTGACAGGTACTCTGCTTTCGACACCCCCGGAAATATCCCAGCAGAAAAAGGCACCCCAGACAGCCATATTCGCCACATGCTTCTACTGCGGGTCAAAACAACACGACATTACACACTGTCCCACCAAACACCTTACCGAAGCAACCCACGCACTGTCCGATGCCGGATACCTCTCGGACGATCGCCTGAGGATGCTGGTTTCTCTTTATGCAAACGTAGGCGGCGATACTTCTCAGAGTGCCACCGCAGCGTTACGCGCCGACGCCCGCGGCGAGCAGGAATTAATTACCAACAGTCTGTTCGAAATCACAAGCGTATATCAGTTGCGGTTTTTCAAGACAATCTGGGAGAGTACGGCAGATTCCTGGGAGAAAGCAAAAAAGAACATCAGCGTAAGTGAGGGAGGCTTCTCGTGGCTGGCGCTTGATTCGCTTCGAGTCTCCAATCATGGCAGGGCAGAATCGTATCTCAAAACAGCCCTTGAACACAATCCTAAAGATTACAAGCCGTATTGCATCATAGCCTTCCTGAACATAGAAAGAAACGAGCTGATTGAGGCACTCAAAAACTTCGAGAGCGCGCTGCTGCTAGCCAGGACGGCACCGCATAAGATGTTTCTGTATCTCCTACAGGCACGAATTTATCTTCTTCTTGGGAACACGCAGAAGGCACAAGACAAATTAAACCTTGTCCTGACAATGGATTCCACCTGTAGCGATGCGCTCTATGAAGACATTAAACTGAAACTGAAACAGGAAAGGGGTAGCGTAGCACTGCAGAGATTGTCGAAGCTGATCAATGAGGATAAGAAGTACTATACGATCACAACGATTGACCCGGACATGAAGAGTCATTCAAAAACGGTCAATGAGCTTCTCATACGTGTAATGGCTGAGGCGAAGAAAGAAGCACAGGACTACATGGAGGAGTCAAGACGTAAATTTGATCAGATGAACAGTAATCTCACAAAGGAGAACAGAGAAAAAGCCCATTCATTAGTTGCAAAAATGGATGAACTCGCTGCTACCGACAGCTATTACGGATATCTGGATATCGGCCAGTTGGCACAGACAATCATATCAATGTGCAATAATGCTGTGAGAGAGCAGAAAAGGAATCTTTCCGAAAGCATGTCACGAATAAACCGGCGGCTGGAGAAGGCGTCCGAGTACATACGGCGGTATCGATATCCCGCTCTCGCCGCAGCCTGTTCCAGCAAACTACAGCTTATCAGATCGGGCGTGCGCGGTATGGGAAGTATTGATGAATATTCGTCAGCCGACCAGTTCGAACAGTCAGGTATGTTATGCATCGAGATAGCACGACAGTTGGGGTCTGTCGAACTGGCCATCAAGAAACTTGAGTTTTACCAACAATCAATTCTGGTATCCCTCAACTTTATGAAATACGCCGGCATTCTTCTCGGCATTGTATTCTTTGTTGGCGTACTGATTCTTCCGTTGATTTCCGGGCCAATAGACTCCATTTTGTCTCAGGCCAATATCGCGGCGATACAGAGTGCTTCTTCATTCCAAAAAGTATTTCTCATATCGGGGGGGATACTAAGTCTGATGATTTCTTTTCTTGTAACAGCGCGGAAGGTGATGTAAGAATGCACTGCTCAGTCCCGAGCGACACTACTCCGTTTCTTGTGCTCGAACCGCGTACAAGCAATTCCTGACGAATGAAAAACCACCAACGAGGGGACCTCTTTGCTCTCGAAACCCATCACCCGGCATCCTCTGGGGTGTTTCGTGTCCCAGGTGACATAAAAATGCTTACAGGTATAACAATTGATTTTCCCGTCGTTCGCAGCCATAATAACTTCTATCATAATTTTGAATTTCTTGACAATATACTAAAAGGAAAGAACAGTATATGAAGAAAATCTATCTCATCGATGATGACAGAGCGATACGACTTGTGCTGAGCGCAATTCTCAAAAGAAATAACTATGTTCCGGTTGAAGTGTCAACCGGCATCGAAGCGATCGAACTTTTTAGAAAAGAACTGCCCGCCGCCGTTCTCCTGGACGTAAAAATGCCGGAAATGAATGGCATTGAGATATTAAAGGAATTGAAAAGTATTGATCCTGACGTGCCGGTCATTATTGTTACCGGTTACGCCGATATAACTACTGCCGTGCAGGCAATAAAACTTGGCGCTTACGACTTTCTTTCAAAGCCACCACACGTCGACAAACTAATCCTGACGCTCGCGCGGGCAATAGAAAATTACGAACTCCACAAAACTTTCATGAATTTAGAGAGTACGGTAGACAACTCTCTCGAATGGCTGTTCGGGAAGAGCCACGCCATAAAAGAAGTAATTCATCAGGTCCGTCAGATAGCCGCCACCGATTTTTCGGTAATTATACAAGGCGAAACAGGCACCGGCAAATCGGTGATAGCACAAACCATACACAATCTCAGCAAACGCGCAAAAGGTCCGTTTCAATCGGTGGATGTTGGTGTAATTTCCGAAAACCTGATTGAAAGTGAGCTGTTTGGTCATGAGAAAGGCTCCTTCACCGGAGCAGATAGGAAAAAAACAGGATTTTTTGAAGTCGCAAACGGCGGCACGTTATTTATCGATGAATTGGAGAACACGCCTCTTCAACTGCAGAGCAAACTTCTCAGGGCAGTTGAAGAAAAGCGGATATATTCCGTTGGCAGCACAAAACCCATAGATATCGATGTACGCATTATAGCGGCCACAAATTCCGATATCAAACAGGCCGTTCGCAGTAAGCAGTTCAGGGAAGACTTGTTTTTTAGAATGAGCGAATTTATCATAACCGTGCCCAGGCTCAAGGACCGGTCCGAAGACATACCATTCCTTGCGAAAAAATTCTTTGCGAAGGCAGCCATAGACCTCAATAAACAAGTGAGTGAAATTGACGAGGACGTGTTGAAATTGCTCCAAAATTACGCATGGCCCGGGAACATACGAGAGCTCAAGAACGTGGTCAGGCGGGCGGTCCTCCTGTCAGGAAACGGTGTAATTAAGTCAAACAACATACAGTTTCTTGCCGATGAAAAAAGCGTCTCATCCACGGAACTCCGTCCACTGAAGGAAGTAACCGCGGCCGTAGTCAGAGAAGCGGAAAAAGAGGCGATATCCCATGCTCTCAACGCGACAAAAGGTAACAAGACAAAAGCTGCTTCAATTCTTGAGATCGACTACAAGACCCTGTTGACAAAAATAAAGGAATACGGCCTGTTAAACCGCACCTTAGAAGGTTGATTCCTCGGTTTCTATGGAATGCATTCCATATTCATGGAACACATTCCATAGAAACAGTTGCAATTGAATAGCACATCAATAATAATATCAATGTTTTACAGCGTGGCATAGTCTTTGCTAATCCCGTAATATGACCTTGTCCTCCACATACGAAGCCTCTGATACGCAGGGACCACGACACAGCCTTGTTCCTGACAACATGAGAGTGGGCTACAACGGGAAAGCCGTGGAGCATCTCCCCCCCCAATACCTCCACTGCTTTTCTCCTGCGTCAGAGGCTTCGTTATCTTACTAAAATAGCGCCGCTTTCAATAAGAATTAGCAATCTAAATGGGTTTCCAAACTGTGACGTGATGTGAAGCTACACACGGTCACGCCTTCCAGACGTGAGAGCCTGTTCTGCCTCAGTCATATTGGCAGACCGATTCGTCGGTTAAATGTAAATTCCGCCTGACCTCGAACATCAATTCAGGAAAAGATTGAGCACTAATCCCGGTAATATCCTAACACCCACTCCAGTTGTAATCGAACACTTTTTTTCTTTTTCCAGAATGGCTCTTTGGGCACGTTTTGTCAATCACATGATCAAAATGGTCAATCGAATGCATGATAATGTGTTTTGATGAACACATTGGATACGCCGTAAATTGATCCTGTTACCGGTAGTTTTTCTCGATCTTCTTGGGAAATCGACACGTTCGCGCGCCACGCGACCATGAGTCATGAAGCGGTGAACGTTCTTGCGGATTTACTGATAAATTGATTTAGTGGCGTAGAACTGATCTATTCGAAAGAGAAATCGAGGAACATTACTTCCTTTTCTCCGTTCTTCAGTGTGAAATCGAACGGCAATTGGACAATAGGTATGGTTGTTATGAAGTTCATTTCAACATTGTGCCCCACCACCACCATGGGAATCGAAGCCTTAAGGTTTATGCCTGCCCTTTCAAATTCCTTTCTTGCCTGGCCAGAAATGATATTTGTGAGTTCGCCAATCGCATCAACCACGTCCGGCGTCACCGTCGTGCACTCATCTCCTATCAGCGTTTGAAAGACAAACATAGCACCTTTTTCATGAAAACTTATAGTAATGGTGCCTTTTCTATCTCCAACAAGACCCATAATACCGGTAACATCTCCGGAGGTATTCCTCGCCGTCTTGAGAACCGGCTTATTCAGGTTTACATCTATCGACAACATAGTCTTGAAAACTGATTGCGTTGCTACTATGAAAGGATTTATATATTTGACGTCCATTTCTCCCCTCCGAGGATTCTCATCAATTATTTACCTACTTTAGCTTTGGCTTTATCTATAGCCTCTCTAAGTTTATCAGGGGTGAAAGGCTTAACGATGTAATTGTCGACACCGGACTTGATTGCCTCCATAATATTATCTTTCTGAGCTTCAGCGGTCACCATAATAAAAGGGATCTTCTTTATTGCCTCATCACCCTTACAGGCTTTCAGGAATTCTATTCCGGTCATTTCAGGCATAATCCAATCGCTGATGATGAGGTCTACGCTATCGTTTTTCAGGATTGTAAGGGCGTGCTTTCCGTTTTCGGCTTCAAGAACATTTTCGATACTTATTTGCTTTAAAACATTCTTGATAATCTTCCTCATGGTTGCAAAATCATCTACGACGAGCACTTTCATGTATACCTCCATCATTATCTACTGATTTCCGACCTGCATAATAATTATCGTGTGAATTTGGATATTCTTAAGACAAGAAGGAACAAAAATGGGCCATTCCATCACTGCATTATGATAAAGACGATTCGTGAAGGTTAATCAAAACTACAGTTTAAAGTTTTAAGACAGCGAAGCCCCTCATATCAAAAGAAACAGTCGGGGGGGATGACTTTTGTTTCTTCTTTGCTCTTCGAAGCTGACATAGTTGAACAAATGGCGGTTAGTTGCTGCGCTAGCTTGCAAGGGGCTTCGCTTTTGGAAGACGCATTAATTGTATGTCTCTCCTGCCTGCACACTTTGGTATCTCCAAAGATCATTATACCAAAAATAACATTAATAAAAATAGGTAATTTTTATATAGGTAATATATAGGTTTTCTATATATCTTACACGCCTGAGACGGAGAGCAGATAAGCTCTCAAATTTATCTTCTTCTTGTTCAGACCCAACTTCTCTCTGATATTGTTCCTGTGTGAATCAATTGTACCTGTTGATACGTTCATCAGCTCAGCTATTTCTTTAGTATTTTTACCAACTTTCACCAGGTTTGCGACCTGCAGCTCAGTTTGGGTAAATTTAGAATATTTGAGGGACATTCGCTGTAGAAACGGCGAGATGATGTCACTTATGTTTGTCTCTATGATGTCGAGGTAAGCCATCTGGTGCGGATCGAATCGCCCCTTTCTGAGCTTGGCTATGTAGGGTAAGACGAGTTCCTTAATATTCGAGAGAAACTTCTCCTCCATCTCTTTCTTGTCGTCCTCACGATGTTTCAGCAGCACCTTCAAAGCCGTGTTCGCCTCCTCGAGGCGATTGGATTCGATCCTCAACTCCTCTTCCCTTTTTCTAAGCGACTGCTCTGCCTTCTTGCTTTCAGAGATATCACGTACGATCGCACACAAGTATCCTCTTCCATCATACTTCATTATCTTACCCGTCAGTTCGATCGGGAAAACCATACCGTCTTTACGTCTGTACAAAGTCTCCAGAGTAACGCACCCAAGCCTTTTCAGGTTAGTCCACGTTTCTAGCCACTTGTCTCCCACGCATTCCGGATTCACTTCGCTAATGGTCATTTCGAGAAGTTCATTTCGGGAATAGCCCAGGGATCTGCCCGTTTCATCATTGGCGTAGAGTATCTTTCCATGTTCCTCGATCCATATTATGCCAACTGCAGCACTATCAACAGCAAACTGGGTAAATTGCAATGCTTCAGCGGCTTTCTTTGCCACTGTAACATCGTTCATCACCGCAATCCGGTAGTTCATTCCCGAGAAACGAATATTGTGCGAGGTCATGTCCACATGAATAAAAGAGCCGTCTTTCTTCACGTGTCTGGAACCAAGGCTGAAACGCACAGTCTCAGGGACGGAAACTATTGCACGAAACTGTAGAAGATCATCTCTATGAACAATCCTGTCCATTGAGATCCCGATGAATTCCTCGCGTGTGTATCCATAATGAGTGACGGCAGCCTCATTCACGTCAATGATTGAGAGCGTCTGAACGTGGAACACAATGATCGGCAAAGGCATACTGTCGAACATGCTCTTGTACCGCTCTTCTGTTTCCTTTAATGCCCTTTCAGTTCGTTTCTTCTGCGTGATGTCTCTCCAGAAAACAATTGAAACCACCGGCTTGTCACCGCCGGTCGAAACTTTCGTAACTGATACATCCACCAGGAATTCCTCTCCGTCAAGAGTGCGATGCGACCATTCAAAATGACTACTGCCCTCATTTAGAATTTGTGCGTACAACATCCGTATTTTTTGTTTCGACAGGCTTCCGTCAGGCTGCAAATCGGGCGAAATCTGAAGGAAAGTCCGGCTCAGCAATTCTTTCTTTCCGGCTGCCCGCATTATGTCCAATGTAGCTTTATTGCAATCAATGAATCTCTGGTCATGCATGATCAGAATCGGATCCACCGATTTCTCATACAAAGTACGAAGATAACTTTCAGTTTTCTCGAGGGCCTCTCTGGTGGTCGTCAGTTCGGTGAAGTCTTCATAAATCACCATCGATTCGACAGGCGTCAGTTGTATCGCATACATGCGAACGGTCTTATTCGAACCGTCCTTGCATCTTAATGTGAGCATATAGGTTTCACGCTGGCCCGGCTTTCGAAACGTGTGGCATTTGGACCATTTCGAACGCACATCGTCCTGATGCGACTTTTCAGGATAGACACTTTCAAACCAGGCCTGACGATCCGGTACATCACTAAGCCGGTATCCAAACATTTCCGTGAACTTCTGATTCACGTACGTATGCTCATTATGTTCGTTTACAAGCACGATGGCAAAAGGAATACTATCAAGGAGAAACTCAAATCGTTCCCTCTGATGATGGAGGTCCAGACGCAGTCTTCCCACGCTCGTATGGCTGTCGCGGCGGGTTTGAAACAACGCTGCAAAATCATCGTAGCCGTTTTGCCGATGACCTTTCATCAAGCCGGAGGGTTTCTTCATACGCTTTAGTATAGTGTATCATCAGCGGGCAGTAAATGAAATTGCTTGCGCCTGTTTGACATCCGTTGACATATATTGTATCTAAATAAACATGTCACACACGACCAGATTACGTTTGTTTTGCTTTGTCGTATTATTGGCGGTATGTATCCTCATACCTTCGCACGCGCTTTACAGCGATGCGCAAAAGAAAAAACAGATAACAAAACGGATCATGCATCATCTCAGGTACGAGAACAGTATTGAAGAAGAAACAGCCCGTATCATTTCACAGTCCGTATACGAAGAGTCAAAACATCATGAGATCGATTACAGACTCGTACTCGCTCTCATGAAAATTGAAAGTAATTTTAAGCATGATGCTGTATCTTCGAAAGGCGCAAGAGGACTTTTGCAGGTCAAACCTTCTGTCGCCAGGTACATTGCCGATGACATCGGTGTTGAGTGGGCGGGACATACTACACTCGACAAACCGGATTCAAACATCAAGATCGGCATTCATTTCTTCTCCACGCTTTTGAAAGATTTCAAGGATGTTAACGTTGCGTTGAAAGCTTACAATATGGGACCAACCAGGGTAAGAAGTCTCCCGGACGAGCGTATTCAGAAGCGAAGGGGATTCTCCGGCCTTGTTCTCAGCGAATATAGGAAAAACAGCTCTGTTTTTCCGGAGCCTTGACTCTTTCATCTCAATATAATCAATGTATATACTAGAGTAGTACATGTATGATCTTAATCAGAAGAGGACGGTCTCTGTAAAAGGCAGGGTCGGTTCCTTTGTTTCGTTCCTCATTTCTCTCGTACACGACAGGAGAGTACTCCTTCTCTACGACAATGATGATGAGGCATTCATAACCGCCGAAGAAATTGAATACTACACAGGTGCAGAGGTACACATATTTCCTCCCTACGCTCACAAGATCTTCGAAAAGGAAGATGAGGGCAAAAGGACCCGATTCCTCTATCACCTTCTGTCGGATGACCGATTCATCGGTCTATTTCCATACAATGCCTTATCCAGGTCACTTCCCTCGCCACACCGGTTCTCTTCGCATGAAAAGACAATCAGACCGGGCGAAACAGTGTTTCAGGAAGACCTGCTGGAGTATCTTGATCGCGGCGGTTACGAAATAGGCTCGCTTGTGGTGGACACCGGCCAGTTCGCCAAACGAGGAAGCATTATAGACGTGTTTCCCCCTTCGTACGAAAAGCCAGTGCGTATCGAGTTTGATGCGGATCAGATCTTTTCAATTCGATTGTTCGATCCTGGCACACAGAGGTCTCTCTCGTCATTAAACAAATGCAATCTAACCTCTGCGACTTCGTCCGAACCTGATGATATATCAACATTAAGAGATTATGTGAATGCAGACATCGCAGTGGTACATGGAGGTATCCAGTTGATTCAGCATCAGCTGGCAGGTGTGGAATTCAGAACTCTACGCGATTCGTGGGCAGAACTGCTGAACACAACATTTAACATAGATTTGTCGGACATATCTCCGGAAAACACTGCCGCCTATCGCGCCGTATCAAATGAAGATCTTCAGATTATATTTCGGGAACACAAAACCGAATTGTTTGGTTTGCTCACAGAGCGGTTCAATACACGATGGTCTCATTATAGCTATGTGTACGTTGTTGCCAACAGTGAACATCAGGCAAAAAGGTTGCAGGAGATATTCGGGAACCACGGTATATCACTTCCGGTGCTTCCACGTATGTCGTTTCAAAGCACTGATCGGGAGTGGGGCATCATCACGGGACCTCTCAGAAGGGGATTCCGGACCGATGATATCCTTGTCCTGACGGAAGAAGACATAGTTGGGAGAAAGAAGAGAACGGTAAAAAAGAAGTGGAATGGTCCGGATGAATTCCTCACCTCTTTCAAAGATCTGAGTCCGGGAGAATGGGTGGTGCATGTAGAACACGGGATAGGCATCTACAGAGGCATTACTCCCCTCCGGATAAATGGTCATGTCAAAGACTTCATCACGATTGAGTATCAGGATACAGATAAATTGTACGTTCCGGTGAATGATCTGCAGTTGGTGCACAAATTCATCGGCAGCGAAAAGACAAAGCCAAAAATTGACAAGCTCGGCTCTGCTCTCTGGAGCAGGACCAAGAGACGGGTTAAGAAACAAATAGAGGATATAGCGAAGGATCTTCTTAGCGTTCATGCCGAACGTCAACTAACAAAGGGATACAGCTACGGCCCCGAAGACGAGATATTCAGAGAAATGGAATCGCGTTTTGAATTTGAAGAAACCGAGGGGCAGCTAAAGGCCATTGACGAAGTCCTTGCCGATATGCGAAGCAGCAGACCGATGGACCGCCTCGTGTGCGGCGATGTTGGTTTCGGAAAAACAGAAGTGGCGCTCCGCGCTGCTTTCAGGGCTGTTTTGGACAACAAACAAGTGGCCATGCTTGCGCCCACTACGATTCTCTCGCAACAGCATTTCGAGACGTTTCGTGAACGTCTGAACGGATATCCGGTGAACATTGACATTCTAAGCCGTTTCCGTACAAGAGATGAGCAATCGGGAGTGGTTGAGTCGGTAAGAAAGGGCAGTACCGATATCGTGATCGGAACTCACAGGCTGTTGCAGAAGGACATCGGATTCAAGGATCTCGGACTCCTTATTATTGACGAGGAACAGCGATTTGGCGTCAAACATAAAGAAAAACTAAAGACACTGAAAAAGGACATAGATGTCCTCACATTAAGCGCTACACCTATTCCGAGGACACTATACATGGCAACAATGGGCATCAAAGACCTGAGTATAATAGATACTCCCCCACTCGATAGGCTGGCGGTAAAAACATATGTCGTTCAGTTCAATGAACGCGTTATTAGAAAAGCCGTCCTTGACGAATTGCAGCGCGGTGGCCAGGTTTTCTTCGTGCACAATTTTGTTCATAACATAGGTGTCGTTTTTGAGGACCTTTCACGCATCCTGCCACAGGCCAGAATAGCCATCGCACACGGGCAGATGGATGGAAGGAAGCTTGAAAAAGTCATGTCCGATTTCATTGAAAAAAGATATGATGTGCTTCTCTCAACGAATATAATCGAATCAGGATTGGATATATCTAACGTCAATACCATACTGATTAACAATGCACACAGGATGGGACTCTCAGACCTGTATCAGCTGAGAGGCAGGGTCGGGAGAAGCGAGAAACAGGCGTATGCATATCTGCTGGTCCCGAAAACCGACAGGCTGACCAGAGATGCAACGCTGAGGCTGAGAATTATCGAAGAACTGGCAGAACTCGGCTCCGGTTTCCATGTTGCCAACTATGATCTTGAAATACGGGGGGCAGGCAATCTTCTCGGAAAAGAACAGTCCGGGAATGTGAATCTCATCGGATTTGAACTCTATTGTACGATGTTGGAAGAAGCCATGCAGGAACTGAAGAACATTCCGCACCACACGACCGATGAAATCACAACAGAGATTGTCCTGCCACTGGACGCATTTATTCCCGATGACTATATCTCGGACACCAGTCAGAAGTTGCTCATGTACAAGAGACTGTCCGCGGTCAGGGAAGAACAGGAACTGCTGAAAATCAGGGAAGAACTCCGGGACCGTTACGGTGTAATCCCCTTACCCCTTATCAACCTGCTCGAGATTATATCTTTGAAGTGTTTTCTGTCAGCTTTACACGTCAAGAAGATAGAACTTTCAGGAAAACAGCTTGTCATCCACATATCCGATCGCACTCCTCTGGACATGAAAAAGGTCATTCGGGCAACGGGTGATCCGGTTACGCGGCTGAAACTTATGCCGGACGGGAGGATCGTCATCCGTTCCGATATCGGTCCGGAAAACCTGTCGGTATCTCTTAGAAAGCTGTTGAAGGACATAATATCGCTATGATATACTACTAACAAGGCTTGAATACAACCAAATACTCAACAAACGAACAGATGATGATTTCGGCCCGTGCATGCGCCCGTGAACCGGACTGTGACAAATAAAAGAGGTGGAATATGAGAAGACTGTGTATCGGCATACTTGCTGTTATTTTTCTGTTTTCTGTTTCGTGCACAAAGAAGGAGGGCGGCAAAGTACTGGCAACCATAGATAAGGACAGCGTAACCCTTGATGAATTCAACAAAGAGCTTGACAAGATTCCGGTAAACATGAAAATGGCAGTGGCTACCGAAAGCGGAAAAAGAAGCTTCCTTGACAATCTTATTGTAAAAAAACTACTTCTCAAGGAGGCCGCGAAGAATAAAATCGAAAACGAGCAGGAATTTCAGACACGCTTGCTGGATATAAAGACGCAACTGCTGATCGAGTCCCTCCTTAGAAAAAGAATTTCCTCCAGCCCTCAGTTGAGTGATGATGAAATTAAAAAATACTACGAAGCGAACAAGGATAAGTTCAAAAAAGAGAAAGAAATCAGCACACGACACATCCTCCTGAAAACAGAGGATGAGGCAAAACAGATTAAGGAAAAATTGAAAAACGGAGAGGATTTCATCGAACTCGCTAGACAGTATTCAATAGAGCCAAACGCCAGAACATCAGGTGGAGATATAGGTTTTCATCCAAAAGGCACTCTCCTCCCGGAATATGAAGAAGCTGCTTTCAACCTGACAAAGGTTGGCCAGGTGAGCGGAATTGTAAAAACCCAGTATGGCTATCACATTATCCGGCTTGAAGGCAGTAAACCACCGGCATTCGTTCCCCTCGAAGAAGTAAGAGATTTCATCAAACAACAAATGGCCCAGGAAAAGCAGAAAGAACTCATTGACAAATATGTGGAAGAACTTAAGAAAACAGCCAAAATTACCGTCAACGAGAACTTGCTGAAAGACGAAAAACCATCGGATACCCAGGCACCCGCCGAAGAGACAACAGACACCAAGCCTGTAGAGACTCCAACAAAATCAGGCAGCGGCCAGCCGGAACAGAAGAAATGAAAACAACTGCCTGTATTCTGATCATAATCGGTATTCTTACCTCTGCAGCACCTACACGAGCCGAGGTACTAGACAGGATTATTGCGATTGTCAATGATGACATCATAACGCTGAAAGAAGTTGAGAATTACGTACACGTTGAAACAAAAAACCAGTTTACATCAGTCGATGAATATCTCAGGAACATGAAACTGAAGGAAAGGCTGGATTACTTTATTACTTCGCTCCTGATAAAGCAGCAGGCACGAAAGCTCAAAATTGATGTAAGCGATAGGGAAGTCGAATCGATTATTGAAAACATCAAGAAGCAGAACCTGATCAGTGATGTGGAATTGAAAGAGCAACTGAAGAAAGACAATGTTACGTACCCGCAATTCGTGGAAGGGATACGCATAAATGTCTTGAGAAGCAGGGTACTGACCAGAGTCGTTTCACCGGAAATGAACATTACTGAAGCAATGATGAGAGATTATTACGCAAGGCACAAGGATTCATTCAGACCCGTGGAATTTCACCTCAAACAGATATTCATATCAGGGCAGCGCCCCGATGCCTCGAAAAGAGCCCAGGAAGCTTACAAACAACTGGAACAGGGCAAAACCTTCGAACAGACAGCAGTTGAATTCTCTGATGATCCTTCGGGAAAACAGGGCGGCGATATAGGTTCAGTTCAGGCAGAGGATTTGCTGCCGGCACTGAGTGAAGCTGTCGGGCTGCTGGTACGAAACACATATACGAACATCGTTCAGACGCCGTACGGTTTCACTATACTCAAGTTGGTCGATACAAACAAAGGAGAGATAGTGCCGTTTGAATCACTGAAAGAAAAGATCAACGAGCAAATTGTCCTTGAAGAATCAAACAAGAGATATGACGATTACATCAATAAACTTCGCAAATCCTCCTACATAGAGGTAAAGATCTGAAAAGAATCGCTGTCGCAATGGGAGACCCTGCCGGAATAGGAGGCGAGATCATCCTGAAGTCTCTACCTTTTATTTGCAGGCATAGTCTGCCGGTCGTCATCGGCGACATGTCGGTTATACATTCTCTAGACAAACTCCATTTGTGCCCTGCCCCTGCCGATTTCAAGGCCTACGGAAAGGGTCGTATGGGTGACGTGGAGTTCATAGACATGAAACTCCTGAATAATATCGAGGTCGGCAGTATGAAGGGCGAATACGGTGCGGCCTCATATCGCTACATCATGGAAGCTGTGAAGCTGGCTTGTCTGGGTGAGGTAGGCGCCATCGTGACCTGCCCTATAAATAAAGCCTCCGTTCACGAAGCAGGCATTGCGTTCATAGGACACACGGAACTGCTTGCCCATTTCGGAGGCGTATCCGATTACATTATGATGATGGTAAATCCTTCCATGAGAATTTCTCTTGTGACAATTCATATACCTGTCAAAGATGTACCTGAACGAATTACTGCCGAATCGGTTTTCAAATGCCTCACGATTACCGTCAGATCTCTCAAAAGCCTCTTCGGTATTGTGCAGCCATTTATCAGGGTCTGTGGGCTCAACCCGCATGCCGGAGAAAAAGGTTTGATGGGCGATGAAGAGCACTCTATACAGGAAGCTGTAGGGAAAGCAGTCTCCCTGGGGATGAATATAACCGGACCACATCCTGCCGATACCCTCTTTCACAAACGGGATTGTGATGCGTATGTCGCCATGTATCACGACCAGGGTCTGATTCCCGTCAAGACTATAGACTTTGAAAGGACTGTAAATATCACACTCGGACTCCCGTTCATCCGTACCTCTCCGGGTCATGGGACGGGCTATGACATCGCTGGAAAAGGAATTGCGGACCCGTCCAGTTTTATACAGGCGTACCGGCTTGCGGACGTTCTTGCGCACAACAGGCTTGAATATAAAATTTAGCGGGCTGCGCGTATCAATTGTATCTTGACACGTCCGGGTACTCCATGCTAAACATAAGAACAGAGGTTCAAAAGAATGTACGTTATGCACAGCAGAAAATGGGCTTGGTGGTGGCAAATGTAGTGGTATGAAACCGTAAGTCACGGCCATGGACGGTTTCGTACCATCCATGGCCTTCTTTTTTGAAGGCCATGAGCTTAGAGCTCGTGGCCTTCTGTATATCAAAACGCAAGGAGGCATCCGAATGAGAAGCAAAACAGGTTTGGTATTATCTCTATGTTTATTTGCATCGCTTTCATGTCTGTTGATTGTTCCAGCACAGGCTGTTGGCCAGACACCGGTTGTTTTAAAGTACGCTAATTTTCCCCCTGCAGCCACTTTTCCCTGTGTTCAAATGGAACGCTGGTCAAAGGAAGTTGAAAAACGAACGAACGGGAAAGTGAAGGTGCAAACGTTTCCGGGCGGCACCCTTCTTCCAGCAAAGAACATCTTCGACGGGGTAATATCAGGAGTAGCAGATATAGGCAATTTTGCCATGAGTTATCAACCAGGTAGGTTTCCCGTTTCCGAGGCCGTGGACCTCCCGATCGGCTTTTCAAGCGCCAGATCAGCAAGTCTTGCCCTTTATGATCTGGTAAAGAAGTATAAGCCGAAAGAGTTCGAGCAGGTAAAACTTTTGACGCTGTTTACCTGCCCTCCGGCAAATATCATGACAAACAAACCCGTGAAATCTCTGAAGGATCTGAAGGGAATGGAGTTGAGAGTACCCGGAACGGCTGTTGATATTCTAAAAAGTCTCGGCGGTAACCCTATAGCAATGCCGCAATCGGATACACCTGAGGCACTGCAGAAGGGAGTGATAAAGGGCCACATATCCTCAATGGAAGTATTAAAGGACTTCAATTATGCAGCCTATACACCGTACGCTACAGTCACGAACCTGTGGGTTGTGACCTTTGCCGTAGTGATGAACAAAGATAAATGGAATTCCCTTCCCGACGACGTAAAAAAAGTGTTCGACGATATGGCGCGCGAACAGGCCGAGTGGACAGGATCTTACGTAGACGCGCACGTAAAAGAAGCTCTTGATTGGTCAAAATCCCAGTACAAGAACTTCCAGATTTTCGAACTGTCCGGTGAGGATAGAGCTACAATTAGCAAAAGCGTGAAACCGATCATAGATGACTATGCGAAAAGGGTTACCGCCTCCGGTCTCAACGGTGATCAGATCATTAAAGATGTTTTCGCTCTCAAAGCAAAATACGAGCCGGTACCAAAAAAGGTAAAGGGTAAATAAATGTCAGCGACCCGGAGACCGGAATACGGCCCCGGGTCAACACTTTAATGGAGAATTGCAAAGCCAATGAGATATCTTGAGTCTGTCAATCTGTTCTTGAACAAACTTCTCCTTATTCTGGGCGGCACCGCGGTGATGCTCCTCATGTCCGTCGCCGCCATCAACATACTACTTCGCATGCTTCATGTACCCTATCGGGGCACTTACGAGATAGTCTCCTTCCTAGGTGCGATCGTCATTGCTTTTGCACTGGGCTACACTCAAAAACGCAAGGACCACATTATAGTGGATATATTGACGCAGAAGTTTTCACATCACACGAACCATATTCTTAATATTTTAAGCTATTTGATTACGGGTGCTTTCTTTGCAATCGTCTCCTGGCAGGTATTTGCCTTTGGGATGAAGATATCGAGATCCGGAGAGGTATCTGAAACACTGAAGATCGCGTATCATCCGTTTATTTTCTGTGTTTCCATTGGTTTTGCAGTTCTGACACTCACCATCATAGTAGATTTGCTCAAAGAAGTTCTGCGAGAGGAGATATAATACATGGAAGGGCCACTGCTGGGAGTCACCGGAATCGTCATAATGTTCATCGCGTTATTTCTCCTCAGGATACCTGCGGCCTTCACCATGGCGTTAACAGGATTCTTCGGGGTTGCGTATGTAACATCATTTCACGCTGCAATGGGTCTCATTGGAAGCGATTTATGGAATATTTTTTCCGGCTACGGCCTGACCGTAATCCCCATGTTCATCCTTGTAGGTGAACTTGCCCACTACGGAGGTTATAACAATAGTCTGTATAATGCGACTTACAAGTGGTTCGGCAACTATAAGGGCGGACTTGCTATTACCACAATAATAGCCTGCGCACTGTTTTCGGCCATCAGCGGCTCAAATACTGCTACCGCTGCAACCATGAGCACAGTAGCAATCCCGGAGATGAAGAAATATCGTTACCATCCCCTGCTAAATGCCGGATCCGTCGCAGCGGGTTCAACTCTTGGAGTCCTTATTCCTCCAAGTCTTGTACTGGTGGTATACGGATTGTACACCGGGCAGTCTATCGGAAAGCTGTTTTTCGGTAATGTGATTCCGAGCGCGATATTGACCGTTTTCATTGCTGCTACCGTTTTCTATATCTGTTCCAGACATCCGGATTGGGGCCCGGCAGGACCGAAGGCAACTTGGAGGGAAAGATTCAAGGCCATTCCCGACCTCGTCGATATACTTGTGCTGTTCGCAGTTATCATGGTAGCGCTCTTTACCGGTGTTGTGACAGCCACTGAAGCCGCAGCGGCAAGCTGTGCCATCGGACTTACACTGTGTCTCGTGCGGCGTAAGCTTTCATGGAAGACATTTACTGCTGCAATTGTGGACACTCTGCGAATATCATGCCTGGTCTTTATGATTGTTGCGGGAGCCGTTATTTTCAGCCGTTTCTTGTCGATCACGAGATTGCCGTTTGAAACCGCCACGTGGATCAGCGGACTGGCCCTTCCCCAATGGGCCATCCTCTGGATTATCGTATTTTGCTATATAATCGGCGGCTGCGTGATGGACGCGCTGGCATTCCTGCTTGTATCCCTTCCTATTTTCTATCCGATAGTCACTCAGATGGGATATGATCCGATCTGGTTTGGCCAGGTCATCTGCATTGTGACAACAATGGGTTCAATCATGCCGCCTGTTGGCATATGCTGCTATGTGGTCGCAGGCATGTCGAAGGATATTCCGCTCAGTACAGTATTCAGGGGAAGTCTGTACTACATACCTTCCTATATTATTGCGATATTCATGCTGTTTCTGTTTCCCTATGCAACAGTGTTGGTGCTCTCCAACATGGTTCGTTAGTTACAAACCTTCTCCCGTTAGAATCGTAAGTATTTCAATGTAACGGGCTCTCGCCCTTTGTGCAACATTATCCGGCAGTTCAGGACCGGGATATGTTTTGTCCCAGTTCAGTGTGTTCAAATAGTCTCTCACTATCTGCTTGTCGTAGCTGTCCTGCGAAAACCCCGGGTTGTATCCACTCATGGACCAGAAGCGCGACGAGTCGGGTGTCAGTACCTCATCAATCAATATCATTTCTCCGTCGAGCAGGCCAAATTCAAACTTTGTATCAGCAATAATTATGCCCTTCTTCTCCGCTATGTTGCAGGCCTTTTTGTATATTCCTATACTTATATCTCTCAGTTGCTCAGCCAGTTCACCACCGATACTTTTGACAACTTCATCAAACGTCATATTTAAATCATGGCCTTCGTCGGCTTTTGTTGTCGGCGTGAAAATCGGCTCCGGTAATCGTGAAGATTCCTGAAGACCCTTTGGAAGTGCGATGCCACAGACAGTACCCCTTTCCTGATAGTCTTTCCAGCCAGATCCCGCCAGGTATCCACGAACAACACACTCAACAGGGAGAGGCTTTGCCTTTTTCACAATCATGCTTCTCCCCTGTAAGATATCCGTCTGTCTGTCGAGCGGTGCCGGGTACTTCGACGCATCCGTTTCCATAATGTGGTTTGCGATAAGCGACTCCATCTGCTTGAACCAGAAGACCGAAAGCCGGGTCAAGACTTTTCCCTTGTCTTCAATACCTCCGGGAAGAACGACATCAAACGCCGATATTCTGTCGGTGGCAACAATCAGGAGACTTTCCCTCAGATCATAAATGTCTCTGACTTTTCCCCTTTTCGGCTGGCCTACGTTCGGCAGATTTGTTTCTCTGATTACGTTCCCCATGTCTCTTCTCCTGGCTAATCAATTTTCTCAAACTCTGATTTAGGAGCATTGCATATCGGACAGGTCCACGAATCGGGAAGATCTTCAAAAGAGGTTCCCGGCTCTATTCCTCCGTCAGAATCACCAACTGCCGGATCATATACATACCCGCATATCTTGCATCTGTACTTCACCGCTCCGGTGACTTTCGCCTTTTCTGCCTCTTCTTTCACGTATGTCGGCGCGGTCTTCGGAGACTTCCCCCCCTTTACCTGATGGTAGTAAGCATACGTCATGGGTTCAGCATCACTCAAAATCTCGCAATCGACAACTTTCCCGATGAATATGCTGTGCGTCCCGACGTCTGTCGTGCTCAACACCTCACACTCCATGTAACCTATGGTATCCTGCAGTACAACAGGTGCTCCTGTTATTCCCGTCCTGTATTGAACATCCTTAAATTTCTCCACATCCCTTCCGGATTTAAAACCAAAAGCGCCTATGAGTGTCATCGGTGCGTCTTTGGAAAGGATGGATATTGTAAAGACTTTGCTCGCCGTGATGTAATCGTGCGTTAAGTTCTGTTTGTTGATACTAACCGCGATTGTCGGGGGTTCGGACGTAATCTGAAAGGCTGTATTCGCGATCTGACCGTTGATGTCTCCATTCTTCTTCGAACTGATGATATACACTCCGTAGCACAATTTCTGGACAGCCTTCATGTTCATATCGGTCCTCCTTTTCGCTATCTTCTGCTACATTTAGTTGAATGCTATGATGGTTAGGCTTAAAAATATAGAATGATCCCGCATCAAAATCAATAGTAACTCTTAAGCGCTCGGGCAAATCCCGATCTCAGGCTGTCAACGGAAAGCGGTTGATCAACAGGAATTGTCGTTGAAGCGACCTGCATCCTTTTTTCGAGTGCCAACCGGCTGTTTCTATATATGATACCTATCGGGATACGGTCTCCCCATTCAAGTGACTTCTTGAAAGCGGCAACTCTGTCTTCAGCATCGTGATCACTCCCAATGCGGTACACCCTTTTTCCGTACCAGCTATACGTGTTTATTTTGTTGAATGTCACGCAAGGCTGCAGTATATCCAGAAGCGCGAAGCCATCATGGGTCATGGCAGATTTTATGATATTCTTCAGGTGCTCCTGGTCTCCGGCATATCCTCTCGCCACAAAACTACAGTCAAGAGCAACTGCCATCGCGAGGGGGTTTAGTTGCGTGGAGAATACTCCTTCAGGCTGAACACTTGTAATAAAGCCCTCCATAGTCGTCGGGGACGCCTGTCCTTTCGTGAGGCCGTATACCTGATTATCGTGCACAAAAACACTTAGCCCGATGTTCCTGCGCATTGCGTGGATCAGATGGTTTCCTCCCTCTCCGTACATATCTCCGTCACCGCCGACGGCGATGACTCTGATCTCACGGTTAGAAAGCTTTACACCTGTTGCCACCGGGATGCTTCTTCCATGAAGACCGTTGAACGTATTGCATATGGTATAGTGAGGAAATTTACCGGCTTGTCCAATGCCCGATACAATCATCAACTCGTGAGGTTCTATTTCAAGCTCTGCCATAGCTCCCTGAAAAGCTTTCAGGATACCAAAATTGCCGCATCCAGGGCACCACGCCGGAATCTGGCCTATGTAATCATCCGGTGATTTCATCTATCATACCTGCCAGTTCTTCAATAAGAAAAGGTCGTCCGTTAAATTTATTGATCTTGTGCGTAAAGACATAGCCCGTTTCAGAATACAGCAGCCTCGCAAACTGGGATGTTGCATTCTGTTCAACACAGATAGTGATGTCCGCTCCGCGCAGAACATTCATGTAATCAAAATGCTTCGTTTCGGGGAAAGGGTAAATCTCACTGAAGTGAAGCGCCGCTATCGATTTTTTTATCGACAGTGCATCTATCGTTTCCCTTATCACTCCATATGTCGAACCCCATCCGACAACGATGATTTCTGCACTCTCCGATCCGTGCAGTCTGGGTGGGAGAATCTGCGAGATAATACCTGCCCTTTTCAGATCATTTCTCTTCCTCACCATTTTCTCTCTTATCGCTGCATCCTCAATAATATGTCCGCTTTCATCATGCTCATCGCTGTCAGTAACAACCAGACCCTTCGACTTGCCGGGAACCGCAAACGGCGATACTCCGTCGTCAGTCAAGACGTGTCTCTGGTATTGTGCTTCCGTACCAATGTCCCTGGTCAGGACACGGTAATCAGTAAAGACCAGTCGCTGAGGATCAAACCCTTTATACGTCCACTGACTATCGGCGAGGTGCTGGTCCGTCAGAACAAATACAGGTATTTGAAATCTCTGCGAGAGATCGAACGCTTTGTTTGTAAGAAAACACGCCTCTTCGGCGGTTCCGGGCGCGAATATTACCCTCGGAAACTCCCCGTGACCGGCATGTAAAGTGAAGAGCAATTCACCCTGCTCCGTTCGTGTCGGCAGCCCTGTTGCCGGACCCGGCCTCTGTCCCAGAACTATGACGATGGGTGTTTCCGTCATGGCAGCAAGGGAAAGGCCCTCCACCATCAATGCAAAACCGCCACCGGAAGTTCCTGTCATTGACCTTACGCCGGCAAACGACGCTCCAATTGCCATGTTTATCGCAGCTATTTCGTCTTCGGCCTGTTCAACCACTATCCCGAATTCCCGGGATCTTTGTGCCAAAGCCGTCATTATTCCTGTAGAGGGCGTCATCGGATACGCAGAATAGAACCTGCAGCCTGAAGCAGCCGCTCCAAGTCCAATCGCCTGATTGGCATCAATAGACATCAAGGGGTCAGACCGGCTGCTGAGAGTAAACGCGCACTTGCTGCAGTGTGTGCCCGCGTATTCATAGCCTCTCTTAGCGGCGGCAATATTGACTTCAAGGTTCTCTCTCGTCTTATTTTTCAAAGTGTCGGGTAATGCTTCAATGAGAGGTTGGATTGGCAATCCCAGTATTCCCAATATCACTCCAGTAGCAACAGTGTTGGCCATTATCGCATTACCGGAACCTTCGGCAGCAATTTTCCCAAACGGCACAGCAAGAAACTGAGGATCATCATAAGCCTGCTTTGCAGCAGTCGGGTCAAAGATGAGGATCCCGGACTCATTCAACTCCTGTTTATGAAAAATCACGGTTTTTTCGTCAAATCCTAAAACAAGGTCCATGCGGGTACGCGACGCAAACACAGGTTTATCCGACAAACGGATCTGATAGAAATTGTGCCCGCCCCTTACGCGCGATTCATAATCCTGATGCGTAAACACGTGAAATCCGGTTCGGGCAAAGATCTTTGTGAGCAGATCTCCCACTGTTTGAATTCCCTGCCCCGCTTCACCGCCTATCTTTATCGTAAGGTCCACTTGCGCTCCACAATGCATTAAATATAAGATGTACGGAAAGAAACATCAACAAATATGAAAAGGCATCGTAAAAAAAATCCTCCCGAGAAAAAAGCCCGCAGAAAACCGGGCGTCCACGGTGTCAATGAAAAACACCTGGACGCATTTATTAAAGGCTCTCAGCATCCTCTCTCTTTCGGGGAAATCTGCGATTACTTTGGTATCGAAAAACATCAACACAGAGCAGTAAGAGAAATGCTTGTGAAACTGCGACAAATCGGCTCCGTCGCGCGGCTCAAGGGCAGGCGTTTTGCGCATGTTCGTGGCAATTCGACCATTACAGGCACGCTCCTGTGCACACGGAGCGGAAACGGTTTTGTGGTACCCCAGACTGAAGGAACAAGAGATATATTCATTCCTTCCCGACACATGCAAGGTGCCATGCATGGAGATTCGGTAACAGTGAGGCTGGACCCATATTCCAGAAAACAGCGCCCCGAAGGATGGGTTGTCAACATTGTCAGCAGAAACACAAAGTACATAAGCGGCCACCTTGAATCAGATCATGGGACTCTGTTCATTGTTCCCGAGGATAGTAGGTATAACGATCGTTTCCGGGTGGTCACGCCTCTGAGGGGCCACGCAAAAACACGACAGGGAGATTTTGTCACTGCACGAATTACGAAATTCGACGCGGGAGAACCTGAATGTGAAATAGTAAAGGTCTTCACGCATGGTCTTCGCACAATTGACGCAATCACGGACCTGGTTACGACTAAATTTGGCCTTTCGTTCACCTTCAAAGAATCGATTACAACGGAGGCTGCGGAGTTGTCTCCACAACCCTCTCGCGACATGCGACGGAGAGACCTTCGCGGACTGAAGCACATAACCATAGACGGCGAACTCGCAAAGGATTTTGATGATGCTGTCTGTCTTGAAAAACCGTCCGAGGGCTACAGACTCTACGTCTCTATTGCAGACGTTTCAGCGTTCGTGCACCCTCATTCTGAAATTGACAAGGAAGCATACACGAGAGGTACAAGCATTTATTTTCCTGGAAAAGTCATCCCGATGCTCCCGGAGAAGCTTTCAAATGATCTATGCAGTGTTAACCCCCTTCAGGACAAACTCGCCATGACTGTGGAAATGCATTTCGACGAAACAGGACGAATTGTCAGACAGGACTTTTATGCTTCTGTCATCAGGAGTGTTGCCCGCTTCACATACCACGAGGTGCAAAGCGCTATTTCAGGTGAGGTTCCGCTCACAGGGACAAAGGCGGATTGTAACGATATGCTCCTGCACATGGCAGAACTGGCGGGATTGATTACAGACGTCCGTAAGAAAAGAGGCAGTCTCGATTTTGATCTTCCGGAGCCACAGATACTCCTCGATATAGAAGGCGGCATCCAGGATATCGTCAGAACCGAAAGATTATTCTCTCATCAGATAATTGAAGAATTCATGATCGCAGCGAACGAGTCAGTCGCGCGATTTTTGCACGCCAAGCAGTTACCGGCTGTATACCGGATACATGAGGGACCGGATAGAGACAAATTGACAGAAATCCATAAGCTGGTTTCCATACTTACAGGGAAACAGAGCAAATTTCCCCCGAGAAGCTTTGTGCAATCGGTACTAAAAGAAGCTGAGGGCACTTCATTCGAGTTCTTTCTTAACAGAGTGGTTCTTCGCTCCATGAAACAGGCCCGATACAGTCCTGTCAACAAAGGACATTACGGACTCGCCTCAAAATGTTACCTCCACTTCACATCTCCCATACGCAGGTATCCCGATCTGATTTGTCACAGATCTCTCAAGACCGCGCTGAATGGCGGAAAACCCGACGAAGGCGATTTCGAGAAGATTGCGGCTCACCTGTCAGCACAAGAGAGAACAGCAATGGAGGCGGAACGCGAACTCGTTGAACGCACCCGAATACTTTTCATGAGAGAAAAGACAGGACGAATGTACAATGGGATAATCTCCCACGTCAGCTCGTTCGGATTCTTCGTGGAACTCATAGAAGTCTTCGTTGAGGGTCTGGTACTGCTGGCGGATCTCACCGATGACTACTACAGGTATGAAGAGGAAAAATTCAGGATATTTGGGAGAAGAACACGAAAGACATATCGTATTGGAGACAAGATTCGAATCAGAGTCATAGCAGCCGAACCGGAAACCCGAAAACTTCTTTTCCTCCCTGTCTGAGCATTGCAAGAAACTATCCAACTTATTGTGTAATTCCAAGCAATTTGTGCCAAAAATTACCTTAGATGTTGAGCGGATACGAAGTGAACGCGACTGCCTAGAGATTTTCTTATTGCCGGGTTATGGTAGAATCGGCACAGGTGGGTGGTGTTGTTCGCGAGGTGATTCATGAATGAAGCCGCTGCAACAGACGAAAAAGGCAAAGCGGCGGACATCAAGACTTCCGCTTACTACAACCTTTTTAACAGCAACCCGGTTGCCACATTCGTCCTTGATCCCAAAACCTTGAAAGTAATAGATGCAAACAAAATGGCTGTCAGGCAATATCAGTTCACACGCGAAGAATTCACGCAAATGAGCTGGCCCGATCTTTTCAGCCCTGAAGATAGACCACAGTATATGGAAAGACGTGCCTCCGATACTTTGTATGTTCCGCAAGAGAAGGTCTGCAGACAGATGAGGAAGAATGCCACCCTTTTCAGCCTCGAAATTTCCGAATGTCAGCTGGAAGTGTCAGGCAAAAACATACTGAATGAGCCTTTAAGTGTTATCAAGAAGCTTCTGAATAAAATACTGACTGAGGATATTCTTCTCGAGATGAATCTTTGCGAGGAAGCTCTCGGTGTAGCGGCGGATATCGGACAATTGGATCAGGTAATAATTAACATCCTTACAAATTCCAGGGAGGCGATGCCCCGCGGTGGTGTTCTTTCGATAGCGACTGCACGCTGTACACTAAATACCGCAACTGCTCCGTACAGCAGCGAAATACCCACGCCGGAAGATTACGCTCGTCTTACTATCTCCGACACCGGCACAGGAATGACAGCCGCAATAAAAGAAAGGATATTTAACCCCTTTTTTACAACCAAAGAACCCGCAGGCGGAATAGGATTGGGTTTATCGATAGCATACGGAATTGTCAAACAGCATGGCGGCTTTATCACGGTAGAGAGTGAAGAAAAACTGGGCACGACATTTAGTATCTACTTCCCGTTGCTCAAGGAGACCTCCCCCGAACAGGATGTTGAAGACACTGCCTGCAGGAACCCCTCAGAGACAGTCCTCATTGCTGAAGATGATGAGACATTGAGGAGGATGCTAACACAGGTGCTGGAAAAGAACGGATACACCGTTATAGAAGCCGCGGACGCGGATGACATAGTACAGAAATTCAACAAACACCAACACGATATAGACCCTGCCCTTGTCGATATGATCATGCCGGGCAAGAACGGAAAAGAAATTGCAGAACACATCAAGAGCAAGAAACCCGATGTAAAAACCCTTTTCATAAGTGCTCATTCAAGTGATATCATCACGAACAAGGGAATCTATGACCCCGGGGACAGACTGCTTTCCAAACCGTTCTCCCCCAACGAACTGCTTCGCAACATCCGAGAACTGCTGGACAAATAACTGTACTCTTGGGTCAGCTCGTTCGCATGAATAGTCACTCACCCGCGATCTGTCACTAATACCCCGCACATTCCTTTTGGAATAAGTTAAGTGCCCGTTTACCAGGCAGGAGAAATCATAATGAGATCGTCTTCTATCAGAACGTCAAGTCATCAATGAAGAAATCAAACAATCCGAAAGTCTCAATATGCATAACAGTGCTCAGGACATTTCGAGCAGTCAGTCAAGATAATGTCTCATTCCGAAATATAATTAGAACTCGACCAATTTTTCCTGCCAGCTCACGCACAATCGACATATATTGCCGGTTCCCTCTCTGTCTCGTTTGGGAAAGTTATTAAAATGATTGAGACTCTAAGAATTGCTGCATTTCGGCATGCACTTTGCTGTTCACTACAAAAAATCCTTTTCAAGGAGCATACTATGAGTGGACAGACAAGATTCAGGATCGTACTAACCATAATTGTAGCCGCAGCTCTCGCCGCGGGCACCGGATATGGCGCTTTTCAGGCAGTGAACAGTGCGCGTGCGGCAGTCTCGCCGGCAGTAACTGCGCCAATCCTTGTCCCCGGTAATTTTGCCGAACTTGCCGAAAAAAATCGCGACGGTGTGGTCAACATACAAACCGTGAAAACGGTGAAAGGGGGCAGTCGGGTATTTCGTCAGTTTTTCGGTAATCCTTTTGAGCGGCAAAATCCCTTTGGAAGGCAAAGTCCGTTCGATAATTTCTTCGACAGAGACTTTGATGAAAACGGTCCTTCCGACAACTTTCAGCAGAAAAGTCTCGGCTCCGGATTCATCATCGATCGCGACGGGTACATAATTACCAATAATCATGTCGTTGAGAACGCAGATGAGATTAAGGTAAAGCTCGCCAGCGGAAAGGAGTTCGAAGCAAAGGTTATTGGCCGGGACCCGAAGACAGATCTCGCGTTGATCAAGATTAACGCGTCTTCGGACCTCAGGCCCTTACAACTGGGCAACTCAGACGCCCTCAAAGTTGGTCATTGGGTCGTCGCGATCGGAAGCCCTTTCGGGCTCGAACAAACGGTGACTGCGGGTATAGTAAGTGCCAAAGGCAGGACTATAGGGGCTGGTCCGTATGACAGTTTCATCCAAACGGATGCTTCAATTAACCCCGGAAACAGCGGTGGTCCGCTCATCAACACCCTAGGTGAAGTTGTTGGAATCAATACGGCCATCGTTGCATCAGGCCAGGGAATCGGCTTCGCAATCCCTGTCAATATGGCAAAAGAGCTGCTACCCCAGCTCAAAGACAAAGGAAAGATCAGCCGGGGCTGGATTGGAGTCAGCATTCAGGAGATAACTCCGGAACTTGCTACCTCATTTAGCCTCAAACAAAAGAAAGGTGCGCTTGTCGCGGATGTTGTCAAGGACGGTCCCGCCGACAAGGCCGGCATTCAAAGAGGCGATGTCATCACCGAATTTGATAAGAAGCCTATTGAAGACGCTAAAGACCTTCCTCGTATAGTTGCCGCCGTTCCGGCGGGCAAATCCGTCACAGTGAAATTGGTACACAATGGTGCGGCGGTGAACAAAAACATAACAGTCTCTGAAATGAAGGATGACAAAATTGAGACTGCAAAAGCATCATCCGGGAAGAAACTGGGCATCAACGTACAGAATATTACACCCGAGATGGCCCGGACTTTTTCCCTGAAGGATACGAACGGAGTCGTTGTAACGCAGGTGCAGCCTGGCAGTACGGCGGCCAATGCGGATATCAGGCAGGGCGACGTTATCCGGGAACTCAACCGTAAGCCCGTCCGGGACACTCAGGATCTGGTGCAGGGGATAGAGCAATCAAAAAGCGAAAGCGTCCTGCTATTGATTCAGAGAAATCAAAACAGTTTTTATGTCACTGTTACATTGAAATAAATAGAACACCTCAAGCCCCGATCGGATGTGCATCTTTATACCCCCTTCCCGTCCGGTCGGGTGTTTGTTTTAGGAAGACGCGCCATAGAGTCTGTAGTAATCTTCAATCCGCGAATCCATCTCCCTGTCAACAAACACTTTGCCGTCTACCATGCGGTTCAGAAGAAATGATCTGACTTCCCGCATGTCGACTATCGATGCGGTTTTCATAGCGAATGCTTCTTCTATTTCCATCAGAGCGCTCTGAGCGCCCTGCCCTTTTTCCATCCTGTCTACCGAAACAATGAGCCCTGACAGTGTCACGTCGGCGGCCTGTTTAAGAATGGGGACTGTTTCCCTGATGGATGTGCCGGCGGTGGTAACATCTTCGATGATAAGTACTCTGTCACCGGCCTGAAGTCTGGCGCCGACAAGCACGCCTCCCTCGCCATGGTCCTTTACTTCTTTCCTGTTAAAACAATATGCAAAGTCTTTTCCGTACAAACGAAATAGAGAAGACACTGTAGCAACGGCCAACGGAATTCCCTTATAAGCCGGTCCGAAAACAACATCAAAAGAGAATCCGAATTCACGTACTATGGCCTGCGCGTAATAATCGCCAAGTTTTTCCATCTGACTCCCGGTGCGGTAGTTACCCGTATTTATGAAGAATGGAGTCTTGCGCCCGCTCTTCGTCAGAAAATCTCCGAAACGAAGCACATCAGCCCTCAGCATGAATTCAATAAAATCTTCCTTATACTGTTCCATCGTGTCACTCCTTGGATTTTCCGTTGATGCACTAAGCCGACCTTCTCTAGAACCGGCACAGGAGTTCATTATATCCCAAAAAACATGGCCGTAAAAGCGTGTTATGCAAATTCATTGCTGATTTTCCAAATCGGATATGCCCGGAAACCCGGATGTTCAGGCAAAACCCTCTCCAAAGCACTCCGACGTTTTTCTTAATAGTATGGATTCCATCACAGTCGCCCGGACGCCGCTTTCTCGCAGCCGTTCCAATGTTATCATACGCCAGATCCATCTGCATTCAATATTGCGGTAACCGATCACGCATGGTACTACAACCCTGGACGGCTTTTCATTTCAAAAAAACACTTGATGACACAGGCACAGGCAAACTGGCGGGGAAGCCACAGGTCCTCCCGGGACGTTTCAACAGAACAGTCAAATGATCTCGAGCAGGTCATAGAAGGGCCATCCGGCTATTGGCTATGATGGCTCATGTCTTCTGCGTCAATGCGCGATAAGCGACCGAAGCGTCGGATAGCTTTACAATTCTCGAAACACGTCTTTTTTCCAGCTAAAGATAACAAGGAGATGCGGACAGGTCTACAATTTGCATGATGGCTGTGAGGACTGTCTTGCTTTTGAAAACGGCGCTCATAGTTGGAGTCATCTGGTCTGCTCTCTGCATCATTGTATTATGGCTAAACCATCGTTTTCCACGCAATCACGTTTATGTCTCTGACAAGACAAAGACTGCGACGATCATTCACGTAAATAAATCTGAAGCATAACCCGCTGCTTGTCCAATCAAGTACTCTCGCGGAAGAACTCACACTCCGACCGTCGGAGAAGCCATTCATATGCAAGAAAAACGAGGAACGTTTGAATCTGACACTGCCCAGATTAGGATCTGATGGTATTTACCGGATTAACATTATGCCGATCGGGATTTAGGTTGCCTCCTATGGCACATTTCTTCTTTCAAGCCCGGTGTAGTGATCGACACCCGGGGATACCCTGATGGGATCGATCGCAACATTCACCCATCTTTCCTCCGACGGGCGGTAGAAACGCTTCACACGGTCTTTGTTGAGAAGATCGCCGAGTATATTGTTCCCCACGAAGTCATAGTGGTTGTCCTGATATTGTACATGAATGAGCACTAATCTCTCCTATCTTGGATCGACTACTTCCGGTGAAAAGGTAAATTTCCAAAAAAATCTCATGGTTGAGCTACCAATCTTTCTTTCAATTGAAGTTAGGAGCAATTTACATACCATGCACGCGACCCTTTTTGGTTCCGTGGTGTTGCAAGTCACACAGTACTGTGAATAATACATTTGTGTAAAATAATCCGACACGTATCATCACAAGATTCCGCGAGAGTGATGAACATACATATAAATATAGATGCGGCTCACATCTGAACCGGTGGGGGGAAGACTGAGATCAGAGTTGTACATTTCAGCTGGGATCATTCATGATTAAACTATTTCTCCTGCCCGTTACAAGGATCAGGCAGCCAAATGTGAAGTTTCCTTACAAAAAAGACGTGCTGAGAAGCCAATTAGTATTTTGTGCAGAGTTGTAAAGCATTTCTAAATTACATCTCTGCAGTTCAATCTTTCCTCGGTGAGCTTCTGACGGATCTTGCATCTTTTCAGAAGCTCTATTGTCTCCTTATAATGAACGCTTATGGACTCGCTCGTCATCGACTTCAGTATCTCCAAATCCTTCACGCTGGCGGAGCGCTGCAGTCCGGGATAAGCCCGGTGGTCAGGATGAATCCAAAAATACAGATATTCGTACGTATCCTGGCCCGGGGTTGGTGATATTTTTCTCAACATACTATTGTCCGGCACACTTACATAATACGTTTTGCCGAAGCTCATGACGTAACCCTCCTGTGTGAGCCATTCAGGATAGTGGCTGAGCAATTCGGCAGCAACATCGTTTTCTATCAACAGCCTCGCGCCCTTTGTTGTGCTTGCCAAACCCATCACTCTCGCAAGAGTATCATCTTGCGGCTGCCTTTTCTCGTAATTCTCAAATGTAAGGCGAGGTTCATATTGAAGTCTGCCTTTTACTATGGCGCCCCTCAGAAGCAGTCCGTTATGGACTAATCTGACATATACCGAATGCAACTGTTCCAGGGCGGCATGTATATCATCCCCGTAGAACAAGAGGCTATCACTAAACATGGTGACGGCAACATGGTCGTTTTGACGACAGTATTCTGAGAGGCTTTCAAATGTTATATCGTAAAAAAGGTTCAATTTGTCTTTTGCAACATTCGGGTTGAGTCTGTAATAGCCGGAGATACCCAGCAGGTCACCATAGTATGTAAAATCCATGTATATAACTCCTGTCGTTGCTTTGTTACTATATCACGGGAATTACTTTATCAACAAACCGGGTGTCGGCACCATGTGGTAAAATGCTCTAATCGGATTACAGGCTTTCTCCAAACTTCTTCGCCATTTCCTCCAGTTCATCCCATCGACAGTATGATTGATCAAGCTCTTCGTCGACACCTCTCAAACGATCGTTCACCGCGTTTATCTCTTTGAGGTCCCGACCGGCATACAGTTCAGGGGAATTGAGAGTCTTCAGCAGTTCCTCCCTCTCATTTTCCAGCCTCTCAATTGCACCCGGAAGTGCATCCAGTTCCTTTTTTTCTCTGAACGATAGTTTTCGCTTTTCTTGAGGAGATCTCACTTTCTTTTTCGCGGGTCCGTCCCGGTTTTCATTATTAACAGGCCCCGGTATCGATGCGCGCTGTCTCAGCCAATCGTCATAGCCGCCAACATATTCCTGCAGACACCCGTCACGTTCAAAAACAATGGTCGACGTGACCACATTATTGAGAAACTCACGGTCATGGCTCACCATCAGAACGGTGCCGTTATATTCAAGCAGCCGGTCCTCCAGAAGTTCTAATGTCTCTGCGTCAAGATCATTTGTCGGTTCATCCAACACGAGGACATTTGAGGGTACCGCAAAAAGTTTTGCCAGAAGCAAACGGTTGTGCTCGCCACCGGATAGAGAGCTGACGGGACCCATTATCTGACCCGGTGAAAAAAGGAAATCCTGTAGATATCCCATGACGTGACGGGAAGTGCCATCGCCCCCGACCGTCTCATTACCGTCGGAAATGTTCTCCCGCAGCGTTTTATTCTCATCAAGCTGAGTCCTCAGTTGATCGAAGTATGCGATCTTCAAACCTGTTCCCAGCTTCACTCTACCCTCTTCCGGAGCAAGTTCTCCCAAAAGTAACCTGATAAGAGTAGTCTTACCACAGCCATTCGGACCGATAATACCTATCTTGTCTCCACGCATAATGACGCTGGAGAACCCCTTGACGATCTCCCTGTCACCCCATGAAAAGTTGATCTTTTCAGCATCAATAATGATACGGCCGGCACGTTGCGCTTCCTGTATCGTCAACCTGGCTGTCCCTATCTGCTCCTGTCTCTGCGCCCGCTCACTCCGCATTGCAAGCAATGCCTGTACCCTTCCTTCATTGCGTGTTCTTCGTGCACGGATACCGCGCCTTATCCAAGCCTCTTCCTTCGCCAGTTTTCGGTCGAACTCGTGCCATTCTTTCTCTTCAGCCTCAAGTAACGTCTGTCGACGCTCAAGGTACGTCCTGTAATCACAGGGAAAGGATACGATGCGCCCGCGATCAATCTCTATGATCCGCGTTGCCAATCGTTGCAGAAATGCCCTGTCATGTGTAACAAACATGAGAGTTTTTTCGTACTTAACAAGAAATTCCTCGAGCCATAGGATTGTACCTATATCAAGGTGATTAGTGGGTTCATCAAGAAGCAGAAGATCGGGCTCACTCACAAGCGCGCGAGCAAGGAAAACGCGTCGTTTTAAGCCGGCAGAGAGCGTGTTAAAGGTCAGACTCCCATCAAGCTCTGTCCTCTCCAGTAATGCTTCCACCTGCTGATGATACTGCCACGTCCCGCACGTCTCAATTCTATGCTGAATTTCTTCGAGCCTCTTCATCACATTCTCATGACCATTTCGACCCATCTGCAGGTCTATCGTAAGTTCATGATATTCGCGAAGGAGCTCTATATTCTTCGGGTTTCCGGAAGCAACGACGTCGTACACAGATCCGGGCACATCATCGGGTACATCCTGTGGGAGTATGGCAATCTTTAGAGTGGTATTCCTGACAACGTGCCCCACATCAGGAGAACTATCACCGGCGAGCAGATTCATGAGTGTTGACTTACCCGAACCGTTCCGACCGAGCAGTCCTATCCGTTCGCCCTGTTCAATCTTGAGCGAGACATTGTCCAGCAGAAGATTGCCGCCGTAGCCGATTGAAACCGCATTGATCCAGACTAACCCCATATGATCCCGTGGAGAATAGTATAACATACGTTTCGGAAAGTATTGGTCATTGACACTCCTTTGCACTCTCTTGTACAATGACTGGAATTCTGAATAGCAGCTGAGCATAACCAACGGAGGGAAGAGGTGATTCTGCAAGGGACTATTGCCAACGCCGCCGCTATCGTGGCGGGCAGTGTTGTCGGTTTGCTCGCCGGAAGAAGACTGCCGGAGCGCGTGAAAACAATTCTCATGCAGGCACTAGGACTATCCACATTGCTCATAGGCATGCAGATGGCCCTGACAGTATCAAACGTTATTCCCGCAATTGGATCTCTTCTTTTCGGCGCAGCAACAGGTGAACTTCTGAAAATCGAAGCCGCCCTCGAACGGTTTGCGATGTGGTTTAAAAAAATGGCTCGCTCTGATTCCTCTACTTTTGTTGAAGGATTTGTCACAAGTTCTCTTCTTTACTGTACGGGTGCCATGGTCATCGTCGGTTCTATTCAGGATGGAACTACCGGTAACGCGACCACATTGTACGTAAAATCAATGCTGGACGGTGTGGCTGCTGCTGCATTTGCATCGACACTCGGTGTCGGCGTCATCTTTTCTGCGGCGAGCGTCTTTGTGGTACAGGGGGCCATCACTTTGCTGGCAACCAGGCTCGTCTTTCTCCAGCCGCCTGTTGTTCTTAATGCTGTGACAGCAACAGGCGGCCTTCTCATAGTCGCGATCGGCATCAATCTTCTGGGAACAGCAAAAATTCGCATCGGCAATTTGCTGCCTGCCCTGGTATACGCCGCTATCTGGGCTCTGTTGTAAGTCATTGGGCCATTAAGTCGTCATAGGGTCAACACCAGGTATGACGTGAATAGTGAATGGTGAATAATAGATGTGCGAAAACGGCATGAACATCGAATTGAACGTGGAACATTGAACATCATTATCGAATGACAGATTACTTCTGTTTAATTCGTTTACAGAGGCTCCGGATTCCGTAACCGAGCACAGCTGTCGTTATGGTTACTGCGGGAATGCCGAAAAATATGATGGCCCCGCCAACCCTGGCTGCCTTGCTGACCGTAATCTTTCTTTGCCTCTTACCTGCAGCGTGAGACCCGCAGTCACTGATGTTTTGATTAATGTAGGCTGACCTCATATTGATATTATACCCTCTTTGAAGGATGTTTGTGTTTTCTTGCTATGTATCTTTCATTGTATTTAGGATCGCCCGTGATATCAGCTTCAACCGAAACAAAAGGGGGAATCCGTATATCAGGGGTGCTCGTTCCTTTCCCTGCAGGCTCAACCTTCAACACAGCAATTCCTTGGTGTTGTCCTTTGTAGGTGTCCAGTTCACAATACTGATCGTGCCATATGAAGCACATACGGTCCCGTTCTATCTCATTCGTTCCGGGATTGATTAGCTTCTTCAGGTTCGTGTACGCCTGTTCTGTTATCAGTTCTTCCTGTTCTATAGATGTTTTTCGGGAAAGAAAGTACAGGTATGCGCCGTTCTGGCCACGCTTCCTTATACTAATTTGCTCACTCTTATCCTTTGAACGCAAGTATATCTGCTCGATATGGATTACCTGGTGGGCGGGTATCTTGTCATATTGCACGCTTTTCACCAGAAACCTCTTTGTTATCTGTAGCGGCGCGGGCAGTCCGAGAAAAGACGATATCGCTGCGAACGCCCTGCTGATCTTCCCTTCAAAATCGGTAGAGTTATCGATGATCCTAAAGTGCGGGTGGCCCAACCAGCTCTCACGTATTCTGTGATCAATAGTAATTGCTTCTTCCGGTGTTTCAATACGTGCATGGTTATTTTCCCCCGTGTAGAAGGGTAAGGCACCTTCTGCTGCGGTTACAAGATGAATCACTCCGTTGTATCTGTCTCGTAATTTGACTTCGCTGAGCTTCTTCCTCTTGAGCATCTCCTTGAAATCATCACTGTGAACGAATGCCTTGATGTCCATGATGCCCCTGTCGAGGAGAATCACCTTCTTGCGTTCGGGAAAAATCTGTGAGACGGTTTCCTGGTACGTCTTCTCAAACGCAAGCTGCATATCAAGAATGGCCTCTTCATACATCACGACCTGTTTGGACCTGTTCATCTTGCGGCGATCTATGCCGCTGTTCGTTATCAAAGTAGCTGTCTCGGGGACAACGAACACCATGAAGCCGTGATCTGACAGCTTTTCGGTAAAGTACGCCAGTGAGGAACTCTTGCCCGAGCAGGGACCTCCAGTCAGTACAATCATTGAGACGGGTTCGATCAGTCGTGATATTCTGTGCATTTGTAGCTCTGCCCCGGACCAGTGTTTAATATGATATGAATGACGCTATCTTTCAAGAGAAAAACGGTCATTTCTCAGGAAATCCTTTGCCTCATACCATCGATCGCAATTTTGCATTGAAGTTGATCTCAGGTAGTTGCCGAACACAAAATTTGATCTCGGAATCGCACAAACAGTCCTTCTTTGCTGCAGTTGTATCACATGTATCGGGAAATATCATCGTTGAGACTGTATTGAGCAAAGGCAGTGTGTTTAAGCTAGTGTTGCCGGTAGGAGGCATTACAGAAATGTAGTGCACTCCAGCAGTAGCCTATTCCGGAGTCATGTGAAGCATCCGGCACCGAACCCGTATATAAGTCATTAGACATCAAGCCTGTTACAAATTCTGTTCAGTGCGATAACGGAGATCTCAAGCATGTTCCGAATAT